>CAZEWH010000003.1:86083-134591 GCA_964515785.1 uncultured Gammaproteobacteria bacterium
ACTAGTGTTTCTACAATTTCTAAAGCTTGTTCACCTGTATCTGGCTGAGAAATCAATAATTCATTGACATCAACTCCAATCTTACGAGCATAATCTGGATCTAGGGCGTGTTCAGCATCTACAAAGGCAGCTACACCACCCTTTTTTTGTACTTCAGCTGCAATATGCTGAGCAAGGGTAGTCTTACCAGATGCTTCTGGTCCATAAATCTCAACTATCCGGCCTTTTGGTATACCACCAACCCCTAGGGCAATATCAAGAGATAAACAACCCGTGCTAACCACGTCAATTTCCATAGCCTTTGCTTCACCCAATTTCATGATAGAACCCTCACCAAATCGACTACGAATTTGTTCTACCGCTTGTTTGGTTGATTGGGTAAAATCGTCAGTTTTTTTTGCTTTTGCCATATTTTTTCATCTTCCTTAGCAAACGAGCCTGTGATGCTTGCTTTACTTTTAAAATTCTACCCCCTCACGATATATAATTAATTCTATAATTCTAGTCTTGCTATGTTTCTTTTTAGCACTAATTTCCAAATTATTCAAGCCTGCTACTAAATTAACATTTTGTTGCCAATTACCATCGGCATCCAGTACTATACGATCATTGTTTATAGTCAATTGCACCTCTGGTTCTGTTTCACCAATAATCAAGATATGTGACTCTGTAGTTTTGAAATTATTGACTGGTTGTATAATATTTACTTCTGGTGCAGATACAATATTGTTTACTTCCCAGGCAAGGTACCCTAATAAAATAATAACCACTAAACCAATTATAGAAATTTTTAACAAACGCGGTCCTAAAAATTTTGTTTTCTTACTAAAGTCTTTATTGCTTAGTGACAAAGATTCTACTTTAGTCAATTTGTCGCTAATAGACTTTTCAATTTTGAATTCAGACAATAGATCGCTAATATCTAAACCCAAAAACTTACCGTAGATTTTTATCCAAGATTTAGTATAAATATTTCCAGGTAATTTTTGATAATTACCTTCTTCTAAGAAGACTAGATATTTAGCTTGAATATTAGTAGCGCTTTGGACTTCTTCTAAACTGATATTTTGTTCCAAACGAGTTTTGTGTAATGTATTACCCAAGGTCTGGCCCTTACTAATGTGTTTCTTTTTAAAAGCTGCCATAAAACTTATTTTTCTTCCTCCCCCTCTTCATACTCTTCGTCATCTTCTTCATACTCACCACCATCCTCTTCTTCAATTTCTTCGTCATCTTCTTCAACTTCTTCAACATTATCTTCCATCTCTTCTTCATCAAGATCAGATGAAAAATTTTCTTCTAAATCTTCTTGAGAAATCAAGAGCTCACGTGGTTTTGATCCGGTTGCTTCACCCACTACTCCCATTTCTTCCAAAATATCCAATAACCTAGCAGCCCGAGCATAACCAACCCGCAAACGTCTTTGCAATAAAGTAGCAGAGGCTTTGCCAGCTTTCAAAACTATATCTTTGGCCTCCATAGCCAAATCATCATCAAAATCTCCACCACCACCAAAACCCGCTACTTTACCAGTAGCTTTTTCTATAACTTGATCATTGTATTCTGGTTCAGCTTGTTCTTTTATAAAATCAACTACAGCATTTATTTCTTCGTCAGATACATAGGCACCCTGAATACGTTTTGGTTTGGAATTTTCTGCAGTAGTAAACAACATATCACCTTTGCCTAATAATTTTTCTGCACCAGGTGAATCTAAAATAGTTCTTGAGTCAGTGGCCGAAGCAACAGCAAAAGCAATCCGAGAAGTAATATTGGCTTTAATCAAACCAGTAATAACATCTACACTAGGACGCTGTGTGGCTAAAATCAAATGAATACCAGCTGCCCGCCCTAATTGAGCCAAACTAACTACCGCTGCTTCAACTTCTTTGGCAGCCAATGACATTAGAGCTGAAAACTCATCCACAATTACTACTATATAGGGCAATTTATTGACTATAACTGCTTTATTATAACTTGAAATATTACGTTTACCAGCAGCTTGTAATAGTTTGTAGCGCTCGTGCATTTCCTTGACTACCCAACGCAAAGCATTAATAATTTTGTCAGTATCATTTATCACTGGAGTGAGTAGATGGGGAATATCATTAAAAGAAGATAGCTCTACTCGCTTGGGATCTATCAAAATAAACTTGAGCTCATCGGGAGAATTTTGGTAAATCAAACTCAAAATAATGTCATTAATACAAACTGATTTACCAGATCCAGTCGAACCAGCTATCAATAAATGAGGCATGCCTTCCATGTCAGCAATGTTAGCATGGCCAGCTACGTCTTTTCCTAAAACTAACTGTAAATTATTTTTTCTTTTTTTATAAGTATTACTCTCCAAAATGTCTCTGATTTTTACAATAGAAACAGCTTGATTTGGAACTTCAATACCTACTAAAGATTTGCCAGGAATAGGGGCTTCCATTCTAATAGGGTGAGCAGCTAAAGCTAGAGCTAAATCATTTTGTAAAGTCAGCATTTGAGAAAGACGTACGCCTTCAGCGGGTCTAAGAGTATATTGAGTAACGGTTGGACCAACATTAACATCACCCATGGTCACTTCAATACCAAAATTGTCAAAAGTTTTTTTGATTTTATTAAGATTAGAATTAACATCACCAGAATCTGGTTTGGTGTTGGAACAAGATAAAATGTCAATTGGTACTATTATTTTTTTGCGTGGTTTTTTGACTGTTTCTTGATCCTCTTCGTCATCGTCAGCTGATTCTTCATTTTCTTCGTCTTCTTCTTCGTTGTTATTATCGTCAGGCTCTTCTTCCTCTTCATCTTCAATTACAAATTCTTCCTCTTCATCTAATTCTTCTTCCTCTTCATCTTCTTCATCATCAACCGGTAAAAGTTTTTCTTTCAAAATACCGAGCGCTTTGGCTCGTTCTGTCATATCTTTGAAAGAAGTATTAAATGACAAAAATATTCCCACCAATAACATAGCAATTAATACTACTAGACCACCCCAAAAACCCAAAGCAGTTTCTAAACCAGATCCCACTCCATAACCAAGAGCACCTCCACCAGAACCTGCTTTGGTAATTTCTGAAAAAGAAAACTCATTAACAAAAAAATTAAACAATCCACTGCTTGATAACATCAATAAAGATAAGCCTAAATAAGTAATCCAGTGCATATTAAAACGACCACTACGTAATAAAAACCACCCCAAATAAAGTAAAATTAAAATAAATAACCAATCAGCCCAACCAAATAAATATGATAGACCAAAATTAAGACCTCTACCAAAAGCACCAGCTAAATCAAAAATAGATAAAATACTCAAAAAAGCAACTACAAAAATAGCCACAATAACAATCCCTCGTTTAGTATCTGGGTTTAATTCACGAGCAGTATACACTTCTTCATTTTGACGGGTATACTGTCGCTTTTTACGTCTTTTTGCCATAGTTAAAAAATAAATCCTTTATATTTTATCACATTTTGCAATAAAAATAAACATAAAAATCCCCCAAAAATGGGGGATTTTTAAAGATTATTATTTACTTTCAAAACCAGTACCAGCTGGAATCTTTCGTCCGATTATAACATTTTCTTTTAGACCCCGTAAATGATCAATTCGACCAGTAATAGCTGCATCAATCAGGACACGAGCAGTTTCTTGAAAAGAAGCTGCTGATAAAAATGAATCTGAAGTCAGGGCAGCTTTTGTAATGCCTAATAATAAAATATCGCCAGTAGCTGTCTCGCCTTTTGATTTTTCATTGGCATCTATAAATTGAGTGTTGGTAATAACTTCACCTGGTAATAATTCTGTATCTCCAACATCATTGATGAGTAAACGAGAAAACATTTGTCTAACAACTAATTCAACGTGTTTGTCATTTAGGTTTTGACCTTGAGAAGAATAGATGTGTTTAATTTCTGAAATAATATATTTTTGAACATCAAGTTTTCCGCTTAATTCATAGAGCTCATGTAAATCAACACTACCCTCAGTCAGGGTTTGCCCTTCATTAACCAATTCTTTGTCCTTGACGTGCAAAGTATAGCCAGCTGGAACAACAACCTCTATGGCTTCATTTTTGTTCCCAGATATTTTTAATTTTTTATCTGTTAGCTTAACAACACCGGCAAGCTCAGATCTAATTTCTTTCTTTTTATCTATAAAGATAATCTCATCTTTTACAACTTCTTGCCCGTCTTTAACTTTAAGATTAGTATTTTTATTTAAATCATATTCAGCTATACGAGTATTCTGAGGATGTATCTTGAGAAGACGTTGATCTTTACTAACCAATTGATTATCGTTGTTTATTTCTAAAACACCAGTTACCGGTGCTAGAACTGCTTTCTTTTTTGGAATTCTAGCCTCAAATAATTCTTCTACACGAGGTAAACCCTGGGTAATGTCACCAGCCGCTACACCACCAGTATGAAAGGTTCTCATAGTAAGTTGAGTACCTGGCTCACCAATACTCTGAGCAGCTACAATACCAACTGCTACCCCAAGTTCTACTAATTTATTATAACCCAAGTCAAAGCCATAACATTTTTGACAAATACCGCGCTTGGCTTTACAGGTCAATACTGATCTAATTTTTATATAGTCTGGATCAGCTTTGACAATTTCTTCAGATAATTCTTTAGTAATTAAAGTATTTTTTTTGATTACAACTTTTTTACCAGATTTATCTTTAATGTCCTCTAATAAGACACGCCCAATAGATCTTTCAAATAATGGCTCGATTGGTTCACGACATTCTTCTCTAGTAATTATTAGGCCTTCTTTATCTTTACAGTCTTTTTCTAAAATAACGGCATCTTGAGAAACATCGACCAAACGACGAGTCAAATATCCTGCGTTAGCTGTACGTAAGGCAGTATCAGACAAACCTTTACGAGTACCATGGGTAGAAATAAAATACTCCAATACATCCAAACCTTCTTGAAAATTGGCTTTAACTGGTAATTCAATAACTTCACCAGCTGGGTTGATCACCAATCCCTTGATGCCCATAATCTGAATCATTTGCTCCCAAGTACCACGAGCACCGGAATCAATAATACTAGCAATGGAGCTTTTGTGATCAAAGATGGCTTGAGATTGTTCTTTGATACGATTTTTAATATCAGTCCAAACCTCAAGTACTTTGATATATCTTTCTCGATTGGTAAGAAGTCCATCGTTATATTGTTTTTTAATCTCCTCAACTCTTTCTTCACCACCTTGGATCAAATCTGCTTTGACTTTTAATTTTGGAATATCATCCATACCCCAAGACAAACCAGAGCTAGTAATAAATTTAAAGGCAGTGTCTTTTATATTATCTAATAACTCTACAGTGTCATCATAAGAAAAGGTTCTAAAGGTTTCAGCTACAATATTTTTTAATTCTCGTTTGTCTAAAGTTTTATTTACAAAGTCCATCTTAGTTGGCAAAATTTTGTTGAACAAAATACGACCAATAGAGGTTTCTATTAATTTATTTTTTGATTTTGAAATTCTAACTCTAACCAAATCTTGTAAACCAATAACGCCTAATGTAAAAGCTTTTTCAGCTTCGTCTTCATTGGTAAAGGCTTTACCAGCTTTGGCATCAGGATCAACATAGGTCAGATAATAACTACCCCAAACTATATCTTGGTTTGGAACGGCTACCGGATCACCAGTGGCTGGTTTTAATAGGTTTTTAGATGACAACATAATATTAGCTGCCTCATCTTTGGCTTCTTTGGTCAATGGTACATGAACAGCCATTTGATCACCATCAAAGTCAGCATTAAAAGCAGAACAAACAAGAGGATGGAGTTGGATAGCTTTACCTTCTATCAAGACTGGTTGAAATGCTTGGATACCCAAACGATGTAAAGTAGGGGCACGGTTGAGTAAAACATAAGCTCCTTTAATAATATCCTCCAAAATAGCCCACACTTCTGCATGACTTGCTTCAATATAACGATTAGCAGATCGAACATTATGAACTAGTTCTTGTCTAATAAGTTGAGAAATAACAAAAGGTCTAAAAAGCTCAAGAGCCATAGTCTTTGGTAGACCACATTGATGAATCTTGAGACGAGGACCAATCACAATCACTGAACGACCAGAATAATCAACTCGCTTACCAAGTAGGTTTTGACGAAAACGACCTTGTTTACCTTTTAACATATCAGCGATACTTTTCAACGTGCGTTTTTGGCCAGTAGAAGCAGTTACGGTTTTACCATGACGAGCATTATTATCAATCAAAGCATCAACTGCTTCTTGTAACATGCGTTTTTCATTTCTTTGAATAACTTCTGGGGCATTTAAATCTTTTAATCTCTTGAGACGATTATTTCTATTGATAACTCTTCTGTATAAATCATTTAGATCAGAAGAAGCAAAACGACCACCATCAAGTTGGACCATTGGTCGCAAATCTGGAGGAATGACCGGAATAGTATTTAAAATCATCCACTCTGGTTTGATTTTATTATTTAATAAACTCTTTACCAAACGAGAGCGTCTAATAAGTTTCTTTTTCTTTGAGGCAATAACTTGCTTAATCTCAGCTTCCAAAGATTGATAAAGACTCTTTAAATCAATAGTCTTTAATAATTCCCGGATTGCTTCAGCACCAATTCCAGCTTCAAAAACATGACCATAACGTAAGGCTAGTTCTTGATATTTTGTTTCAGAAATTATTTGTAGTTCATGTAAATCACGTAATTCTTTGAGAGCTGTATCAGCTGCTTCTTCTAGGCTTTTGATTTTATCAACTTTAGCAACATTCAAGTTCATCAAATCATGTTCAATCTGTTTGTTGATTTTTTCTTTATTGCCGCCTTCAGCTATCAATTTGGTTTTCTGATTGTTGGTTTCTTGGACTCTTTGATTAAACTCGTTGTCTATTTGCTTACGTTTGCTTTTTAATTCAGATTTTATCTGATCAATAGTTTCTTTACGAGCATCATCGTCTACTGCAGTAACTATAAAAGAGGCAAAATAAATTACTTTTTCTAAAGATTGAATACTAAGATCTAAAACAAGACCAATCTTGGAAGGAATACCGCGTAAAAACCAAATATGAGACACAGCGGTTGCTAAACTAATGTGACCCATTCGTTCACGACGAACTATAGCACGAGTAACTTCGACTCCACACTTATCACAAGTAATGCCTTTGTAGCGAATGCGTTTATATTTACCACAATAACATTCCCAATCTTTAGTTGGTCCAAATATTTTTTCACAAAATAGACCATCTTTTTCTGGCTTTTGAGTACGATAATTAATAGTCTCTGGTTTTAAAATTTCACCAAAGGACCATTCATTAATATCTTCTGGAGAAGCAAGCTTTAATTTGATAGCATCAAATTCTAAAACTGTGCTCTTCTCATTGGCCATAAAAGTTGTTTTGGTTGATGATGGAGTAGGCATATGTTTAAAAAATTATTATTATAAATTATTTTTTATCCTCACTAACTTCTTCTAGAGAGTCTGTAGCCGTGATTACTGGCGCCTCTTTATGAAGTATATCTTCGGTTTCTTGGTCAACGCTGTCGACCTTGCGCTCGCGTTTTCCAATCAATTCAACATCAAGTCCGAGACCTTTTAGTTCTCTGACTAAAACATTGAATGACTCTGGTATATTTAAACGTTTGATAGATTCACCCTTGATAATAGATTCATAAGCCTTAGATCTACCTGGCACATCATCTGATTTGATAGTCAACATTTCTTGTAAAGTGTTGGAAGCACCATAAGCCTCTAAAGCCCAGACTTCCATTTCTCCAAATCTCTGACCACCAAATTGAGCTTTACCACCAAGTGGCTGCTGAGTAACTAGTGAGTATGGTCCAATTGATCGCTGATGAATTTTATCTTCTACTAGATGATTTAGTTTTAGCATATAGGCCACACCTACAGTTGTTCGGGCGTCAAAAGGATCACCAGTGTGCCCATCATAAAGTTGGACCTTGCCATCAGCTGGCCAACCAGCTTTTTCTAATTCTTCTCTAATGGTATTCTCAGATACTCCATTTAAAGCTGGTGAAGCAACCTTATAATCCAAGGTACGAGCTGCTAAGCCAAGATGAGTTTCTAATAATTGACCTAGGTTCATACGAGAAATAACACCAAGTGGATTTAAAATAATGTCGACTGGAGTACCATCTTCTAAAAACGGCATATTAGCTTCTGGTACTACACGAGAAATTACACCTTTATTACCATGACGACCTGCCATCTTATCACCTACTTGAATGCGACGTAATTGAGCAATAGTGACTTGAATAGCTTTGATCACACCAGCTGGTAATTTATCACCCTTTTCACGTGAAAATATTTTAACATCAATGACTTTACCGCGTTCACCGTGTTTTAGATAAAGAGAAGTATCACGAACATCTTTAGCCTTTTCACCAAAAATGGCTCGTAATAATTTTTCTTCAGCTGATAGTTCTGTCTCACCTTTTGGGGTAATTTTACCAACCAAAATATCACCAGAAGAAACATTAGCTCCAATTCTGATAACACCTTCTCTGTCTAAATCTTTTAATTTTTCCTCAGAGACATTTGGAATATCACGAGTAATCATTTCTACTCCCAACTTTGTATCACGAATATCTATTGAATAATCTTCAATACTAATTGAAGTATAATTATCATTTTTAACAACTCGTTCTGAAATCAAAATAGCATCTTCATAATTTCCTCCATCCCAAGTCATATAAGCTACCAACATATTTTGTCCTAAAGCGAGCTCACCTTGATCGGTCGCTGCTCCGTCAGCAATTACCTGACCTTTTTTGACTTTATCACCCTTAGAAACAATTGGGTGTTGATTCATACTTGTTGAAGTATTGGAGCGGGCAAATTTGTTTAAATTATAAACTGAAACTACGCCATCTTTATTTGTTACCTCAATGCGCACAGAGTCTACAGCTGTTATTTCCCCATCTTCTTTTACTACTATCACCTGACCAGAATCCATAGCTGCTTTTGATTCAACACCTGTCCCCACAATAGGTGCTTGAGGACGGATAACAGAAACTGCTTGTCGTTGCATGTTTGTTCCCATCAACGCTCGGACAGCATCATCGTGTTCCAAAAATGGAATCAAAGAAGTAGCAATAGAAATAATTTGGTTTGGAGCTACATCCATCAAGTCAATTTTTTCTACACTATCAAAAGTTGGATTACCTTTGATACGAATTTCTGTGTGGTCTTTTATAAAATAACCATTGTCATCAATTGGGGTGGTGGCTGCAGTAGTGTTGTATTTTTCTTCTTCAAAAGCATCAAGATAAACAATCTCATTGGTAACAACTGGTTTGATAGGAATAGTTTCCAAGTCTTTATGTTTGGCAAGCTCTTTAGCCTTGGTAGCTGTAATAGTTTCACCAGCTTTGATAATATTTTTGATATCTTCACGAGCTATTTTTTCAGTAGTGATCTTTGGATCATTGTCTACATCGTGTAAAACTTTTCTAAAAGGTGTTTCTAAAAATCCAAAATCATTTACTCTAGCATAGGACGACAAATGACCAACCAAACCAATATTTGGCCCCTCAGGAGTAGCAATTGGACAAATACGTCCATAATGAGTCCTATGTACATCACGGACTTCAAAGCCAGCTCTTTCTCGAGACAGACCACCTGGTCCCATGGCTGATAATCTACGTTTGTGCTCTAACTCAGCCAAAGGATTTACTTGGTCCATAAATTGAGAAAGTTGAGAGCTCATAAAAAACTCTTTGACTACACCAATTACCGGGCGAGCATTGATCAATTGATTTGGAGTAATAGCATTGATATCCAAAGTACTCATTCTGTCTTTGATAATACGTTCCATACGAGCCAAACCAATCCTAAATCTATTTTGGATAAGTTCACCTATAGCACGAACACGACGATTACCTAAGTGATCAATATCATCAGCTTCGTCTTGAGAAAGATTTAGACGAATGATTTCTGAAATTACTAATATTAAATCTTCGCGACGTAAGACGCGAGTTTCTTTATTGTTGGGAATATCCAAACTAAAACGAGAATTTATTTTATAGCGACCTACTTTACCAAAATCATAACGATCAAAATCAAAAAACATAGAGTGGATCAAACTCCGAGCATTGTCAGTGGTTGCTAAATCACCTGGACGAATACGACGATAAACTTCTTTAAGTCCTTCAGCTTCATCATGTGAGGTGTCTTTTTCTAAGGTTGCTTTTATAAAGCTAACTTCTGGATGATTATCTACTTCTTTAAATAGTTCAATAATTTCTTCATCAGTCACATAACCAAAAGCTCGAAACAAAGCAGTGATTGGTAATTTTCTTTTGCGATCAATTTTGACATAAATAATATTATTGACATCAGTTTCTATCTCTAGCCAGGCACCCCTATTTGGAATAAGTTTAGCACCATAATATTTACGACCACGAAGAAGTGAAGAGGTAAAAAATACACCAGCACTACGAATAAGCTGGGATACTATCACCCTTTCTACTCCATTAATGATAAAAGTTCCTCTATCAGTCATTAAAGGAAAATCACCAAGATAAATTTCTTGTTCTTTGACCTCGTTGGTTCTTTTGTTAAGTAAACGAACTTTGGCTCTCAAGGGCGCTTCAAAAGTAACATTTTTACTCTTGGCTGTTACTTCGTCAAACTTTGGTTCGTCTAAATAGTAATCTAGAAAATATAATTCTAAATCACGACCAATAAAATCTTTGATTGGTGAAACTTCATCAAATAATTCTTTTAGTCCGTCTTCAAAAAACCAATCATATGATTTTTTTTGGACTTCGATTAGGTCTGTCAAAGGAATGCTTTCTCGTAAAGTGGTAAAAAATTTACGAGATGTGCGAGTTTTTACTTGGGGCATATAAACTAGGCTAATTATTTTATTAATTAGACCCGAGTGCTGCGGGACACTATACACTAACTTTTTTTAGCACAAAAAATAAACCCACCAAAAAATTGGGTTGTTTTTTACTTGATTTTATAGATTAAAATAGGCTATTTTGCAAAAATTGCATAGCTCAATGCTACCAAAAAAATTAGTACTTGTCAAGGATTATAGCATAAAATGCAAAAAAACACCAAGGTTTCTATAAATTTTTGCCAATCTTAGTCAAAAATTTTGATATACATTTTTTAAAAAAAGTCAAATTTATAGACAAAATTGACTGATTTAAGCCAAAAATATACACATTTTAGCTTATTTGCCTACAAGTTATCCACACCGTAAATCCCGCCTCTGGCGGGATTTACGGCGCAAGCAACTACTTTTTCTTACTTTTTTAGTGTTTTTAGAATTTCGCGGACTACTTGTCTATCATCATGCTTGATTTTCTTACCATTTGCCCCACAAATAAACTGTTCTGCTCCTTTTCCAGTAATTAAAACTAAATCATCGTCTTGGGCTAAAATCAAAGCTTTTTTAATAGCTTCTCGTCTATCTAATATTTTAAACAGATTTTTATCTAGTTCTTTACCTGCTTTTATTGCCCCAAAAGCTACATTATCTATAATTTTTTGAGGATCATCGTTGTATGGATCTTCATTGGTAACAATCACTATATTGGACTTTTGGCCAGCTAACTCCCCTAAAATCGGCTGACGAGCAATATCCCTGCCACCACCGCAAGAGCCAATCACATGAATCAATCTTTGTTTTGGTAATAATTCTATGGCTTTATATAAATGTTTCAAGCTTTGGGGTTCTGGTGCATAATCAACCAAAATTTTAAATTTTTGCTGGCCATTTATAAATTCTTGCCTGCCTGGTACTCCACTAATATGACAATTGATAATTTCTTCAATATCAAACTCTAAAGCACGAGCTACTGTTAGGCCAGCTAATAAATTATAATTATTAAATTTCCCTAAAATGTTTGTTTTTATAATGTGGCTTTCAACCTCTAAAGCAGCCAAACCATCATCAAGTAAAATATGTTTACCCTGATAATCACTTGGATTATCAAATCCATAAGTAATAAATTGATCGACTGCAATTTTTTTCAACCTATCTGTCTCATCATCATCAGAATTAGAAATTATTATTTTATCTATAATATTATTATCTATTTTTTTCTTTTTGCTCTTACTAAGATGATAAAATAATTTTTCTTTGGCAGCACGATAATTTTTAAAGCTACCATGAGCCTCAATATGCTCTGGAGTCAAGTTTGTAAACACAGTGATATCATAGTTTATACCAGAGTGACGATATTGATCTATACCCTGAGAAGAGGTTTCAATAATTGCATAGCGACAATTTTTATCAACCATCTGTCTGAGTAGTTTTTGAGTTTGAAAGCGACCAAGCATGGTCATTTTTTTATTATTTAACCATTGTTTATCTGCTACTTTAAAATTTACTGTTGAGGCCAAACCCGTTCTTTGTCCAAGACATTCTAAAATCTGAGAAATAAAATTTACAGTAGTGGTTTTGCCATTAGTACCAGTTACACCAATCACAATAAGCTCGTCACTAGGGTGACGATAATAAATTACAGCAATCCTGGCCAACAACCAATGATAAACAGACAATAAAAACTTGGGTATTAATTTTTTAATTATTTTTTTTAGCATCTAAATATTCTTCAACTTTTTTTACATCGTCGGGCTTACCAAAATCCATCCACCAACCCTGCAAGTCTATGACTTTTACTTTTTTTTGCTCTGCTAATAAGCTGACCACATCTGTTAATTCATATTCTCCCCTGATAGACAAACTTATTTTATCTAAATAATCAAAAACCTCAGGGGTAAATTTGTACAAACCAGTGTTGATTAGATTACCTACATGCTCTGTGGGTTTTTCGATAATCTGTTTGAGAAAATTATTATCATCAACTTGTAAAACCCCGTAATTTTGAGGCTGCTCATGGGGTAGGCCAGCTACATAGGTATAATTATCATTTATATTAAATCTTTGCAAATCTTTTATATCATAAAGATTGTCGCCATTGACCGACAAAAAACTTTGATCAATTAATAAATCCTTAGCAGCTTTTAGTGGGCAGGCTGTGCCATATTTATCTTCACCCAAAATTTCAAACTGGTTTACTATTTTTATATTAAATTCTTGTTTATATTCTTCTAAGAATTTGTCCATAAATTCTTTTTTGTAGCCAACTACCATAACAAACTCTTCAAAACCAGCTTGCTTAAGATTGTTTAAAGAATAATAAAGAAATGGTTTATTATTTATTTCTATCAAGTGTTTGGGCTTGTCTTTGGCAAGATCAAGCATGCGTGTACCACGACCAGCCGCTGAAATAACAACTTTTTTTATCATATTTTTATAATATTTTTTTTAATTTACTAGCTAGTTTATATAATTTATAACTAGTCTTATCAAAAACAAAATCATAAGATCCAGTGCTTTGGATGCCGCGACCACCAAAAGATTTTTTAAACCTACTAAAACCATCCCAGGCTGGTTTTGAATTATCTTCAGGAGCCACTCCCCACCAATCATAAATTTTATAACCACGCTCCATGGCATTTTTGATAGTTTCCCATTGTAATAAGTGTGGGGCCATAAATTTTCTATAACTATAATCAGAAGCACCGTGTACATAGACAGCAGCTTGACCAAAATAAATCACAATATTGGCAGCTACAATTTTATTATCAACTTCTGCTAAACAAAGCTGTCCTGTTTTGTTTTTTAAAATGCTCTGCCATAATAATTTATAATAATTATTACTATGAACTATAATCTGATTTTTCTTGGCAGTTTTAGAAATTAATTCTAAAAAATATTTTATGTCGTCTGGGTTTTTAGAGAATTTTATTTTTACACCCTTACGCTTTGCTAAAGAAATGTTATATCTAGTCTTGGCATGCATATCACCAAGTAATGTTTTGTGGTCTTTATCAATATCAAGCACCCAAGTATCGCGTGGTTGAATGTCTGGTGTTTTTATTAACTCTGTTAAAATTTTATTTTTAGAATTAGTCTCTAGTTTAAAAAATATTTCTTCATATTTTTTGGTCTTAACAGTCACATCTCTAACTTTAGATAAAATTAAAGATAGGGCTTCTTGTTTTTGTTGGTCAGTTAAATCTGATCTAAAAATTGGTCCTTTTGGCGCATATAAATAACTCTTAGCAAGGGGAAGTTTTTTTTCATAAAGCAAACAAGCGGCTATTGTCTGATTATTATCAATTACTGCCAGCTGCCAAAAATTTTTATTTTGTAATTTAAGAAAATCTTGCCAAAAACCAGATTGTAAAAAAGCACCAGATACAAATCTGGTTTTTAAAAAATCATCAAAACTTTTTTGACTAGTTATTAATTCCATAATTATTGATTTATCATTTTAAGGGCTTCTTTTATTTTGACTCCCAAGTCAGCTGATTGATCTGTAAGTTTGTTTACTATATCTCGGACCTCTATTTCTTTGTAGCCCAAAGATACCAAAGCTTGCAAAACCTGTTGGTTGCCATTATCTACTATCTGACCCTCGGAAATTTCGTTGATAAATTTTTCTTTAAGCTCTACCACTAACCTCTCTGCAGTCTTTTTGCCAATACCAGAAACTTGTTGTAAGACAGATGGGTCTTCTGATGAAATGGCTTTTTTTAAATCATCAACTGAAGCTAGCCCCAAAACATTAAGGGCTGACTTTGGGCCCACCCCTGAAACAGAAATAAGTTTTTTGAAAAAATCCAATTCTTGATATTCTACAAAACCATAAAGATCAAAAACATCTTCCTTGATGTGACTATGAATAAAAAATTTTTGGTTCATCTCCAGAGACATTTTTTGTACTTGATTGGCTGACAAAAAAATCTCATAGCCAATATCACCAGTTAATAAAATAACTGAGCGAGGATTTATCTTTATAATTTTACCTTTTAGATAGGCAACCATATAGATTATCTTAGCAGAGTTTGTATTGACAAATCAAGTCAGATATTTTAGGATAACTTATCTTTTGTTCTCAACAACTCTTAAGGAGAAAATATGAAAAATGGCGTCTTTTCAGTAAGGAGCGGTAGCTCGGCAACTACTCTTTGTTTGTGTGGTGAAATAAGCAACAAAGAATTACCTGAGTTATCTAGATATATTGAGGCCTGTCTAGATGCGGGCAATATCAATAATATCTACATAGATCTTAGTGAAGTCAAATCACTCACACCTGAGGTTCTTGCTTTTTTAGTAGCTCACACCGATCGAGTCCGGACTTATGGCACAAAAATCTGGATCCAATCACCTAAACCAGAGATCACCGCACTACTAGATATTCCTAGTAGCGGCAAGTTTCTCAATCTTGTTAAAAACCAAAAACCACCTAAAAAGTAGGTGGTTTTTTCTTGCTAAAATTAATTTTTTATAGTTTAATGTGTGTATTAAGGCGCGCGCCCGCGGGCGCGTGTTTAAATAAAACTTTTATGAAACAAGTAGAACTGTTAGCTCCAGCTGGAAGCTTTGAATCTTTGCGCGCCGCTATAGACAGTGGCGCTGACGCTGTGTATTTTGGTGTTGGTAAAATAAATATGCGCTCCAAGTCAGCTATTAATTTTTCTTTGGAAGATTTGGCAGAAATTTCAAAACTTTGTCGTAAAAATAAAATCAAAACTTATCTTACAGTCAACACTGTTTTATATGATGAAGAATTAGCCTTGGTAAAAAAGACTATCGATGCAGCCAAACAAAACAAAATCAATGCTGTAATAGTTTCTGACGCTGCAGCTATGATTTATGCCCATAGTATAAATATGTCAGTACATATTTCTACACAACTTTCTGTTTCAAATATTGAAGCAGTAAAATTTTATTCCCAATTTGCTGATCAAATAGTTTTGGCTCGTGAGCTTACTCTACCGCGTATCAAAAATATTACAGAGCAAATCAAAAAACAAAAAATTACCGGCCCTGCTGGCAAGCTTATAAAAATAGAGGCCTTTGCTCATGGTGCTCTGTGTATTGGAATATCTGGTCGCTGTAGTATGAGCTTATTTACTGAAAACATGTCGGCCAATAGGGGTGCTTGTCGTCAAATGTGTCGCCGTAAATATAAGGCTACTGATGTTGAAACTGGAAAATCTTTAGTAATAGACAATCAATATATTATGAGCCCTAAAGATATTTGTACTATTGGTTTTTTACCTCAATTTTTGGATACTGGTATTGGTAGTCTAAAAATAGAGGGCCGAGGACGCTCCCCTGAGTATGTAGCCATAGTCATAAAAACTTATCGTCAAGCTCTAGACAGCATAAAAAATAATGCCTATAATTTAAAACAAGCTAATCTTTGGGAAAAAGAATTAGGCACAGTTTTTAATCGGGGTATGAGTGATGGATATTATCTTGGTAAGCCTTTACATGAATGGTCAGCCTCTAGTAATTCTCAAAGCACAGAAGAAAAGTTTTTTGCTGGGGTGGTGACGCACTATTTTCCAAAGGCTAAGACAGCTGAAATTCAACTTCAGGCCCAAAATATAAAAATCAACGACAAATTTTCTATCTCTGGATCAACCACCGGAGTGGTAATAGAAAAAATCAAATCTATTTGTTCTGAAGATGGGAAAAAAATTAATAAAGCAAATAAAAATCAATTAATCACTATAAAACTAGATAAAACTGTTCGTAAAAACGACAAGTTTTATATTATTAAGCCTAGAAAAATCTTTAATTAAAAATAAAAAACTATGCCACACAAAATAAGTCTAAACAAAGAAGAGTGTATTGGTTGTGAACTATGTAGTAACATTGCCCCAGAAATATTTCAACGAGACGGCGGCGATGAAAATAAAGTAGATCTCAAAAAAACAGATGTAAATGATGATGAATTACAAAACGCTAAAAACGCTGAAGACCTCTGTCCGGTAGATGTCATAAAAATAGAATAATATAAAAGAAAAACACCTTATCGCGCAAGAGGTGTTTTTCGGTCCTTAATTTAATATAATGTTAAGGTGTGGATATTATAGCAAATTGCCAAAATTTTAGCAAAATATTATTTATTGCCTAATAGGCATTACTAAATATATATAATCTTGATTTTTAATAGGTTGAATAAGTCCAGGTGAAGAATTATTATTAATTTTTATAACAACCTCACTATCATCCATATTATTTAGACCATCGAGTAAATATCTATAATTAAAAACAATATCATTATCTTGGCCGGTTATCTTGGCTGGGACTTTTGCCACACTGTTTCCAGTACCAGAAGAGGCTGTGGTAATAACAAGTTCTTGGTTTTTATTATCTACACTAAGTCTAATATCGTTGATACCTTGCTTACAAAATAAAGCTACTGATTTTATAGCAGGTACAAGTTCTTTTTTATCACAAACACCTGTTGTTACAAATTCTTGAGGAATGATTTGTTGATAATCTGGATATTTACTATCTATCACTCGAGATATTAATTCTACATTTTCAAAAACAAACATTATCTGATTTTCATTAAAATAAATATCAAGTTTATCGCTATTATTTTCATTTAATATTCTAGATAATTCTTGAACTGTTTTAAGAGGAATTATAAGGTCTCTTTCTTCGCCGTTTTCTATTTTAATTTTACGCTCAGCCAAACGATAACTATCAGTTGCTGCTAGTATTAAATTATTATTTTTAAAGTTAAAGTTCACAGCATTAATTTCTACCCGTGAAGTATCAAGTGAGGCAGCTAACAAAACCTGATTTAAAGCCTTTTTAAGATCAATAGCTGAAATATTTACTTTGTTTTGTCTTTCAATTTCTGGAATAAGTGGAAAGTCTTCTGCCTCAATACCTTTGATGCTGGTTTCTTGTTTTTTAGTTTTAATTTGTAGTTCAGACTCTTCTAAATTTATTTCAATATTTTCTTTTGGTAATAAACTAATAAAACTATTAAACAATTTAGCGTCTACTGTAAATTCTCCATCCTCTTCTATTTTTCCGCGCACAAATACTTTAATACCAATCTCTAAATCAGTAGTAACAAGAGTTAAGCCTTGTTTATCAGCTTTTAGTAAAACATTGTTTAAAATTGGTAGGTTTGTATTTTTAGAAGCTATATGAGAAACCAATCCTAAGCCTTGATTTAAGTTTTCTTGTGTGCAAACTATCTTCATAATATTATTATTAGTTTCTTATTTATATATAAACAGTAGTAGTAATAAGCCCTGTTGATATGTTGATAAATTTTTAATTTTTGGAAATTTTTCTAGCAAATATTTGTTTTTTCTAGAATTTTTTTGTTAATAATGTTTTATAAACTTGTGTGTAATTATCTCGGTTAGCCACAACCTTGAAAAAATATTTTTTATAATTAATTTTTGTGTGAATAAACTAGTTTTTTATAAACAGATTTATCTAAAATTTATTCACATATTATTCATAGATTTTTTGTTGTAAAACCAAAAGGTCGTTTTTAATTTTACTATCACTTTCAAGTAGTTTTGTAATTTTAATACAAGCATGCATAGCAGTGGTGTGATCACGACCACCAATATCTTGACCAATATTTGGAAAACTAGCTTTAAGCTCCTCTCTCATAAGATACATAGTTATTTGACGTGGTATTACCAACTCTCTTTTGCGGCTAGCACCCAGCAAATCATCTAAAGAAATATCAAAAAACTCAGTTACAACTTGAATTAATTTTTTACTAGTTAACCCAGCCTTTTTAATATTAGTAGATAAGCCACTTAAAATTGATTTTACACTTTCAATAGTGGGTTGAGTGTTATTTAGTTCATGAAAGGCCATAATTCTGTTTAAAGCACCCTCGAGTTCACGGATATTATCTTGAATATTATTAGCAATATAATCAAGTATCTCTTTATTTAATTTATATTTTTTTTCTTGACACTTAATTTCTAAAATAGCTAAACGTGTTTCAAAATCAGGAGCAGAAATATCAGCAATCATGCCCCACTGAAAACGAGAGGTTAGTCTGTCTTCTATAGCCTTAATTGATTTTGGTGGGCGATCAGAAGAAAGCACTATTTGTTTATCGTTTTGATGTAAGGCATTGAAGGTGTGAAAAAATTCTTCTTGAGTCTGCTCTTTTCCGGCAATAAACTGAATATCATCAATTAATAAAACATCAACATTACGATATTTTTCTTTAAATTGATCTGTTTTTCCTCCTTTTATAGCAAAAATAAAGTCATTAGTAAATTTTTCACTATTTATATAGAGTATTTTTTTACTAGGATCTTTGGCTAAAATATAGTTACCCACTGCTTGAACAAGGTGGGTTTTACCAAGACCAACACCACCATAAATAAAGAGCGGGTTATAAATAGCTCCTGGTTTTTGAGCAGCTGCTTGAGCAGCTGCTTGAGCTAGCTCATTACCTGGACCAACCACAAAACTATCAAAAGTATATTGAGAATTTAAGCCAAAACGATTGAGTATTTTCGGTGTTTTTTCGGTGTTTAAGTTATTCACATGGCTTGTTTGTTGGTTTTGGTTTTTCGGTATTTTTTGGCTAGTATTAGCTAAATTTGACTTTGTTTCAACCCTGTAGATAACTTGTAGATTGTTTTTTGATAAAGTGCTTTCTAGGGCTTTTACAATATTGTCATGGTACTTTCTTTCTAACCAAACTTTAGCAAAAGCACTAGGCACGCCTATTATAATTTCTTGGTCACTAATTGCTACAATAAAAGTATTTTTAAACCATGTAGTGAAATTTGCCTTACTAATAAGGAGCTCAAGCTCCCCTAGTATGTTTTGCCAAATTTTATCCAAATTATCCATTTTTATTAGGTTTTTATTTGATTTCATCTCTATAATAACACAAAACATTATAAACTAAAATAGCTAGAAAGTTAATATTTTGTGTATAAATTGTTT
The DNA here is from genome assembly GCA_964515785.1 of uncultured Gammaproteobacteria bacterium. Classification (GTDB taxonomy): domain Bacteria; phylum Patescibacteriota; class Patescibacteriia; order UBA1558; family GWA2-36-10; genus CAZEWH01. Next base: position 105,868 of record CAZEWH010000003.1, read on the forward strand.
ATATTTAGGATAACTTATATACCCTTGCTAAAAGACAATATTTGTGTTATCCTAAGCAGGTCATTATTATCTATAAATCAGAAAAAGATGCCAAAAAGAACATATCAACCAAAAACCAGAAAAAGGGCTAAAACTCACGGTTTTAGGGCTAGAATGTCTAGTCCTGGTGGCCGCAACGTTATCAAACGACGTCGCGCTAAAAAAAGAACTAAAGTAGCAGTTTAACCTTTAAAAATAGGCATTATGTTGCCTAAAGAATTTCGTTTACATAAAGATAAAGATATTAAAAGGTTAGCCAAAATAGGTCAGACCTTTTTTTTACCTGAATTTACGATCAAATATCAAAAACAGCCTAATCAAGATTTAAAAATAGGTTTTGTTGTTTCTACCAAGGTAGATAAACGAGCAGTCGTGCGTAATAAACTTAAAAGGCAAATGCGTCAAGCTGTTCACGATAGACTAAAAGAAATTAAAAAAGGACATTTTTTGCTAATTATAGCCAAAAAAAAAGCTTTAGACCTTGATTTTAATACTATATCTAAACAATTAGATTTTGCTTTGAAAAAAATAAAATGTTTGTAATCAAGTTTATAAACAATGTATTTTCAGATATATTTTTGCGTTTGATATTGTTTTATCAAAAAACTTTATCTCCTGACCATAGTTGGTTAAAGGTGTATTGGCCACACGGATATTGTCGTTTTTACCCCACCTGCTCTACTTATACTTGGCAATCTATAAGAAAACATGGGCCATATAAAGGCTTGATTTTAGGAATTTGGCGCATATTTCGCTGTAATCCTTTTAATCATGGTGGCCATGATCCTATTAAATAATTAAAATAAATATAAATATGAATTTCTTTTTTGCAGTTTTCTATCAACCAATCTTCAATTTTTTGATTTGGCTTTATAATGTTATTCCTGGCAATGATTTAGGAGTAGCTATTATTATTTTGACTTTTGTGATTCGTTTGATTCTTTATCCCCTATCCAAAAAATCTATCAAGTCGCAAAAGGAAATGCAGACCATCCAACCAGAGATTGAAAAGATTAAAGAAAAATACAAAGGTGATCAACAAAAAATGGGGCCAGAGATTATGGCGCTTTATAAAGAAAAAAAGATCAACCCTTTTTCTTCTTGTTTACCAATGTTGGTTCAGTTGCCATTTTTATTTGCTATCTACCGAGTCTTTTTTGATGGTTTGACCAAAGACGACAGTATGTCGGCGTTGTATAGTTTTGTGGCCAACCCAGGAACTCTAGACGTGGTGGCTTTTGGGTTTTTTGATCTATCTCAAAAATCTTGGATAGTAGCCTTACTAGCTGGTGCAGCTCAATTTTGGCAAACAAAGATGCTGATGGCCAAAAGGCAAGCTGGTGCCAAGCCAGGTGGTGCAGCTGCTGCTATGTCAAACAACATGTTGTACTTTATGCCATTGGTTACAATTTTTATTGGCTCTAGATTCCCAGCTGGTTTGACATTTTATTGGTTACTTACTACTTTATTTTCAGTTGCCCAGCAATACATTGTTTTGAGTAAAAAGAAAAAACCAGAAATAGAAGTTATAGATAAAAAATAATTTTATTATAAAACCCGTCCCGCCGATGGCGGGACGGGTTTTTCTATTGTGCACAATATTTATTCAAATAATCTGTCTGGTCCAACAATTATTTTGAGTTTTTCTGGAGCCACAGAAATATCTGCTGGAGTTTTCATAATAATTTGTTCATCTGTAATAATCGATACTTGATCTTCGGCAGTGGAACCAATTTTTATTTTAGTAAAAGGCAAGACTGTGCCAGCAACAGGTTTTTTACCAAAAACACCTGATTTTATTGGGGTAATTACTGCCTCTAGTACACCGTCTATAGGGTGTGATTTGTCAGCCACAAGTTTGTCTGTTCCAAGATTGTATAAAGTGATCTTGTTGTTTAGAGTGGTTGGTCGTACCTTATAATCATTGTATTCTATGACAATGTCGCCGTTAGTAATTTCCGCGTTGTTTATAAAATAATGATTGTTTATTTTTCCTAAGTCTATTTTTTTTATAATTCGAGAAGCCAAAACATCACAAGCTAATACTTTTGGTGGTATGCCTAGGGTTTGAGCAATGGGACCAGTGTTGTCAACTGGTATCAATCCCAGTGTAACATCAAGATCAGCCACAATATTTATGACTTTAGCAAAAGTTTGATTGTTGCCGATAGCGACAACTGTTTGGACCCCTTCCTTTACTCCGTCGGTGATTAGTTCTTTCATGTTTTTGAGCACCGACAAGCGAGTGATGCGTCCCTTGATGCCCAAATCAGTAATCCTCTTTTCTATTTTGATCAAGAGGTCAGAATATTTTTTATCATTAAGGAAAGAGTCATAGATATATAAATACATATGACTTGATAATATTTATTCTTTGTCTTGATTATCTGGTTCGTTTTCTTCTGTGTTGGTTTCTTCTACAACATCATCTGATATGGTGGTTTCTTGGTCTATAGAAAAATTTTCTACAGGCATATTTAATTTACCTTGTACCAGGGCCCCACTTTCTATAGAAATGATTTGGGCTTTGATGTCCCCCAAAATTACGGCAGTGCCAGTAATTTCTATTTTTCCTTTGACTATAATATTTCCTTTAATCTTACCAGACACAAAAGCGTTGTTGGCTTTGATGTTGGCATCAATTATAGCATTTTGTCCAACCTTGAGATTATTTTTAGTTTGAAGATCACCAACCAAAATTCCTTCAATCACCAGGTCTCCCTCACCTTTAAAATTTCCCTCTACTTTTACTGATGGCCCAATAATAGTTTCAATACTTTTTTGACTAGTTGTTGGTTGATTTTTTGCAAACATATAATTATTTCAATTTTTAAAGCTTAATTTTATTATATTGTAGATAAATCTTAATGTAAATACCCCGAAAAGTCAAAAGATTTTTGGGTATAAATTGGGCATAATTATAGACTTTTGTATGACTTTATACTAAAATTAGATTTAGTAATTATTTAAAATATTTTTATGGAAGAAATTAAAAACCTTAAAAAAGACATTTCAGCTAGTTTATTATTTGCTTTGATTATTTTACTTATTTTTGGTGTTCTGGCCTACTTAGAAAACACGCAAAATTTATTGACTAATATTTTCTTAAAATAATATTTAACGACGCTAATTATTATTTTAAATTAGCCAAAGTAGTATAAAAATAGACAAAAAATTAAGGCCTATTTTTTAGTGTATTTGACCCCATAGTTTAATGGATAAAACAAGAACCTCCTAAGTTCTAGATCTAGGTTCGATTCCTGGTGGGGTCACCACGTTAATTAAAACAACCCGTCGGGTTGTTTTATGTAATTTATTTAATGTTTGACTAAAATTAGCTATAAATATTTATTTCTATTGTAATATGACAAAAATAATTAACTATGTTATATTAGCCAAGTAAAGAGCACACTACAAGGAGGTATTACTGTGGATGCAGTTAAAAAGAATAAAATAGCTGGCTGGTGCTGGCTAGGAGCTTTGGTTATTTTTTTGATTGTGATCAAAGCTTGTAATCTTTAGGGACTAATTTAGTCCCTTTTTTGTTTGGTTTTTGTCTTACTTGACAATATTTAATATATATGCTAAGGTATGTTAATTGGAATGGGGGACATCCTGAAAAGGACCTTTTAGTCCAATGGGATTGACCAGAAAGAGGTGCTGAAGAGTCGATGACCTTACAGCAAGATGGAGAGAGTAATGTATTCATTACCTTAACCTCAGCCTACGACTATGGCATAACCCAAACCCATTCCTCTTCGTTCACCACATCTTCAAATCTGGAGTCAAAAGGACAAGTTCAGTTTACAAGTCTGCATAGTAGCAGCACTGAACCCGGTAGGTTCTCCAAAAAAAATGACCCAAAGTACACGGGTATATTCTGCCAAGAAGACAAACTGGCTATCCTAAGTCGCGTCCGAACTAAAGTCGGCGATCCTACCTTACTTTTGACTCCTACCCATTTCCTACCCTAGCCGCAATCGGCGCTCTCTGAAGGATGGGGACCCCTCGATCACTCGATCGAGGGGTTTTTTCTAAGTTTTTAGTGTTCCAGTTGAGCCAGAACTGGACCCCGAGCTCCTTGCTTTCGCGATAAGTAAGGGGTTTTTTCTTTGACAAAATTATTATATATGGTATTATACCCCTATAGGGTATATATGACAAAAAAATGTAATCCAGAAAAAATAATCAATCAATTACATCGGATCGAAGGACAAGTCAGATCCATTGAAAAGATGTATAATAATAAACGCGATATCAAAGAGATTGTGTCTGTAGTTATGGCTGCTCGAGCATCGCTAGATAGTGTTACTCGATTATTAGTTGCTGATAAAGTCAACGGCTGTTATGATAAAGATCAGATTGTAAAACGAGAAGAATTAGAAAAATTAATTTCTGTATTATTTCACACAACTTAAAATTTAATTGGGCGTTATGCCGCCCCGCGGAGCGGGGCGGACAAGCGCCTGTAGAAAAATATTTAATTAAATAATAATTAAAAATTAATTAAAAAAATATGGCATTAGAATTAACAGATCAAAATTTTGATCAAGAAATCAAAGAATTTAAAGGTGTGGCTTTAGTAGATTTTTGGGCACCTTGGTGTGGACCTTGTAAAATGCAAGGACCAATCATTGATAATGTTTTTGAAGAACTCAAAGACAATGACAAAGTAAAAATTGGTAAGCTCAATGTCGATGAAAATCAAACAAAGGCACAAGAATGGAAAGTAATGAGTATTCCTACTTTGAAAATTTTCAAAGATGGTGAAGTAGTGGAGGATATGGTTGGTATGCAAAATAAAGATGATTTAGTTGCTAAAATTAACAAGCATTTATCATAAAATTTATGGCAGACGAAAAATATGACATTGTAATAGTCGGGGCTGGTCCAGCTGGACTGACTGCTGCTATCTATACAACTCGTCGTTCAATGAAAACTTTGGTAATTTCCAAAGATGTTGGTGGTCAAATGGCTTTGACTGACGACATAGAAAATTATCCAGGCTTTGAATCCATCGCTGGTATGGAGCTAGGACAAAAAATGCAAGCCCAAGCTGCCAAGACTGGTACTGAATTTTTGTTTTCAGAGGTCACTGATCTGCAAAAATCTGGTGATGGCTTTGTAGTCAAGACTATAGATAAAGAAATTGAGGCTAGGGCTGTAATTTTGGCTTTTGGGCTGACACCACGCAATCTAGATGTACCGGGTGAAGCAGAACTGACTGGCAAGGGTGTGACTTATTGTGCTACTTGTGATGGTCCACTCTACAAAGACAAAAGCGTAGCTGTAGTTGGCGGTGGAAATTCAGCTTTGGATGCTGCTGAATATATGAGTAGGATCGCCAAGCAAGTTTATTTGATTCATCGTCGTGATACTTTTCGCGGTGAGCAAGTTTTGGTTGATCAAGTCAAAGCTGCTAAAAATATTGAGATTATTTATAATGCCAATACTACAGCTATCAAAGGTAAAGATAGAGTAGAGAGTCTGACTTATCAGACCTTAGATGGCAAAGATGGTGAGCTAGAAGTAGCTGGTATATTTATTGAAATTGGTCATGTAGCCAAGACTGATTGGCTACAACCCTTGATAGAAGTGACTGATCGTCATGAGATAAAAATTACCAAAGATTGTCAGACAAATGTACCAGGGGTTTTTGCTGCTGGTGATATTTCTGATATTACTTATAAGCAGGCAGTAATTTCTGCTGGCGAAGGCTCTAAGGCTGGTTTGCAAGCTTATCGTTATTTACAGGGCAGTGAAGGCCTTGGCCCTGATTGGACTCCTAAGAAAAAATAATTAATCTATAATAATATGGGTAGTTTTATAATAGCAAATGATACGTTGCAGATCACAAATGAGCAGGGTTTCCCACAAGAATTAGATTTTGAAAAACACAAAGACAAGCCTTTTGTAGTAGAGGATTTTTCGGGAAAAATTTTTGATTTTTATAACAAAGAGAGTATTAGGGTTTATCATGCTCCACCGGTTAGGAATTTTTTGGTACAAAATATAAATGGTAAGTGGTTATACTGGGGCTTAATACATATAATAGAGGTTGTGCACGACAACGCTAAACAAATTACTTCTGGTAAATTTAAAATTGAATATATTTACACGCCAGAAGAAATGAAAAAGGCCCATGAATTAATAGATAGAAATCCAAAAACAGATTATTTTAGCTAAAACTAATTATATGAACGCTTACGACAATGCCATGCGACAGCTGGAAAAAGCTGCCAAGCTTATTAAGCTGGATAAAAAAATCCTAGCCAAATTAAGTTCACCAGAAAAAGTGGTCATGGCTTCTTTACCAATTGAGATGGATGATGGTAGCCAGCAAGTCTTTCAAGCTTATCGCGTACAGTACAATAGTGCTCGTGGTCCTTACAAGGGCGGCATTCGTTTTCATCCGCAAGTAGATTTGGATGAAGTCAAAGCTTTGAGTTTTTGGATGGCTATTAAAACAGCGGTTGTAGATTTACCCTTGGGCGGCGGTAAAGGTGGAGTAATAGTTGATACAAAAAAATTGTCACAAGACGAACTTGAAAAGATTTCTCGATCTTGGGTCAGAGCTTTTCGCCAGGTGATTGGCCCGCAAAAAGATATTCCTGCACCTGATGTCTATACTAATCCACAAATCATGGCTTGGATGGCTGATGAATATTCCAAACTCGAAGGTAAACAAACTTTAGGAGTGGTGACTGGTAAGCCACTGGACTTTGGCGGATCCTTGGGCAGAGACTCTGCTACTGCCAAAGGCGGTTTTTATGTTTTACTAGAAGCTCTTAAAGAGCTTGACTTGGATATTAAGAAAACTAAAATTGCTATTCAGGGCTTTGGTAATGCTGGTAGTATTGCCGCTGAGTTATTGTATGATGCTGGTGCAAAGATCGTAGCTTTAGCTGACTCCAAAGGCATGATTTATAATCCACGCGGCTTTAATATTAAGAAAATTATAGAGCATAAAAAAACTAAGAAGAGTATTACAACTTTTCCGGGCGCTAAGAAAATAAAATCAGATAAGTTTTTTGCTCTAGATATAGATGTCTTGATTCCAGCTGCTTTGGAAAATCAAATTACTCGTGATAATGCAGAAAGTATTAAGGCTAAAATAATTTTAGAACTTGCCAATGGTCCAACTACCCCAGAAGCAGATGAAGTTTTGTACAAAAATAATATTATAGTAATTCCCGATGTTCTGGCCAATGCTGGCGGCGTGACTGTTTCATATTTTGAATGGCTACAAAATATTTCTAATAATTATTGGACAGCTAAAGAAGTGGACAAAGAACTAGCCGAAAAAATGATCCCAGCCTGGCAAGCTATCTGGACTAGGGCCCAAGAACTTAAAACAGACCTAAGAACATCAGCCTTTATAGTAGCTATTGAAAGAATATCCTCGGCTATAAAAGTGCGCAGTTAAAAATTTTTATAAAAAAGAGCCCTGTACCATATGGTACAGGGCTTTGTTTTAGGCAGTGGCCAGATTAAAGAGTGGCTCAAATACCTGGTTGTTGGAGATAGTAGCCAGTTCCCAAGCCTCTTTCAAGGTAATGAAGTCAGCCAAGACGGCTAGTGCCAGAACCAGGGCCTCGTCACCCATTTCTGGTAAGCCGGAAAAGGACAAGATGTATTCGCCGGCGTGGATAGCGCCACCCCACAGGCCCCAGTTGTCTTTACTAATACCTTGAAAACTATAGGCACAAAGCTCTGGATCGCGAGATTGCCAGCTGAGTAAATCTCCTCTTTGACTGTGTTTTTCCCAAAGTCGCCAGCCTTTTTCCTGCGAGAGCATGGCATACTTATGAACCTTGTCAGAGGGGATGTGACCCAAGGGAACACAGAAGATTATTTGACCATTACCACTATCGCGCATGGTCAGGTAACCGCCACCTTTGCCACCAGTGATTTCTCGCGGTAGGTTGAGGAAGTGATTGAGGATTTGATTAGCCTTATCCAATAAGGCTGGCATACGATCTTGGTAAAAAGGCATAGTGACCCCCCTTGATTTATTCAATGACAAGTTCCAAAGCAAGATCGATGGTGTGGTGATCATCAGGATATTTGGCATACAGCAAGTCCTTGAGGCTTACTGAATCTTTATCCGAACCATCGCGTAGTTGAGTACCGCGATGCCTAAAGGCATCAATGAAATCACAGATTGAAATCACGGCTGACAACTCCAAGACTTTTTTGCAAACGCTAGGATTCCAACCACCTGGAAAATCTTCGATAGTTAGACCATAGCCCTGAGCGTACATAGCATGATGCAGGCCAGCACACATAGCTGTGAATTGATGACCAAGGGTTTTAAGGATCTTGAAGCCCTTTAGAGCATGAGTTTTGATTTGTTCATACTCAGCTTCAGTGATGTCTTGGCCGTCAAAAAGTTTGGCTGGCAGAGTGATCTTGGCAATATCATGCAAGAGACCACCAAAGAAAGCAGCTTTTTGATCCCAGCCGCGCTCGGCAGCCACACCTTCAGCCATCAGGGCTACGCGCTGCATATGTTCTAGAGTAGAGCCATGACTAATGCGAGCTACTGCCTGGATAGTCCTGGCTGTTTGATCCAGTTGGCCGTCAGGATCATGGAATTTGATTCGACGAGCAATGTGCATATCTAGTTTGCTCATGGTTTCTCCTTTTGTAAATGTTCGAAATTCTTGTATTTTTATCATTTTATATAATAAAAGTCAATGCTTATTGACTTTAAGTTCAACTATGTTAATTTAAGTATAATTATAGTTCTTCGAAAATCAAGTAGCATATAACCCCTTTAAGGAGGAAACCAAATGTCGGAACCTAATCTGCGATTACCGACCAACCCCCGCTACCAGCCAAAGAACATGGTAGATGTCTTTGGTTATGACAACCTTTATATTCCTTTTGGGGAAGTAGAGGAAGCTTCATTGATAGTATTGGGTGAAATTGGAGTGATTCCAGCTAATGAAATCGCTCTTTTGACCCCTGGTTTGATGCAGGCCATCAAAGGAATCCCCACTACTGAGGTAGATCGCCTAGAACGAAGCGGCATCAATCATGATGTTCGAGCTTGGATCGCTGCAGCTAAAGTGCTATCACCACCAGCTCTACAACGTTGGTGGCATGTCTTGCTGACCAGTTATGATCCTTTGGCTACGGCTCGCAGCCTACAGTTCACCCGGGCTCACAATGACGTTCTTAACCCAACCACCAAACAGGTAGTTGAATTGTTGGCTGACCTGGCAGAGAAGTTTGCTGGACAATTGCAGATTGGCCGCACCCATGGCCAGCATGCTTTGCCGATCACAGTTGGTTTTTGGCTAGCTACTATCCTACAACGCATTCTCTACAACGCGCAGATGATGGATAGCTTGGCTGCTCAACTGCCAGGCAAGATTTCTGGAGCAGTCGGAGCCTACAATGCTCAGATTGGTCTAGGGATTGCTGACAAGTGCGGTGATCGCACTTTTGAACAACGAGTTTTGAGTGTACTAGGACTTGAACCAGCGCCAATCAGTACGCAGATTTTACCACCCGAACCTTTGGCTTATTATCTGCACGCTTGCATGATGATGTCAGCAGCCTTGGGACAATTTGGTAGAGATGGTCGCAATCTGATGCGCTCAGAAATCGCCGAGTTGTGTGAGCCTGTTGACTCACAGGGTTCTTCATCGACTATGGCGCATAAGGTCAATCCCATCAACTTTGAGAACCTTGAAGGTACTTGGATCAAGACCAAGAATGAATACGGCAAGGTCGTGGACACTTTGATCTCTGAGCATCAGCGTGATCTGGTGGGTAGTTCGGTGGCACGTGATTTCCCGATCATTCCCATCAACGTAGTTCATCAGCTCAATGTCTTGCTTCGTAAAAACAAGCAAGGCATGCCTTTTTTGTCTCGTTTAAGTATCAATAAGATGTCGTGCTGGGCCAATTTTGCTATGAGTGCCCGTATCATTTTAGCAGAGCCGCTTTATATTGCTTTGCAGATGGCTGGCTATCTTGGTGATGCACATGCTTTAGTTAATAAGACTCTAGTGCCTCTTGCTAAAGAGAAAGATATTTCTTTAATGCAAGCGGCTGATCAGTTTGCCGAGGTTGATCAGGATCTTAGTAATGCTCTGGCCAACATTCCGCCCGACGTGTGTGGTTTGTTAGTTTGTCCGGACAAATACGTGGGAGATGCTGAAGCCAAGACCATGGAGATTGTGGCATTAGCTCGAGCTTATGTAGTTGCTTGAATTGTAAAACCCTGAACTAAAAAGTTCAGGGTTTTTTCTTGACAAGTATTTGTTAAGTGCTAATATGGAAGCGACAAAATAATACATCAAAGCAAAAACCCGCCAAAAGGCGGGTTTTTGCGAAGAAAAGCGATTTTGAGAGCTAACTAGGTTAGTCTCAGTAGGTAGAATACTACAAAAAAAGTATTTTGTCAAGCGGCATACGCCGCTTTAGGACCTTAATTAACTAATTCCGCCATCGGTGGAAGAGGAAAGAAAAGCGTTATGGATTTAAACAAAGTAAGTCTAATTGGCAATTTGGCCAAAGATCCAGAAGCAAGAACATTGCCTTCTGGTCAAAGTGTAGCTTTATTTAGTATAGCTACCAATTATGCTTGGCGTGATGCCAAAACCAAAGAAAAAAAGAGCCGAGCTGATTTTCATCGAGTAGTTGCTTGGGGAAAATTAGCTGAGATTATTACTACTTATCTCAAAAAAGGCTCTAAAGTGTTTTTGGAAGGTCGGATTCAAAATAGATCATGGGAAGATAAAAACAAGAATAAGCGATATATGACTGAAGTTGTTGCTTCTGATCTGATTATGCTTGGTGGTTCCAATAAAAAAGCCGTGACTGGTGATGAAACTGCCAAAGAAGAGATTGATGTAGAGGAAATTCAGATCGAAGAAGAGAAATAATTGTTGTTTTGACTTGAGATCTGGAGTTTGCCTGTATCTCCAGGTCTTGATTAAAGGAATAATTTATTAAAGCCCGCCCCCGCTAAAGCGGGGGCGGGCATAAACAAATAAAATTATGAGAAAAGCGATTTTTATTTTATCATTTTTATTTGCCTGGCCAGCTTATGCTTCTGAAACTGATCTAATATTTTCAGAAATCATGTATGATCTGCCTGGATCAGATAATAATCACGAGTGGGTTGAAATTTTTAATACCTCTACCTCTAGTATTGAAGTATTGACTGGTGCAGGCGGAGATACCTGGCGTTTCAATGATGGTTCAAACCATACTTTGAATTTATTTCAGGGAACGACTACTATCCAGTCTCAAGAATATTTTATTTTAGTAGATGACGGTGAGCAGTTCTTGCTGGATTATCCAGATTATTCTGGAATAATTTTTGACACTGTGATGAGCCTAAGTAATTCTAGTTCTACTTTGTCTCTAAGCTTTGATGGGGGAGATACTTTTCCTATAGTTACAAACTATGATTCTGCTTGGGGTGCTGATGGAAATGGTTTTACACTAGAGTGGGGCGATAATACTTGGTATGAGAGTAGTATTGAGGGTGGGACACCTGGCCAAGCCAATAGCTTACCACAAGAAGACCCACCTGAGGATGATCCACCAGAAGAAGATCCACCAGAAGAAGATCCTCCTCAGGAAGACCCACCCCCACCTCCGCCCCCAGTAAATTTTTGGAATTTTATTAAGATAAATGAATTTTTACCAAATCCAGCTGGCCGCGATGATAATGAGTGGATAGAATTATACAATTCAGGTAATAGTCCAGTTGATTTAGTAGGCTTTAAATTGCAAGATAATTCAGCTCGTATTTATACTCTAGATGAATATGTTTTATCTGGTGAGCAGTATTTAGTTTTAGATAAAAATATGACTGGTATATCTCTCAACAACACCGGTGGAGACAGTGTAAATTTATATAATCCAGATGGCGAGTTACTTGAATCTGTGGTTTATCAAGATACAGCCAAAGAAGATAAAAGTTTTGCTCGTTTAGGTGACTCCTGGCAATGGACTATAGAGCCTACTCCTGGTCAGGTTAATATTTTTGTAGCTAATCAGCCGCCCGTGGCTAAAATTTCTCTAGAATCAGATAGTAACAAAGTAGGAGATGAGATAATTTTGTCTGCCGAATTATCACAAGACCCTGAAGAGGGTCAATTAGAATACTTTTGGGATTTTGGTGATGATACAACCGGCGATGAAATAAGAGAAAATCATGTTTATGAAGCAGCTGGCAGCTATTTGGTCAAACTAACAGTCACTGATCTTGAAGATTTAAGTCACGAAGTAAGCTTGGTGCTTGAAATAGAAGAGGAAATAGTAGATATAGAATTAAATAATATCCAGCCAATAGATTTTGAACTAGATGATTTGATAATTTCAGAATTTATTCCCAATCCTGAAGGATCAGATGATCAGGAGTGGATAGAATTGTATAATAATTCTGTCAAAGACATAAATTTGCTAGGCTGGCAGCTAGATGACCAAGATGGTGGTAGCAAGCCTTATATGTTTCAAGAAGAAGTTATTATATTATCTAATAGTTTTTTGCTAGTACCCCGCGAACAAAGTAAAATTACGCTAAATAATTCAGAAGATAGTGTTAGATTACTGACGCCTTTGGGAGAAGTATGGCAAGAAGTAGAATATCAGGGAATAAAAGAAGGACAATCACAGGCTTGGGATTTTTTAAACAAAGAATGGTTTGTTAGTGACTCACTAAGCCCAGCAGAAACCAATATTTTTATCGAAGTTCAGGCAATTATTTATAATATTAGTGATCTGGAAAATTTTTCCAAAAATGATCAAGTAATTATAAATGGCATTGCCTTGCATGATGTAGACAAAAGTAAACGTAGTTTATATTTGGTAGAAAAACTTGGTGAGGATTTTTATTATGACCAGATTATAGAAATTTATTCTCATCAAAAAACCTGGCCTGATATCAAGCAGGGGGATTATCTAGAAGTAGCTGGCAAGATTTCTAAAACTGGAGACTTAGTAAGAGTAAAAATCAAGAATCAAGAAGATATTTTTGTAAATAATTTAGAATTAAAATTATCTGATCCAGAAATTTTATCTGCCCAAGACGTTGAGGAAGAATTTTTAGGAGATTTTGTAAAAGTACAAGGCGTAGTAGTCAAAAAATCTGGCAAGAGCGTTTATCTAGCCAGTGAATTAGATGAAGACTGGCAAGTCAGGATCTATAGTAAAGAATCTCTCAAAGATTTGAATATCAAAAAAGGCTCTGAAGTTATTGCTAGTGGCATTTTATCAGAAACTGATAGTGGTTTTAAATTAGTGCCTCTTAAATTTGCAGACATTTGGGTCTCACAAGAAGTCTTGGGTGTCAAAGAAGAGGGGCAAAATATTGAACACCAGAGTGATACGCAAATTAGCACCTCAAGCACCAAAATTTTTGGTCAAGACAGACAAACTAATATTAAGAAAATATTATTAATTGTTTTAATTGGCTTATTGGTCCTAGGATTAGTGTATTTTTTAAAGAAAAAACTAAATAAAAACTTGACACAATAAGTAATATTATCTAGTTTTAATATAAATCTAATTTAGGAGGTCTGGAATGTTCATTTTCTTTTTGGTATACGGCCTAATAGCCGTTGTTGCCTGGCATATTTTTTATGGCCTAGAAGCTGCCTTAAACGGCGGCGGTATAGGCAGACATCGTTTTTGGTTTCCGTACCAGTGCGCTTGGCAAGAGTTTTGCTGGTGGTATCTGCCTGGTGGCAAACAACGTCGTATTGATTTTATCAAAACCAAGGTTTATCAAAGAGTTTCTGGTGAATTACTATGGGGTACACTAATTGGTAAAGTTCAAATCTGGACTTATGCAGAGGTACGTCATAGAAAAAACTATCTTAAGTGTTTTGATGATGTCATGCCCGGCAAATATCATTTACCACTCTATTTACTAGCCGCTATTTTATGGCCAACATCTATTTTTTGGTACGTCGTCAAAAGACGTCAAAATCAACAAAAACCCATTCTGAATTAGAATGGGTTTTAAAGTAGGCCTTCGACTTCAGGGTCAATTTCTTTTTCGCCACTGGCGATAAAGACCATGAGGTTGCAGGTAGTTGGATCGTTGACAAAGATGTTGCCACTAACTGTTTTGAAAATGGCTGTAGAGCGATCAATGCTTAGTTGCGTTTGGCCGTTTTTTTCCCAGCCATGACTAAAGCGTTGGGATACTCCGCCGCGATTACTAGCCAGCCAGTCAAAATCGATCACCACCTGATCATCTTCTACTGTGACAGCTGCAATTTGACCACGCAGCAAAACATTTTCTAGGAGATTTCTCATCTCTAGTTGTCTGCCTTCAAATGGTCGAAATAGCTTGGGGCTGGGAGTGACTATTGATGCGTGCAAAACTAGCTCCTTTTTTTGAGAAAAGATCTAAACTATCCACATAACATTTTAGTATTGCTAAAAATTATTGTCAAACCACGAAAAAGCTCCGCCTGGCGGCGGAGCTCACGTGGCAAGCTATATAAATTTATTATATGGCCAAGCCACGTGCTCAACGTAGTTGAGTTTACGTGGTGGGTGTACCTGGATTTGAACCGGGGACCTCTACAATGTCAATGTAGCGCTCTAACCAACTGAGCTATACACCCTTAGTTTATTTTATTGTATAAACATACATAGCATTTTGTTTGTCTGGCTTATCTACTATATCTGCAGTCCAGCCTTCAATCGGCCAGACATAAGCTATGACGCGAGTACCTGGCTTTAATTCTTTTTCCAATTTATTTTTTAGTTTTTTATAGATCATAGGAATCAAGAAAAAATATACCACGTCAGCATCCTGTAAATTATGCCACCAAAAATCTTTAAATTTTATTTTGATATTTTTTTTGCTTGGTTGCCATAGATATCCAATTTTGGCAATCAAATAAGGAAGTAGTGAAACTTCAAAGCCAGTAGCCTTGGCTCCAGCTTTGGCAGCTGCAAACACTAGACGACCATCACCACAGCCCAAATCGTACATTTTGTCACCTGTTTTGATATTGGTATTTTTCAAAAAACGTTCTATATCTTGACCACGGGTTGGTACCCAACCAATGGCCCGGATTACTGAATAAAAGAAAGTCAGTACTATTATAAATAATATTATAAATAGGATTATATACATTTTGTTTTTTGGCGTGCCACGTTATGAGCGTAGCGAATTATACGTGGTACCGGAGAGAGGACTTGAACCTCCACGCCCGAAGGCACTTGGTCCTAAACCAAGCGTGTCTACCAATTTCACCACTCCGGCTAGTTTGAATATATTGTCAATTTTACCCGTCCGCCACGGCTTACGCCGCAGGCGTGCCAGGCGGACCACTCCAGCTTATAAACAAAGCTGATTGTACAATATTATCTGTGTTTAGTCAATAATAGAATGTTTTATAAAAAAAGAGGGTCCTCACCGAAGTGTAGGACCCAATAGGAGGATGTGTCAGGCGCGCCTGAAAGAGTGAAATTCGCCCAAGACAATGGACTAGTCGATTTGAGTCGGGTATCCCTAGGACACGATGTGGCATCCGGATGCCTACGCGCCCATTAGCTGGACTCAGTTCGACGTTAAGACGTGTACTCATTCCACCTGACGTGGTTCCTCTTTAGCAGGTTGCGCGACCTGCTGCAAAGGAAGGTGTCCGTGTTCGGACTCTCCTAATAGCAATTTATTATATATTTTTATATTTGTCAATTGTTTATTTATCCGCCAGCTAGCGGAAAAGAAAAACCCCTCGTGGAAATCACAAGGGGTAGTGTATCGAAAAGGTGCAATCAGAGTGGTAAACCTATCTGATAGAATCCGTTGTTTCGCTCAAGATAATGAGCTATTCGGCTCCTTGGCTAGTAAGTTGATTCGTGCAAAGAGCACGCCTAGGGATCGCGTATCCCCCTTACAGCTACTAGGCCGACGCGGCGAGCGGTTCTGGTTTACTTACTTTAGTCTGACTCTCCGGAGCCCTTTCGAACACTTTTTGAATTGAATGATCTGCAAATATATTAACATAAGCTATATTTTTGTCAAGAGTTTGATCATTCTTGCCAAAAAGTTCATAAAATTCTATAATATAGATGTATTTTTAATACTAAGAACAAACAAAATGCCAAAAAAGAAAAATAAAAAAGTTACAAAAAAAGAGACAAAAGAGAAAATTGACAAAGTTCGTAGTATAGAAGAAGATGATACTTGGGAGGATATAGGAGAAGATGACGAATTTGCTGAAGAAGGTCAGTTGGCTGTTGATGTTTATCAAGATAAAGACTTTATTATTATCAAGTCTACTGTAGCCGGTGTTGAGCCCGATGACATAGATATCACTTTTGACAATGATATGGTTACTATTAGGGGTCAGCGTAGAAAAGATTTGACTATTGAAGATGGTGATTATTTTTATCAAGAATGTTATTGGGGTGGTTTTTCTCGATCTATTATTTTGCCAGTTGATGTTGATGAAGCCAAGATTAAAGCTACTATCAAAAATGGTATTTTGAAAGTTATTTTACCTAAGATTAAAAGACAAGATATCAATATAACTGTCAAAGACAAGAATTAACTAAAAAATCTATGCTAAAAAATTATAAAAAAGCAACCATAGGAGCTATACTTTTATGGGTGCTGATTTTTGTTACTTGGAGCATAGTTATATTTTTGCCGCCCTTCAAAGATGGGAATAATATGATGTGGCAATATATTATCCATTATGTACTTTTGATTTTATGGATTTGGATAGTTGCCAAAATATATTTTGGCAAAGTAGTTGCTAGCTCAAAA
The DNA here is from genome assembly GCA_964515785.1 of uncultured Gammaproteobacteria bacterium. Classification (GTDB taxonomy): domain Bacteria; phylum Patescibacteriota; class Patescibacteriia; order UBA1558; family GWA2-36-10; genus CAZEWH01. The sequence goes on from CAZEWH010000003.1 coordinate 122,672, forward strand.
GAAGGTTTGATCTATGGTATCTATGTATTGATTGTTGGAATTATTTTAGATGCTATTATTACAGTGCCATTATTTCCAGTTGGCACTCATGCAGAATTTTTTGGTCAATGGGAAATGTGGATTGGCTATATTGAATTAATTATTTTGATGACTATCTTCGGTGCTATCTTGACTCAAGAAGGAACAAAAGAAATGCCGGCTCCAGAGCCAGCTCAAGCAGCTTCTCAAGCAGTAGAGAATACTGATATACCACCAGTTTCTCCTACACCAGACGTTTCAGCTTCAAAAGAAGCAAATGAAGAACATAAAACAGAATACTAATGTTGATAAAAAATTTAAAATTGTCTTTTGATCGCCAATCAGACGGTCAGATTGTGTTCAAGACAGAATCTGGATCAGAGATTATATTACCTGAAAAATTATTGGAGCAATATTCTGAACACTCCAGAGAAGTTTTTTTAACTGTTGATTATCAAGAACTTAAAGATACAGTAGATAATCAAAAAGAGACCCTGAATAGACTGTTGGATCAAGAAGAATAAAATAAAATGATAAATATTTTCTCACATATAAAATCCTCACTACTCGCAAGGTGGTCTTTAATCATTGTGATTGTTTTGTTTGTTGTCTTTGGTAGTATTTTATCAGCCAATGCTTATATCAATAATAAATATGCCAATGTATTTTTACAAGGCATTAGTATAGCTGGGATTGATATTTCCAATCTAACAATAGAACAAGCTAGGACAAAAATACAACAACAAATTGATCTTTTACAAGAGCAAGGCTTTGTCTATAATGGTCAAAATAAAACAGAAACAATCAATCCAAATATTATTTCACTAGAGTCCACTGAAAGCTTTTATTCTTTGATTGATTGGGAGATAAGCAAAAGTTTAGAATCAGCTATGGCTATTCAGAAAAATCAGTCTTTAGGTGGTTTATTTACAAAGTTAAATGTTTTGTTTACTGATGAGGAATTTCCTATTTTGTATTCTTGGGATCGTAAGCAGCATTTAGATATTTTGCAGCAATTTTTTTCCGATATTTTACCAGACAAACAAGAAGCTTGTTTTATTTTTGAAGGAGAGAATATTAATATTATACCTAGTCAAATAGGTCAAACTTTTGATTTTAAATTAGCACTTGATCAGACAGAAGAACAGATCAAAATTTTACAAACAGCTAGTATTGATCTTCAAATAATAAAAGACTATCCTGAGGTGACTAAGGAAATTATAGAATCTCTACAAGATAAAATAATTAATATAACCCAGCGTGGTAGTTTATATTTGACTTACGAACAGAGAGACTGGTCTGTACCTGTAGAAGATTGGAAAAATTGGTTAAAAATAAAAACTGATTTAGGGCAGTCTTATATTGGCATTGATCAAGAATTAGTGGATGAATATTTAAATGAAAAATCTATAAAAGATAAGATAGAAATTCCAGTTCAAGATGCTAAATTCCAGTTGGAAAATGGTAGAGTGACTGAATTTTTAAACGGACACGAAGGTATATATATTGACTTATCACAGACTATTTTAGCTCTGGAATCTGTTATCAATAAATCAGGTGAATTGGAAGTAGAAATTTTAATAAACATTGAACAACCAAAAGTTTTAAATGAAGAAGTAAATGATTTTGGTATTGTTGAATTATTAGGCACTGGTCGTTCTGATTATTCTGGTAGTCCTCATAATAGAATACATAATATCGGTGTTGGTTCTGATACCTTGACTGGAGTATTGATTGCGCCTGACGAAGAATTTTCTTTGATGCAAACTTTGGGAGATATTACTGGTGAGCAAGGTTATCTGCAGGAATTAGTTATCAAGGGTGGAGAAACTGTACCAGAATATGGTGGTGGTCTTTGTCAGATTGGAACAACTGTTTTTCGAGGAGCACTATCTGCTGGTTTGCCTATCACAGAAAGACGTAATCATTTTTATAGGGTATCATATTATGAACCAGCTGGTACTGATGCTACCATTTATTCTCCTTGGCCCGATTTACGTTTTATAAATGACACAGGTAATTATATTTTACTTCAGGGTCGTATGGTAGGCAATGAGTTATTTATTGATTATTGGGGAACATCTGATGGAAGACAAGCTACTACTACTTATCCAAATATTTATAATATTGTTGAACCACCGGAGAAAAAAATTATCAAGACAATGGATCTAGAACCTGGCGAAGAAGAATGTACTGAGAGTGCTCACTATGGAGCTGATGCGGATTTTGATTATACAGTAAGTTTTCCAGACGGTACTGTACGAGAAGAAACATTTTTTAGTCACTACATACCTTGGCAAGAAGTTTGTCTAATAGGTATGACAGAGGAAGAGATAGCTGCCAGTACTACACCAGATAGCATATTAGATGATACTAGTACTAGTACTCCTCCTACAGAATAATAAAAAAACAAAAACTCCTCCGCCAGTTGGCGGAGGAGTTTTTTTGTTGAGATATGCTTCCAAACAACTGTGCCCAAGAAAATCATTTTTTGAAAACTATTTAGTCGGAACCAAATACAATCGAAAAAATGATCCCCATGCTTGTCGTGGACACAGTTGTCTGGAAACATTCAGTTTTTAAAGCAATTTTATTTTTCTTTTTGGATTAAGCAGTATATCATATAGTTTGGACTTTGTCAAGAGGGGCAGAATATGCTATAATTACAGCAGGTTTATGATATTTTTTCGATTGACTAAGCTTATCTTTTAAGGTATTATCAGAAGCACTTAAATTATAAAATTTATGGGAATTCCTACACAAAAAAGAACCAAAGCTTCAGCACGCCGACGCGCTTCACACTTTGCTATCAAAAAAAATCAATTAGTTAAGTGCTCAAATTGTGGTGCTAGCTTATTACCACATCGTGCTTGTGCTAAATGCGGTTATTTCAAAGGTGAAAAAAAATTGAAGTAAAAACATTTTTACTGCATCCCGTGTTTATCACGGGATCTATAATATAAAATTAATTAATTATTTATTAGATCCCCGATCAAGTCGGGGACGACGTAGAATAATGGCTAATAGACATTTAGCAAGGACAATTGCTTTACAATCCCTATTTGAATGGGATTTTAATAATGGCAAAGATACTATTGAGCAATTAGTAAAACGTAATCGTCAAGAATTTGCTCCTGATTTTGATGATCAAGGATTTTGTTTAGATTTGGTCAAAGCTGTGATCAAAAATCAAAAAAAAATAGACACTATGATCAGTAAATTTGCTCCTGAGTGGCCCTTGGATCAAATTACAACAACAGACCGCAATGTTTTGCGTCTAGGTGTTTATGAACTAAGAATTTCAGAAGATATTCCGCCCAAGGTAGCAATCAACGAAGCTATTGAATTGGCCAAGGCTTTTGGTGGTGATGCCAGCGGCAAATTTGTCAACGGGGTCTTAGGTAGTATTTATAAAGAGATGGTCAAAAAAGGTGAAAAGCAAACTATGTCTTCTCAGGGTATCAAAGAAGTTTCTGCTGGTGGTGTAGTTTATCGTAAAGATGGTGATGATTATCAATTTTGTTTGGTGCTAGATGCTTATGACAAATGGACATTTGCCAAAGGTCATGTTGATGATAAAGAAAAACCAGAAGCAGCAGCTGTTCGTGAAATTACAGAAGAGACTGGCTTAGGCAATTTAAAAATTATTAGTTATTTGGGAGATACAGAAGTCAAAGTACATAAACCTGGTGACAAACCATTTCGCAAATTGATTAAATATTTTTTAGTAGAAACTACTGACACAAAAATTATCGTGCCAAAAGTTGATGAACTCAAAGATGTAAAATGGTATGCTAAAGAAGAAGCTTTAGAAATTATTGGTTATAAAAATGCCAAAGACATTTTTGAATCTGGTTTAGAAAAATTAGGTATTAAATAGGATGAAAAAAAATATAGAAAATTTAGAAAATAAACTTGGTGTTAAATTTAAAGACATAAATATTTTAAAAAACGCTTTAGTTCATCGTTCATATATAAACGAACATAAAAATTTTTCTTTAGATCACAATGAACGATTAGAATTTTTGGGAGATGCAGTTTTGGAACTAGTAGTAACTGATCATCTTTATAAAAATTATACAGAAGCTGAAGGTATTTTGACTAATTGGCGTTCTAGCTTGGTCAATGCTACTCAATTGGCACAAGTTGCAGAAAGCTTGGGGATTTATGATTTTCTTTATCTTAGTAAGGGCGAGTCTCAAGATAAAAATAAAAAAGCTCGTAATTATATTTTAGCCAATGCTTATGAAGCTATTGTTGGCGCTATTTATCTAGATCAAGGTTATGCGGCAGCTGATAAATTTATTCAAAACAATCTAATAGTACATCTCAAAAAAATAATTGCCGATAAAACATATATAGACGCCAAGAGTATGTTTCAGGAAAAATCTCAAGAAATGGTTGGTATTACTCCTCATTATAAAGTTTTGACTGAATCAGGACCAGATCACAATAAAAAATTTATTATTGGTGTTTATCTCAATAAAGAAAAAGTAGCTGAAGGTGAGGGCTATAGCAAACAAGAGGGCCAACTCAATGCAGCTAGCCAGGCTTTAGAGATCAAGAAGTGGCTTGATTAATAAAAAAATTGACAATCATATATTATATTGATAACATAACAGTGCTTATAGTTCTTCGTATTTGATACTTGGGTACATATCATGTCTTTACATCCCCATTTCGACGACCCGATGTGCCTGGGTTACTTTGAGGCCCCTATCTTGCGGTAGGGGTCTTTTTTATTTATTCTATCAATAACTAGATTGACATGTTTTTTATTTTTGTTATAATAGATTGCACGTTCATTAGCGAAGCGAGCGGTTTCTAGAAAAGTGACTCAGGCACGACTTACCAGTTTGATAATTCACAGCTACTTTTCTGGGACTAACCGCGGCCCCCTCTGTATCATTTGAGAGGGGGTTTTTCTTTTTGTAAAAAACAGCTAATCTTAGCAGGGCTTGACAAAATATAGTATTTAGTATAGAATATTTCGCAGTTGTTCTTTTTAATTGCAGATACATTGCTGGACGGTTGTGGCTCACAACATCATGACACCCAGGCACATACTCGGGACGATCCTCTGATAAGTGAGTTTATCACTATCGCATCGGCTTTATATCTGCAATTTTTCATTTTTTGTCCCCCCTCGTCTTCTCCGTTACCAGGGAGTTTCCTGCGGAACCCTCCTAGGTTCAACGCACGGGCCTCTATAAGACGAGGGGCTTTTTTTTATTTCAGAAAAGCCAAAAATATGCTAAAATATAGTGGCTTTTATAGCCACTTTTTTTATTTATGTTTTTAGAACGTTTAGAAATACAAGGCTTTAAATCATTTGCCAACCCAGTAGAGTTGGTTTTTAATCGTGATTTGACAGCTGTGGTTGGTCCCAATGGTTCTGGCAAGTCAAATATTGCAGATGCTGTACGTTGGGTTTTGGGTGAGCAAAGCACCAAAAATCTTCGTAGTAAAAAATCTGAAGATATTATATTTGCTGGTTCAGACAAAAAACATCGCCTAGGTTTTGCTCAGGTTGATATGTACCTCAATAACGAAGACAAGCAAGCTGATATAGATTTTGATCAGATTGTCATCACTCGACGTGTAGAACGCAACGGCGATAGCTCTTATTTACTAAATGGCTCTAAAGTTCGTCTTATAGACGTGCAACTTTTATTAGCTAAGTCCAATTTTGGTCAAAAGACTTATAGTATTATTGGTCAAGGCATGATTGATAGTATTTTGACAGCATCATCAGCCGAACGTAAAGAATTTTTTGATGAAGCAACCGGTGTACGACAATTTCAAATCAAAAAAGACCAAGCGATTTTAAAATTAACTAATTCTAAAAAAAATCTAATCCAATCTAATCAGATTTTAGCAGAATTAGAGCCTCGTTTACGTAGTCTGACTCGTCAGGTCAATAAATTAGAAAAAAGAGAAAAAATAGAAGAAGAATTACATAATTTACAAACCAATTATTATTCTTGGCTCAAAAATAATTTAGATAAAGATCTAAATATTCAACAAACAGCTTTTTCTAAGTTACAAAACCAAGTAGCTGAACTAAACGACAAGCTGATTAATCTACAAACTCAATTAGAAAAAGATGAAGCTAGCACTGGTCGTCATGAAAATTTTGAATTATTACAAAATAAACTCAGCCAAGCTCAAACAGAGTTAAATAGCTTATTGAAAAATAAAACTATTTTAGAAGGTAAGATAGACCTAAAGCTTATGTCTTCTGGTAAGAGTGATATTGTTTGGCTCAAACAACGTCGCGAAACTTTAGATAATTTTGTTAGTAAAAATAATTTAAAATTAGAAGAAAAAAACAAAAAATTAATTATTATAGAAGGCGAGCTAAATAGCTTAGAAACAAAGCGTAATGCAGTTTTGGCTGAATTTACCAAGCTAGAAGAGCGCCTATCCCAGCCAGATGAAGATCTATCTCCTGATAAAGTAGCCAAGCAATTAGATGATATTTTATTGATTTTGCAAGACTTAGATAGTTTAGATGATATGGAAAATATCAAAAAGCTTGCTAAAAATATAAATAAACAAGTCAAAAATTTAGCTGATAAATTTAGACGACCCGTCAAAGACAAACAAGTTGCTTGGCAAGCTGAGTTTAATAAATTATTGACCAGCAAAGATAATTTAGTGGCAGAAATTTCTGAAGCAAAGACTAAAGTAGCTTTATTGAAAAATGATATTAATCAAATCAATCAGGACATGGTTGACGATAAAGAAGAACTAAAAAGATTAGAAGCAGATATTTTATCTTATACTGGCAAGTCAAATGGCGATCAACCTATTCAAGAACAGATCAAAGATTTGCAAGGGAAAATCGACAAGCAGTCTCAAGCTATTATTGATATAGAAAAACAAATTAAAGATTTTAATACTCAAGAAGAAGCTAAAAAAATTTCGCTAGTCAAAGCTCAACAAGATTTTCGTCAGGTTCAACATGATTTTAATATAAAAAATAATGAACTTAACGAAATCAAAGTAGAGTTGGCTCGACTTGAAACTAAGAATGAAGATCTAGACAAAGAAATCCAAGAAGAATTTGCTAACCTAGTTATTGACGCAAAAGCTGATAAGCTTGACGTAACCAATACTCGTCAGCAAATAAATAATCTAAAAAATCAACTCAATATTATTGGTGGTATTGATCAGGCTGTAGTGTCTGAATACAAAGAAGTCAATGAACGTTATCAATTTTTGAAAACTCAGAGCGATGATCTTGAACAAGCTATTTCACATCTGGAAAAAGTTATCAAAGATCTCGACGAATCTATTTCTTCTCAGTTTGATAAATCTTTTAAGAGTATCAATAAATTATTTGAAAAATATTTCAAAAAATTATTTAATGGCGGTAAATCTGAATTGATTTTGAATATTAAAGAAATCAAAGAATCACCAGATCAAAATGAAGAAGATGATTTGGAAGACGAAGAAGTAGAAGAAAAAAATAAACAAATAAAAATTACCAAACAATATGGCATTGATATCAAGGCTACACCTCCAGGCAAGCGTCTTTCTAGTATCAATATGCTATCAGGTGGTGAAAAAGCATTGACTTCTATTGCTTTGATTTGTGCTATTATTGCCAACAACCCTTCTCCATTTGTAGTATTAGATGAAGTAGATGCTGCTTTGGATGAGGCCAACTCAATTCGTTTTTCAGAGATATTAGAAGAATTGTCTGATAGAACTCAATTTATTGCTATTACCCATAATCGAGCTACTATGCAACAAGCCAAAATTATATATGGAGTAACTATGGGAGATGATGGTATTTCCAAGTTATTATCGATGAATTTTGAAGATGCTGATGAAATCGCTGCATAAAACATCGCCCCTAAGCGATGTTTTTTGATTCTTGACACATTTTTTATATCTAAGTATGCTAAATATAGTTCATTTCAAGATTGTCAATTTTCAATTCTCAGCAAAAGGAGCAATAATGGGATCTTCCCCGGCCATAGTTGAGCAAGAAGAACATCAGGCAGTCGAAGCTCCAGGACAGGTAGTGCCCATCAAAGGCGCTCTGGTATCCAACAACGGACCCGATGATCACGATCGAATCATCGATATCCTGGTACCCATGTCCGACGACGTACCCAAGGTACGAACCATTCTGACCCACGACGGTCACGAGATTCGACTCGGTAAGATTTGCCACTTTCAACCGGGCACTGGTAAGTTTGTACTCTATCCCCACCGTTCTCGTAAGCGCGTGAACTTGCATATCAATGACATCTCTGGTCTCCAGCTCTAAAAAATGCAAAACCCCCAAGCTATTCAGCTTGGGGGTCTTTTTTGACAAACTCTTTATTTAAGTCTAAGGTATAGTTACGAACATTAAAAGCCCAAATAGTCACTGCTTCTAAGGAGGGAAGACATGCCAGGGCATCATGAACCAACCATCAGAAAAGATGGGCAAAGCGTCGGACAATCCAGTGGTACTTGGACTTGTCAGAAATGTGCCAAAGACAAACATTTTGGTAAAGGCGCTACATTACCAAGGTGTTCCTGTTTCCACTGGTCTAACACCAACAGCACTTGGCGTCTGAGGAAGTTAGATTAATTTCAAAACCCTGTACCGATTCTGGTACAGGGCTTTTTTTATTTTCCGTAAACTCCTTCTAAGAGGTCTTGATCTTTATTTGAGTCTTTGAGGTATTTTATATTTAAGTTTCTGACATGTTCACAGACTTCTTTGTGTTGACTGAGATTTTGTTTATCAAGCATTTCTATAAAAGCTTCAAAGTCTTTGATAAAGCAATGACCACCAGCACCGCGGCCGCCTTTGTGAAAAACACTAAGATGAGTTGGTCCAATTCTTTCATCATGAGCCATACCTTCTTTGATAGTATCATAATCTAAATCATGTTTTTGGACTAGGTCATAAAGAATATTCATAAAGACAACTTTGAAATAAAACCAACAGTTGCCTCCGTATTTAATCATCTCAGCATTATTAGATGTTGTAATTAGTTTGTAGGGTGCTTTGGCTAGAGTAGACATTACCTGTTCTGCTTTGGCATACAGGTCTTTGTTTTCAAGATCAGTAATACCAATAATATTTCTATCAGGATGTCGAGCATCTTCTGGAGCTGAAACCTCTGTCAAAAACTCTGGAGAATGCATAACAATGATATCAGGAAATTTAGTTTGTAATGTTTTGGTAGTACCAACTTGGATAGTAGATTTTATAACTGCAATTTTTCCTTTGCCTACCAATGGCAATACAGATTCAATAATTGAATAATCAAATCCTTTGGGAGTAGTGGGTGTAGGGACTGCGATCAAGACAATATCACAATCTTTGATTTTGTCTTTGTTGTGTTTATTTTCCTCTACATCGTAGCGGATAATTTTGTGACCACGTTCTTCAAAATCATCTGCATAATTTTTCCCAATATAGCCCTGGCCAATAAAACCTATTAATAAATTTTTGCTCATTTCTTTGTTATTTTAAAAACAAATTAAATAGTGGTTATTATTATACTCTTTTCAAATTAATAAGTCTAGTAAGGTCGCCATTGACCCATTCGATTTTACTCAGGGTCAACCTGATGCACAGAAGGTTGACAAAGTCTTTTAAATATAGTAATATCAAGCCCGTTATCTATTATTAATTTTTTAAGTAAATGTTAGCAATTAGATTGCAAAGAACAGGCAGAAAAAAGCAGGCAATGTATCGTTTGGTTGTTTCTGAAAATACCAAAGATATGTATGGTGATCATTTGGAAAATTTGGGTAATTTTAACCCTCATTCCAAAGAAGTTGTCTTGAAAAATGACCGTATTGAATATTGGTTATCTAAAGGTGCTCAACCATCAGACACTGTTCATAATCTTTTGGTAAATCAAGGTATTATCAAGTCTGATAAAAAAGCCAAGGCTGTAGCTATTTCTAATAAACGAGCCAAGCGTGGCAAAGAAGATAAAGCTGAAGAAGCTCCAGCTGAAGATAAACCAACCGAAGAAGCAACTAAAGAAGAAGTCAAAGAAGAAAAACCTGTTGAAGAAGAGAAAGAAAAAGCTCCAGCTGATAAACCAGTTGAAGACAAATCATAATTTGACCTTTGTAAAACTTCATTATATAATAATTAGAAGTTTATAAGATAATTAACAACTAAAGAAATGCAAGATCAAGAATTTTTAGAGACTATTGTTAAAGCTTTGGTTGATAAACCAGAGGACGTAGTTGTCGAGAGAGAAATCGACGAACGTGGTGTACTATTGACTTTGAAAGTCAATCCAGAAGAAATGGGTAAGATCATTGGTAAACAAGGCCAAACTGCTCGATCTCTTCGTACCTTGCTTCGTATCATTGGCAACAAAAACAATTCTTACGTCAACTTAAAGGTTTACGAACCAAATAAAGAAGGTGGAGGCGCAGCACCAACACCAGCTGCACCAGCTGCAACAGAAACAGTAGCCACAGATGTTGATGATTTGAAATTATAAATACATCTATAAAATAAAAGACCGCAATCAAACGCGGTCTTTTATTTTTTGTAAAACCCCCTCAGTGCTTCGCACAGCTCCCCCTTGACAGGGGGAGCCATTCAAAAATAGTTCCTCCCCTGACAAGGGGAGGTCAGGAGGGGTTAATATGCTATAATAATAATATGAAATTTGATTTACTAACAATTTTTCCAGACAGCTTAGATAGTTATTTTAATTCTTCTATCTTAAAGAAAGCTCGTGATAAAAAAAAGATTGAAATAAATACTCATGATATTCGTGAACAAACTACAGACAAACGCAAAACTGTCGATGATACTCCATACGGCGGCGGTCCTGGCATGGTCTTACAAATTGCTCCAGTTTATAAAACTCTCAAGAAAATATATAAGAGAAAAAATAAGTCTACTAGAGTAATATTATTATCACCCCGAGGCGAAAGTTTGGATCAAAACAAAGTAAAAGAATTATCTAAATATAAAAGACTTATTTTAATTGCCGGACACTATGAAGCTATTGACGCTCGCATAGACAATTTTGTAGATGAAAAGATTTCTTTAGGTAATTTTGTAATGACTGGTGGAGAACTAGCTGCGGCTGCTGTCATAGATAGTGTGTCTAGACTAGTACCTGGAGTAGTAGGTAAACAAGAATCTGTACAAGATGAGTCTTTTTCTGAATATAATAAAAAATCAGGCGAGTTTAATATTGAATATCCGCAATACACTCGTCCTGAAGATTTTAAAGGCTATAAAGTACCAGAAATTTTGTTGTCAGGACATCATGGTGAAATCAAAAAATGGCGTGATAGTCAAACTAAATACAGAAAATAAAAAAGGGAGTCCGTTGTGTTGGACTCCCCTTGAAACTCTATGTCTAGCTCGAAGTAGCTAGACGCTGTCCGCAATTGTGTTGCGGGTAAGGAAGTGCCTTTGGATGCCAAAGGCGCCGCCGAAATCTGGTCGATCCCATCCCCACAACCAGAACTTGCCTTCGTTGTTGTCGACGTTGTAGGTAATGTTGCCGGGCCTGGTCCACCAGTTCGCTGTCGAGGGCTCGCTTCGTTTACCGGTCCAGTGATTGACCAGCAGTTGGCCATCCGGTAGGAAATCCACTGGAGTGCGACCATCGGTGTGCAACTGCTGCGTGAGGGAATCCGGATAGACTCCGTCGTTAAGCTCTGCCCAGGCATCGATCGCATCAGCGATCACAGGCAGATCGTTCTTGACAGCAGCGAAATTATCTGCGTCTTTCTCCTGATTGATACACTCGACAACGCCGAGATAGATCGGGGAACCGAAGAGGAACAGGGCAATCAGGAAGCAGGCGATAGAGCCAGCCAGAGTTTCTTCGTTCTTATAGTCATTAGTAGTAGACATGACTTCCTCCACGAAGTCAAAACGTTATCAGAGCAGGTCAAG
>CAZEWH010000003.1:134691-138488 GCA_964515785.1 uncultured Gammaproteobacteria bacterium
TAGTAGTAGACATGACTTCCTCCACGAAGTCAAAACGTTATCAGAGCAGGTCAAGAAAATCATAGTGAAACTGGCGTTTACCAGGGCAGGTCAAAGACTATTGCCGCTGCACAAATGATCAGGGTAGTCATTAGGGCAATGTGAGCCCAGAACCGCTTGTTCTTTTCTACGGAGTTATACATGACTTCCTCCACGAAGTCAAAACGTTATCAGAGCAGGTCAAGTTATTATGTTGCAAAAGATCTTTGTAGATTAATTTAATAGTATAGCATAAAAAACTAATTTTGTCAATAGTATGCCTAAAAATATAAACAGATGCCAATGGCCAGGGGATGATCCCTTGATGATTAAATACCATGATAAAGAGTGGGGAGTTCCTTTACACAATGACCGCAAGTTATTTGAGTTTTTGGTACTTGATGCTTTTCAGGCTGGTTTGAGCTGGCGGACGATTTTACACAAAAGAGCCAATTTTAAAAAGGCTTTTGCAGGCTTTGATCCATTCAAAATAGCTAATTTTAGCCAAAAAGACGTAAATAGATTGCTAAAAGACGCTGGAATTATAAGAAATCGCCTCAAAATACAGGCAACTATTACTAATGCTCAGGCTTTTTTGAAGATAAAGCAGGAATATGGCACTTTTGATAAGTACATTTGGCAGTTTATAGGCCCAAAACCTATAGTCAATAAGTTTGCAAAGATATCAGAAATACCAGCAAAAACAGCTATTTCAGATAAAATGAGCCTAGATCTCAAGGCAAAAGGCTTTAAATTTGTGGGTTCTACTATTTGTTATGCCTTTATGCAAGCTGCTGGCATGGTCAATGACCATGAAATAAGCTGTTTTAGGTATAAAGAAGTCTAATTTAAGCTAATATTAGCATATTTTAATATAAACCCTCTAGAAAATAGAGGGGTTTTATTTATATTGACAATTTTACTAAAATATGCTATAATTAAATATTGGGATAAGAAAGATAGGCCCATAAACATTGACAAAAAGCCAAATATATGATATAATACCCTATTAAAATAAAGAAATAAGAACAAGCTCTAGTATCTTTGACAAAAACGCTAAAATATGATATAATATAGTATTAATAAAAAAGTACTTTAAAGCAAAACTATAGAAATCCAGGGGTTTGAATAAACGCCTTGATCTCTATCCCCGTTTTCAAGATCAATACCTTGAAAGCGAGGCGTACATCACATTAGAAATCATAAAATGTTGCAATTTTCTAGTAGTACTATTTGGTAAGTCTCAGACCAGCGACAAAATTGTCGTTCGGAAGACCACCCTACCCGGCCCCTTAGGCCACCCTTCAGAGGAGACGCCAAAATGCGTTATTCCATCTTTACTCTTATTGCTCTGATCGCTCTGACCCTGACCAACGTCGCCTTCGCCTACAATGTCGAGAGCGGCTCCAACTGGTTGAGGGTCTACCTCAACGAGAACGAAGACGGCAGTCAGGTTGTCCAGCAGGACATCACCGACAACATGTCGGTCATTCTGCAGGCATACGCTGCCAGCTCTCATGATCGTAGCTGTGGTGTGGAGATCTCGGTTCACAACTCCCCGACCGGAAACATGCGTTACAATGCGGATCTCAACGATTCGCGTCTGTACGCGGCAGAAGTCTTTTATCTGCCCTGGATGGGAGTGGACAAGAGCAAGGGTATCTACCTGATTACCTATCGTGATTGGTCTGAGGGTCAGCCCTACGTTGAGATTCGTTTCGTCGATCTTCATCCTCACCAGCAGGTCGTGACTGATCTGGAAAATGGTGCCACTACTGGCCGCGTTGACACTGTCTACGTCGTCCAGTCGGCTCCGAAGGCTACGGTCTTCAAGAGCTACGAAGAAGCAGATCTTCGCTTCGGTATCTACGCTGGTGCCACAACCACTCGTGAATCTCTGATGCCCGTTGGCACACTGCTTGGTAATTATCGTTCGGTCATGGCTGCCGCTTATGGCATGCACGGTCTCTGGTCTGTTGATTACGACCACGACTACTTTGATCACGGTACTTACAACTGCAGTGACCAGGGCTCTGGATTCATGGTCGGTTGGACTCCTCGCGGAGAAGAGCGTGACCTGTTTATCTTCAGTGGCTGGCACTGGGAAGAGAGCAAGATTTCGGCTGATGCCTTTATCTATGGTGAATCCATTAACAACGATGTTGTAAATGGCACCGAAGGCCTGCAGCTTGGAATGACCTATGTCAGTAAGCATCTGATGCTTACCGGCGCTGCCACTTGGGGCGCTGATCGTGACATCAATAGTAACGACGACACAGTTGTTACTTACCGCCTGAGTGTTCAGGTCGGACATTCCATTGGTTTCTAAGTATCATCCCCCGTTTGCTTCGGCAGACGGGGGTTTTTCTTTTGTTTAAATATCTATTATCATTGACAAAATTTAATATATATGCTATACTTATAAATTCAATTTTTACGTACACTTTGAATTTAACCCCATCTTTTTCACTGTCAGAGGAGGACTTTCATGTTGAAAGTAGTCTTGTATTGTTCGTCGTTCAAAGGAATGGATTCTTTCCACGGTAATGATGCTTCTTTCTACGGTACTCATGGTGTGATCCATCAGGAGCTGGAATCCGGTTCTGGTCACAGGATCGATTTCCAGGGTTTTGGTGGCTCCTTGATGGGTCATGATGCTGATGCTTTCATTAGCGCGGCCAGCGATGCTGATCTGGTTATCACCGATGCCTGGGCATCTCCTGGTACTACGCATACTGATGACCCTGAGCAGATCATGCTCGACGCAGTCTACAAGATTCAGTCTGCCAACCCCAAGGCCATCATCGTTTCGCAGTACATGGAAACAGATCGTCTGGTCAAGGTCCATAAGGTCGGTATTCCTTTTGCCGATTGGGCCGGTGCGACTGTGCTGTGCTATCTGGATCTGGCCTGGGCCATCAAGAATCATAAGCCAGGTCAAGACCTGGCACCGATTCTGGTGGTCGATGACAATGTCGCCAACCAGCGGTATGCCCGTCAGCAGTTGGCTGGCACTGGTGCCATCATCGTGTCTTCTTACCTGGAAGCCATCGCTTTGCTGGACAAGTACAGCTTTGGTCAGGTCCTGACTGACATGATGATGCCTTGTGCAGCTGATACACAGGGGCCCAAGGGTATGGCCTTTGTTGGTCAGGAAGCACCGATGGGCATCTTCGTGGCTATCAAGGCTGCCAATCGTGGCATCAAGGTCACAGTAGTCAGTGATACCAATCATCATAACCATCCGGCGGCTCGAGCTGCTGAGCTGGTCAGTGGTGATCTGATCACCTTCAACTGCCCGATGATCGAGATCGAGGGTGGTGATGGATACACCAAGGATTGGCTGACAGCTAGCCAGTCGTGATTATTCCCCCGTTTGCTTCGGCAGACGGGGCTTTTCTTTTGCTTAATAAATACTTGACAAATAAGTCAAAATCGTTTAATATAGTGAGGAATTAAAAACATTGATTTCTACGTAGCATATTAAAAAACTAGAGTTGCATTTGTGGGAAGACAGAAATATCTGTATTTATTAGGGATATTGCTGTTTTTTCTTCGTTTTTAGAATTAAAAACGAACCCTGAGCATAATCGAAGGGTTGGAAAAGCAACAGAACTTTGAAAATTCAATATAATTTTGACAATTTAAAAGTGACGAGCTTTTAGTCAATTCAAAATTTTTTATTTTTATTGAGTCATTTAGACTCAAATTCTCAATATTTATCTGAGAGTTTGATCCTGGCTCAGGGTGAACGCTGGCGGCATGTTTAAGGCATGCAA
>CAZEWH010000004.1:0-68545 GCA_964515785.1 uncultured Gammaproteobacteria bacterium
ATATTAAATTTCTATTTTTAAATCACCTTGTCTTAATATTTCAGCTTTATTATTTGTAAATTTTACCACAGTACTAGGTTTATTTCGAGGCAGCTGACCAGCATTAATAAATAAATCTGGCTGAGATTTTTTATTTTTAAATTGATCTTGTATTTGCTCTGGTGTATAACAATCTGTTTGGCCCGAAATATTAGCAGAAGTTGCTATGATCGGTCCGCCAAAAGATTGAGTTAATTCTTTGGCAAAAAAATGACTAGAAACTCGCAAAGCCAAATAATCACTACAGTGATCAGGCCATTTACAATTGCGAAAGGGTAAAACAAGGGTCAAAGCTCCCGGCCAATGATGCTCTGCTAGACGACGAGCTTCACCAGGAAAATGAACTATAGTTTTGGCAGTATCTAAATCTGGCACTAAAACGGAAAGTTTATGTTCTTTGTCTCTGTTTTTTATTTGATAAATTTTATCTATGGATTTTTTATTATAAAAATCTGCTCCCAAGCCATAAGAAGTCTCTGTGGGATATACAATCACTCCTCCGTTAGCTATAACATCTAGAGCTTGTTGCAAAACTTGCAAACGATTATTTTGATCTAAAACAACTTCTTTCATTCTTATTTGAGCCAACTAATAAACAAAACTATAAAAGCAGCTACAAAAAAACTAACTTGTAGTGGCAAAAATAGTAATAAGACAGCAATAAACATCAAACCAAGTACCCTACCAAGATTGATAGCCATTTCTTTGATCATAGTATACTCATCAGCATAATGACCACGATCAGCCGCTTTTTCATAAACTAAAGTATCAACTGAAGTACCCAAAACAACCAAAGCTAAAGTATGATAAGTAGAAACCAAAAATACTTGTAAAGCACTAACCACTCCAATTTTGAGTAACCAAGCAGTTGCGTTTAGACCTATACCTATTTTGACTAATTTAGTCTTATGAAATTTATCTAATAGACCACCTATAAACAAGCGTAAAATCAGGCCAACTAACAAAACTCCAGCTGTAATCAAGCCAACTGCTTGAAATTTTTCGTCTAAAATAGAAAAAATAAAAATTGGCCAAAAGACAGCCTGCACTACATCGACTAGACCTTTTGACATATAGGCAATCTCCATACGTTGATTGTATGGATGAAAAAAATATTTGAAAGTCTCAATATAAGACCAAGAATATTCTTCTTTGGTGCGAGGTAAAAAGAAAAAAGGAATAATAGACGACACTACAAAAATGACAGCCATAATTACTAAAGAACCAAACGACCAATTGGCTATGACAAAACCACCTACAGCTGGTGCAGCAATAGACAAAAGTGAGGCAGCTGAAAATAAAATTCCCATTTGCTTGCCTCGATGTTTTTTGTCTGTCAATAAAGCAGATTCAGTATGAAAAGGCAACCAAAAGAATGTCCGGACCATAGATACAGATACAGCTGCCAAAACCAGATAAGCCCAAGGATTATCTGTAAAATTATAAAAAGCCCAAAAATAAGGTATACGCCATAAGGTAGCAATGATCAAACTAGCTTTGATACCAATATGATTGATCAAGCGTGCTCCCCAAGCTCCTAACAAAAAATATCCTAAGGAAGTGACAACAAAATAAGCAATAACAATATTAATGTCTTTAAATTGTTGATATAAAAAAATTGGCAAGAACAAAGAGAAAATCTTCATACCAAAATCCATTAGTAATTTCCCAGAATACAAAGATATCAGGCCCTTGGAAAAACCAATTTTTTTATAATCTTTTATCAAACTCATTTATTTTTGTTTTTATACTACTATAGAAATAATTTTATTCTTGATATGAATAAACTTTTTAATTTTTTTATTGTCTATAGCTTTTTTAATTTTGTCTAAATTCAAAACTTGTTCTTCTATTTTTTTAGAAGGCATAGCATCAAGAGGTAATTCTATTTCATCTCTGACCTTGCCATTTACTTGAATGCCAAGAGTAATACTTTCTTCTTGAGCAAGCTTAGCATCAGCTTTTGGCCAAGCAGCAGTAGCTAGGATAGTCTTGTTACCCAAAATATTCCATAACTCTTCTGCTATATGCGGTGCAAATGGAGCTAATAATAATATAAAATCACTAAATAATTTTTTATTTATTTTTGCTTGCTTATCTAAATAATTCACCAAAATCATCATCTGAGAAATTGCAGTATTAAATGACATAGCAGAAATATCGTCTCCTACTTTTTTGATAGTCTGATGCAAAATTTTATTAGCCTGTTTATCTGTAAATTTATTATCTAGTTTATTTTGTAGATTCCAAGCTTTGTGTAAAAATCGAGATAATCCAATCACACCTTTATCATCCCAAGCCACATCTTGATCAAAAGGTCCCATAAACATTATATAAAGTCTAGTAGTGTCAGCACCATACTTATCTATATAAATATCAGGATTAACTACATTGCCCTTAGATTTTGACATTTTGACACCACCTTTACCCAGAATCATACCTTGAGCTGTACGCTTTTTATATGGCTCATCGCCAATTGCTTTTGGTACAATACCAATATCATATAAAAACTTAAATACAAAACGTGAGTATAAAAGATGAAGTGTAGTATGCTCCATGCCGCCGTTGTACCAATCAACTGGCAGCCAATGAGCTGCTTTTTTTGGATCAACTAATTTTTTATTATTATTGGCATCACAATATCTGACAAAATACCAATTTGAGCCAGCCCAATTTGGCATGACATCTGTCTCACGACTTGCTACTCCTCCACACTTTGGACATTTAGTATTAACCCAACTATCAACTTTAGCCAAAGGCGATTCGCCATTATCAGTTGGCATAAAATCTTTGATCTTTGGTAATTCTATAGGTAATTCGTCTTCTGGTACAGGCTGCCAAGCACATTTTTGACAATTTATCATTGGAATTGGCTCGCCCCAATATCTTTGGCGAGAAAAAATCCAATCTCGTAATCTATAATTTGTAGATGCTTTGCCAAGTTTATTTTTGACTAAATATTTTACTATCTTTTTCTGAAATTCTGCTATGCTTAAGCCATCAAATTCTCCAGAATTTATAGCTTTATCTTTATCATCTATAACTTGTATAATTTCCAATTTATATTTTTGTGCAAATTCAAAATCTCTCTCATCATGGGCTGGCACGGCCATAATGGCCCCGGTGCCGTAATTCATCATTACATAATCTGCTACATAAACTGGAATAGATTTGTTATTAACTGGATTAATAGCCTCTAAACCTTCTAATTTAACGCCAGTTTTGTTTTTATTCAGATCAGTACGTTCTAAGTCAGATTTTTTTTGAGCTTGTTTTATATATTTTTGAACTTCTGCAAAATTAGTAATATTATTTTTTAATTTTTGAATAATTTCTTGCTCAGGAGCTACCACCATAAATGTCGCCCCAAATAAAGTATCTGGCCTGGTAGTAAATATTTTTAAATCTTCTGATTTATTATCAGACTTAATTTCAAAAATCACTTCAGCACCTTGGCTTTTGCCTATCCAGTTAGTTTGTTGAGCTTTGATTTTGTCTAGAAAATCTATTTTGTCTAAACCAGATAATAATCTATCAGCATAGTCAGTAATCTTGAGCATCCATTGTTCTTTGTCTTTTTTGACAACTTCACCACCGCAACGTTCGCATACTCCCCCAACTACTTCTTCATTGGCTAAGCCGATTTTACAATCAGTACACCAATTTATAGTTTCAGTAGCTTTGTAGGCTAGACCTTTTTTGAACATCTGAATAAAAATCCACTGAGTCCATTTGTAATATTTTGGATCTATGGTTTCTACATAGCGAGACCAATCAAAAGAATAACCCGTTTGTTTTAGCTGTCTGTTGAAATTGGCAATATTTTTGGTACTAGCCTGCTGAGGAGCAATTTTGTGTTTGACTGCAAAATTTTCTGTCGGCAAACCAAAAGCATCCATACCCATTGGATAAAGCACTTCTTTGCCTAGCATGCGCTGCTGACGACAAACAATATCTAAGGCAGTATATGATCTAAGATGACCAGTATGTAAACCATCACCAGAAGGATAAGGAAATTCTACCAAGCCATAAAATTTTGGTTTTTTAGATTTTTCAGAAGCTAAAAAAGTCTGGTCTTTTTCCCAAAATTTTTGCCATTTTTGTTCTATTTTATTGGGTTTATATTCCATATACTTTAAAAATTATGGAGCTATATAAAAAATAATTCTTAAAACAACAATCCTCTTTCGCCAAGGCTACGGTGGATTACCCGCCAAATAAATAGCGACATCCTGCCATAGTTATTTATATTTTTGTGAAACAAAACATAGAAATAACGAAGGCGGATAAACATATTTTACCAAATATAAGTCCAAAAATCAAACATAGACAAAAGCATTGACTATCGCTTTTGATTCTGTTATGGTATTATTTATATTACGCTATTATTTATTATTAATATAAATTTATTAGCCTGTTTTTCAAGAAAATTTTAAATAAAATTGCCCTAAAATCTACTGACGGATTATTGTGGTTTGGTCGTTCTCTAAATAGATTTTTCCGTACAGCTGGCATGGGTATATTAGTGATAGGCAAATTTACTGTTTTGCCTATTATTTTATTTATATATAAAGTTACTCTACGTTTCAAAATCAAAACAAAAAAAATAAATATACTACATCTCAATTATATAATATTTATAAAAAAATATTTACCAGCTTTAGTGATTATTATAATAATAATTTCTGTTAGTACCAACAATATTTTTGCTCAAAATTATAGTACTGAAGAATATGCCAACCGCACCCTCCTCTCATCTTTGATTACTTCTGATGAAGAAGGTTGGAGCGAACTAATCGAAGAATCTGGACCAGCTATCAATCAACCACAAGTATCCAACTACCTAGAAGATCAAGGTAATTTGCAAGAAATAGTTATCAATACGCCTTTTATAGATACAGAAGATAGTACAACTGAAATTTCACCTGACTCAGCCACTCTAGTATTAGTCAATCCTGAAGACACTGAGAATCTAGCAGAATCAGATGAAGGTAAACGAGCCGAAGCGATAGAATATATTGTTCAGTCTGGAGATGTCTTGGGTCATATTGCTGAAAAATTTAATGTAACAGTCAATACTATTCTTTGGGAAAATGATCTGAATTGGAACAGTACTATCCGTCCTGGCCAAAAATTGACCATCCTACCAAATTCTGGCGTCAATCATGAAATAAAATCTGGTGATACAGTTTTGGCTATTGCTAAAAAATATCAAACAGACGCAGAAGAGATCGTAGCAGCTAATAAATTGGCTGACTCTGGTGATATCCAAATTGGTGACTTACTATTTATCCCTGGTGGAGTCAGACCAACAAAAGTTGTTTCCTCTTATAGGCCACCAGCTCCAGTTTATAGCAATGAAAAATATGAAGATGCTCCAATAGATACTGGCTCTAAACTTCTTTGGCCAAGTAATAGCCATACTATTACTCAATATTATCACTGGCGTCATCATGGTGTAGATATCGCTGACAATACTGGCACACCTATCTATGCTGCTGAAGCTGGCAAAATAGAAAGATCTGGTTGGTCATCTGGCTATGGATATAATGTAGTCATCAATCATGGTAATGGCATCAAGACTCTTTATGGTCATGCTAGCAAACTATTGGTCAGCAAAGGAGATTCTGTGTCTCGTGGTCAAACCATTGCTCTAGTAGGATCAACTGGTTGGTCAACTGGTCCACATATTCACTTTGAAGTCCGAGTCAACGAATCTCGTAAAAACCCACTCAACTATATTAAATAGTAAAATAAAAATACCCGTCGGGTCTAAAAACCCGACGGGTATTTTTATTTTTTACAATTCTAATTTACCTTCTCCAGTAGGATTATAGCCATTAGCTACCTCTTCTTGATCTGTATAACCATCGCCATCTGTATCAGGATTGTTTGGGTCAGTCCCCCAATAGCTTTCTTCATGATCTGTCAGACCATCGCCATCTGTATCAGGCATAAAATCAGTATTTCCTCTAGTATTTGGATTGTCAAAATTAACACTATTACTAAACATATTCATCATAAACTCAGAAAAATATATTTCCCAAGTTATTAAATTACTTGGGACCACAATCTCCTGTTCCTCAGCGGTAGCGATCAAATAACTAAATTCATAATCATAAGTAGCAGAAAATTCTTCTGAAGAAAATTTATAATCGTTTAATAACATATCTATTCCCTGAATATTTTTGCTGTCAGTATTTATCCATAGATGAAACTCAATTTTTTCAACAAGCTCTTGCATGGCTTGCCACATCTCTGGCTTGGTAGTTTTGTATCCCTCAAAATCTATATCTGGATATAATTCAACAATAATATTTGCAAGTTCTTCACTAGCACCCGCTTTGGCCGTGAACTTTATTTGTTTAAGTTCGGCGCCATTAATATTTTTACTTTGATGAGGATCATTAATTTTAAATAAATTTTTATTTTTTGCTTTTATAATAAATTGACTTGTTTTTTCATTGACTGTCTCTATAAAATCTTGATCAGATGTTTTATTCCAATTTTCAGTTGACCAATAAAGCCATTTATCACTAATATCAATATCAGACCCACTGATAAAATCCAAAGATCCTGGAGGTGGATCATTATCTACTATATCATCCATATAGGGCCAATCAGCAGGATCTGTAAATAAAGATAACCAAGTACCACCAGTCTCTGGATAGCTACCATATTCCAAAGCTAGCATAGCATCAGAACCTGATTGATAAGCTACTTCGACAGCTTTAGCCCAATCAACAATACCACGATATGGCGGATCATTAACCCAGTCTCCATAACCACCATTACCACCCAACACAACACCTTCTATACTAAACATCAACAATAAATCTTTAGGAAACCAAGCTCGATAATACTTATAATCTTCATCACTAGGGTCAAGAAGCATTTCAGGAAAATTTATATAATGACTAGTATCCATAGTAGGTCCCTCAAAAACCCGACGACTAATTTTATTTGATGTATAATCTGGATTATTATAATAATATGGTTCTTTTGTCCCATCTGGCAAATCACGAAAACGACGAGCTGAGCCATTAACAATAATATCACTCTGGCCATAATATTTTACCAAAATGTTATGAATATCATCTTCAAATTTTTGCATACGTGGAAATTGTTCATTGACATACCAAGCATCCTGCTCTTCACGGGTATGTCCTCTACCTGGCCAAGCTTTGTCCATATCTTCTGATGTCATAGTATCATCCCACCAAAGGGCAGAATGACCCCAATCATCCAAAAACATTCCTGCAATACTAATACCTTGATCTTGAAGCTCACCCAACCAAACATCAACACTATTAGTAAGATCAGCAAAATACTCATCAGATTGTACATAAGCATAAGGACTACCGTTTTGTTTTACATTAGATGGAATACTGCCATGGCCTTGAGGATAATTGTCAGTAATATAATAAGGCGGTGCTGGAAAAATATGTTTATCACTATAAACATCAGTGTCCTTGCCCCAAATATCTAAATATACATAAATCTTTGATTTGTTGTGATCATTGATCATAGCATCCCAGGTATAATCTCCCATAACAATATAATCATACATATCAAAAATTGCATCCTCGTGAAGTCCATTATTATGATCTGGATCATGCAACGCGTCACTATAAGAAAAACTAACTGTAGTATAAGGTCTATCTTCTTTGATACCCAAAACTCCTATCTGTGGTAAAAGTTTTTCTAAACTATCTATATCTGGTTGTAAATAAAATATATCATCAATCTTTTTGTAGTCTGCTGTAGTACTAAAATTAATACCAGGTATATCAATACTAATATCAGCATGACCAGATAAATTATTATTATTAATATAATTATTAGTATTAAAATCTAAAGATATATTATCAAAAGTAAAAAAACTATTAAAAGTATTATTTGGTAACTGCATATCAGATACTTTTATAGATATATTTGTATCTGCAGTATAGTGAATAGAATCATCCCCCCATTGCCAAGTAGCTTGCTTGGCCAATATTATAGCTGCGCCTTGAGCATAATACCACCAGCCGCCTAAACCGACCATTATTAAAAATAACACACCTAAAATAATACTTATTTTAGTTTTAAAACTTAGTTGTTTTGAAGATAAATTTTGATTACTTAAACTGTCCTCAATAATATCATTATTATCTTCCGTATTATCTCTATTATAAACGATTTTTGGTTTTTCAAATTCCATAAAAAAATAATTAATTACATTTTAAGGTAAAGATCCAGAACCCAAAGGATCAAAACCATTTTCTATCTCCTCACCATCTAAATAACCATCACCATCTGTATCTGGATTGTTTGGGTCTGTACCATAATATTTTTCTAAATAATCTGATAAACCATCTTGATTACTATCATTATTGGATTGTATTATTTTTTTGGTAATACCCAACAACTTAGTTTGCCAGTTTGTAATCTTATTTGGTTTTATGATTGTCATAGTTGTTGTTTGGTTTATATAAAAACTCAAGTTAATATCAAAAACAAAACTATAATCCTTAGTAGCTAAAACAAAATCTTTAGCAATGATTTCTAAACCATGAATTTCTTTAGTTTGACGATGAATCCAAACATAAAATTTTAGACGTTGTAAATCGTGTTCCATTTGTTGCCATTGAGCTGTATTGATTCTATGCCATGATTGAAATTTCTGTTCTAATTGATCATCTTCACCTAATATAGCCAAAACAAATTCTTTAGTCCTGTTGTCTTTGATAGTCAATTGAACTCTAAACAACTCACCACCAGATACAGGCATACGCTGACGAGTATCTTTAATCTTAAAAATATTATTGTCTTGCAAATTGGTTATTATATTGGAAATCTTATCACTAAAATCTACGACTATATCTTGGGAAACTAGATTATCTTCTGACTGATCTGATATATCTTGAGGTAAATCAATATGCACCCATTCATCTTTATTATAATTCTCAGGTTGAGGAAAATATTCTTCAATATTTATATTTTGCACATTAAAAAATATTTCAGCTGGGTTGCCAACTGGTTCTTCAAAAATATCATCATTAACTGGCGGAGTATTTATGATAATTGGTGGCACTTCTATTTTACAAATAAATGAACAACCATCATTATCTTGACCATTGCCGTCATCGCATTCTTCAGTTGGTCTATTAATCTCTCCATCACCACAGTAAGGATCTATTTCACAAATACTAGAACAACCATCATAATTATCATTATTACCATCATCACATTCTTCTGAAGATTGATTAATCTCTCCATCACCACAGTATGAGTCTTCTGGCGGATCTTCTTCCGTTAAACAATCAGCAGAACAACCATCGCCATCTTCATTATTACCATCATCACATTCTTCGCCTTCATCTTGATTACCATCACCACAGTATGGGAATGTATATAAACGACAGGCTATACAAATTTGATGTTCACCAACTCCATCCTCTCCATCGCATTCTTCACCTTCTTCCATTATTCCATTACCACAAACAGGTACAGTTTCTCCGTCAAGATATGGTCAATCAGCAGGGTCTGTAAATAAAGATAAAATAGTCCCTCCAGTAGCTGGATAATCTCCATATTCCAAAGCAATCATAGCTTCATTACCAGCCTCATAAACTGCATTGGTACCAGCTGTCCAATCAGCTAAACCATTTAAGTATCCATTATAACCTCCATCTACCCATTCACCATAACGACCATTACGACCATCAACCTCTCCTTCAATACTATACATTAATAATAAATCTTTAGGGAAAAAAGCTCGCCATCTCATATAATTTGGATGACTTTGGTCTCTAAGTAATTCTGTAAAATTTACATAAGATGCATGACTAACAGCTGCTCCTTCAAAACAACGATGACTGATCTTACCAGGAGTATAGCTGGGATTATCATAATAAAATGGTTCAGCTAATCCATCTGGTAATGTCCTAAACTTACGAGCCGAACCATTGAGTATATGTTCACTACGGCCCCAGTACTGCATAGTCAAGGTATGGATAGAATCTTCAAAATTTTGTACTCTAGCAAGTTGTTCACCAACCCACCAAGACCACTCATGATCCCAAGCTTGACCTTCAAAGTCATCATGTTCTGGATCGTGTTCTGGTGGAATCGGATAATCAGACCTACCTTCCCAGGCTATATCTTGATGCTCCAAGGCCATATTTTCATCCCAATAGCCAGGTGCATTCATAAAATCATCCAAGAAAAAACCAAGAAAATTTATACCTTGGGATTGTAAATCAATGTAAAATTCTTCTATCTTAGCTAATAAATCCTCCAAATATTCATCTGTCATTTGATAGGCAAATGGTGAACCACTGTCTTTGACATAAGTTGGTAAATTGCCATGACCATCAGGATAATGAGGAGATTCCCAATAAAGTGGAGCTGGAAAAATATAAGCTGGATTATCACTGTTGTGATCTTTACCGTAAATATCTAAATATAAAAATATTTTTTCTTTATTTACATCATTTTGTATATTATGCCAAGTATATTCTCCAGCTATTATATAATCATACATCGCAAAAATCTCATCTTCGGTCATACCATTATTATGGTCAGGGTCATGAAGAGCATCACTATATGAAAAACTAACAGTAGTATAAGGATCGCCAGCTGCTGCCATCTTTATACCCAAGATACTACCACCATTGAAAAAAGAATTCAGAGTGCTAGAAGACAAAAAATCTATATCGCCTGACATTTCTGGCCTGATATACAAATCATTATCTATTTTTTTGTAATGAATTACTGCTTCAAAAGATCCTTGACTATCTGAACTGACATCAAAATCACCTCGAGCTGTAAAATTATTATTAATATTATAATAATTATTTTCCCCTGTTATAGAAAAATCTTGCCAAGATAATAAATTATTATACTGTTTGTTTTTAATATCAAGGTCACTGATATTTAAGGAAAAATCAGAATCAATCTGAAAATTTGCTTCAGACTCTGTCCAAGACCATTTAGCCTGGCTCAGTAGTAACATTGCTTCACCTTGAATATAATACCACCAAGCAGCTGCTATCAAGAAAATAAAAAACAACATCCACAAAATAAGTCTAGCTCTTGTAATACCTTTAAAATTTATTTTATTAGAAGACATATTAGCCACGCATAATCAAATAGCTGATATAAGCAATATAAATAAGGACTAAAATAACACCTTGCGAACGCTGTAATATATTTTTGCGGCCTACAAACATAAACATAAACAAAATAATAGTAATCACAGCCATGATATAAATATCTATGTTAAGGGTCGCTGAAAAATATAAGGGTTTGATCATAGAACTTAAACCCAAAATCCAAAAAATATTAAAAATATTTGAACCAATAATATTACCAATAGCAATATCAGCGTTGTGACGCCAGGCAGCTACTGCGCTGGTCGCCAATTCTGGTAAAGAAGTACCAACTGCTACAACGGTCAAACCAATTAAAGATTCTGACATGCCAAGTTTACCAGCAATCACAATAGCTCCTTCAACAATCCAATAACCACCTAAAGCTAAACCAGCTGCACCAGCAATTATCATACCAACCGCTACCCAATTATTGTATTTTTTGACACTTTCACCATCACCCTCAACTTTGGCAATACCAAAAGTATAATACAAAAATATCACAAAAAATAATAATAAAACACCGCCGTCAATCCGAGTCAAAGCACTCATGCCAGCTTTGTCTATCAAAACATCATTGACCAATAACCATAAAACAACAACCGCCAACATATTGAGAGGAATTTCTTTTAGGACAGTACCTCGCTTGACTGCTAGAGGAAAAATAATAGCTGATATTCCCAAAATTAATAGCACATTTGAAATATTGGAACCAACTACATTACCAATAGCCAAATCACTACTTCCCTGAAAAGAAGCAAATAAATTAACTATCAATTCTGGGGCAGAAGTACCAAAAGCCACAATAGTCAATCCAATCATCAAATTGGAAACATGAAATTTTTTGGCAATAGAAGACGCACCGCCTACTAGCCAATCAGCGCCTTTTATCAGGAAATAAAATCCAACAATAAAAAGAATATAAGTTGTCATAAATTTTTTTATTTATAGCTTTATTATACCAGAAAATGAATTAAATAAAAAACCCTGATTATTCAATCAGAGTTCTGAAAACTAGATCATGAGTCATAAAGCAATTAAAACTATATCTAGAAATGAAGTGCTGTAGCTGCCAAAGCAAGCAAGAACCTTTTCTGCTCTGGCTCCAATTCAGCATCCCGTTTTTGGCGTTGGGTATCCAACTTGGCAGCAATCTCGTTGTTATCGTTTCCCAAAACCATCAAACCAACATCCTCAGGTATCACCTGAAGACAAGCTTTTCCTTGAGGACTATCAGGCCGCACACCGTTTCTACGCAAGATATCCTCGGCTAGAGATTTTACTTGCACACTCATCTTACTCTCCTTTTAGTTTGCTTTTGCAAAGTACAAAAATTAATTTTAATTTAAAAAATATATATAAATATGTAAATCCGACCCGTCGGGTAAAAAAAATAACCACCCGCTCGGTCCTAGTACCTCGCGGGTCTGATATAAATAAACATTAAGCTTACGCTTTTTCTTCGTTTGTTTGTTTTATAATTTCTTTTTCAAAAAGAATAGCACCAAGGACTGTCACCAAAATCACAGCCAACAAAGCCGCAGCAGCCATAGTCTGATCAAGTGCATGGTTAGCTAGAGCTACTGCTACAAACACTAGACCAACTTCACCACGAATAGCCATCGCAAAACCAACCAGCTTGCCGTCTTGTTTTTTCTTGAATAAATATTTCACAATATACTTAGTAATAAAACCAAGGATAGTAAAAATAATAGCCCACATCCAAACTTTGAAATCTATTAGAGCTGCTCGTGGCAACATAGTACCTATACTTACCAAAAAACCACCCACAAAAATATGCATATAACCTTCGATCTTTTCCCAAGCACTGTGTTTGATTTCATTATCGACTTTGGACAATACTACACCTATTCCAAAAGCTCCTAGCACTGGCTCAAGTCCTAAGACAGCAGCTAAAGAAGCACCAAGCATCAACATTCCAAAAAAGAAACGGGTAAAAATACCAGTACTATTGTTTTGATAATTTTTATTTAAATATTTTACAATCTTATCAGCAATACCCATGTTCCACAAAGCATAAGTAGCAACTAGAAATACTACTACACCAATAGCTAGAGCTACAAAAGGATTCAAACCTGTTTGCTCAACAGCGTGTTCTGCACCAGCAGTACTAGAAACCTTGGCTAAAACAGTCAAAATCACAACACCTAATATATCATCTATTACAGCCGCTCCAACTATCTTGTTGCCCAGAGAAGTTTCTAGTTTACCAGCTCGCTTAAGGGCTTCAACTGACAAACCAACTGAAGTAGCAGTAAAAATACCACCCAAGAATATAGCTGGAATCAAACCAATATCCAAAACATAATAACCCAAGGCTGTAAAAGCAAGTAAGGGTACCAGCACGCCACCAAAAGCTACAGCTGTAGCAATACCAATATTCTTTTTGAGTAAGTCCATATCAAAATGTAGACCAGCTTCAAACAAAATAAAGAGTACACCCGCCAATCTAGCCAACTCTACTCCTGAAGAATAAGGATCAAGCACGCCCAACAAAGCCGGACCAGCAATAATACCCATAATAATCTTACCGGCCATAGGAGCAATCTTGATAGCTTTGGCTAGACGACCACCAAAAGAGGCAAAGAGAGCTAAAAAGGCAATATCAATCAACATTGGCAAATAATGACTGACTTCATGATGATGGCTAGTCATCAACTTACCACGTACAAAATATAAAATCACCGATATCACGGCGACCTCTACGATAAAGAAAATTAATCCTTTAATTTTTTTGTTCATAGCTTTTTGTTTTTTAAAAAATAGTTATTTAATAAATAAACCCGCCTTCGCCACCCCGCTTCGCTAAAGCTATGCGGAGGCGAGAGGCTTCGGCGGGTGGTCACTAAAAAATAGTGACCAAAAAGCGACTCCAGTATACACTAGTCACAGAAAAAAATCAACCTGCCCGCCAAATGCCTGGCATGGCAGGCGGGGGGAACAAAAAACTCCCCAGTGTATACCAGGGAGGTAGATCCACAAATGCCTGTCGTGGGTAAACTCGTTGTACTGCTAGCTGGCTAAATCCAGCTGAATAGTAAATTGATTCATCAAGCGACTTATGACTTTGTCATCAGCTTCCTGTAAAAAACTAGTAGTAATGCGGAAATAGCTGCGCAAAGACAATTTATGTCGACGCTTGCCTTCAGCTATGGCAATCATATCTTCCAACTCACAATGGCAGTCCCAACAAAGCTTAAGGCCAGGACCATCTCCACCAAAATGCCGCTTAGGCAAGATATGATGATGAGTCAATTTTCTATACTCCTGACATTTTGGACACTTACCTCTCTTTCTATAATTTGAACCATTACCATTATTACTACCATTGGCACTTCGTTTACCCATTATCCCTCCTCACGTTGAATGTGGCATTTGTAAAGCAACGAACCTATCTATTTTTACTATAACAAATTTTGCTAAGCTTGGCAAAAAATATGTAAATAAAAAACCGCCTCTTGTATTGCAAGAGACGGAAATGATTTAGGGGCGACCCATAGATAGCCAGATAGCCATCCATAAGAATTGCGGTACCCAATGAGACACAGAGAAATCATCCTGCCATTGCTCGGTATGGCTAAAAAATCCTGCCATATTGAGATCCAGAAAAACCCTAGCTGAAACATCACCTTTGTGAGCAGCCATGGCAATCGGCCAAAAATGCATAGCACGCCAACCAGCCTGATGACAAGTCTCTGCAGTGACATCTTGATACTCAATATCATCAAGTCTCAAGATTGCTGAATCTTGACGCTCCAGCAAAAAGTCAATCACTGTCAGTACAGATGGTAGATGAACAAAATCTCTTTCCTGGACCGGATGAGAACAGATGGATTCTCTAGATTCTTCGATGAAATCGTCGTACAGACCATAGAGAATACCCAATGATCCAGAACTTGGCTGACTCATCAACAACAAACAATAAGTCAATAGCCAAGAATCATGCTGTCGAGAAAAGAAAATCTGCGGCTGATTGAAACTAACTTGCAACCAAGCAACTAAATGCTGCTCGACCAAGTCATGTAAAGCTTCTAGGTGCGGCTGTGGCCCATAACCCTTACGCTTTAATAACTCATTGCTCAACAAGAGCCACCAAGCCTGACCATAGGGCATTTCCCAATGAGGATTGTCCTCTAGCCAATGAATCTCAGCTACAGTGTCACCAGGCCGCAAACGAGCCAACATTTGATAACGCAAGTTAGTATCATCAGTCACTCGCGCCATACAATGCAAAGCCCAATGAGCATGCACTGCAGAGTGCCAATCATAGCAACCAGCAAATACACCGGTAGCTCCGTGCCCTAGACCACAGTGTGGCTGGTGAGTAATAATGCTTTTGAGCATGATTGCTCTGAGTTTTTCGATCTGTTCAGTTTTCTGTCCACCCAAAATAGCGACCTCGGCCATATCCCCCTCCTTGATGGTTTTGTGAAATGTACAGTGATTATTCAAAAATTATCATAAGCTAAATCTTTGGTCAATACAAAAATCTCACTATAAGTGAGATTTTCAATTTATTTCTTCTTTAATTCTTTAATAGATCGCTTGAGGCTTTTTATTTCTTTGAGTATTTCTTCAGCCAGCTCTGCCGAACGCAGATCAGCCTGTAGATCTGCCTCATCACGTATATCATCACGCATATTTTGTTTATTTTGAGCCATCAATAATAATACCATCAAAATAATAGCCTCTAATGAAACAATCATAGTCAGTGCATTGACATCTATATCAAAAGCCAACCAAATCCAAAACCAAATTACATGAACAATCAAAAACAACCAAGATCCTACTAGATTATTCATGGAGTCAATAAATTGGAATTTTCTTAATTTTTGCAAAGCTAATAATTTTTTTCTAGGCATATCTATATAATACTATATATTGACAAAAAAATAAATATATATTAGATTAATTAATCGTTTTGTACTTTTTCAGGAAGGATCCAAAATGCCAAAAAAACAAAGACTTATCAAAATCTTTGTTTGGCCATCGATCTGGTTAACTTTACTATGGTTTGCCTATCTAGGCATACCCAAGACAGATACCTACAAAAATATTGTAGGTCATTGTAAACAATATGAATCATGTCCAAACTGTACTGACAGTTTTTACTGGAAAGAGTATGGTTTTCTTTTCTCTGTCACTGCAACTGGCTATCACAAAGTAAATCTATGTAACGAATGTCTACAAGACATTCCCAAACTAGATGCTGATAAAATTGAACAACGATTGTTGTTCCAAAACTATAGCGAACGCAAAGCTCTCCTAGCCAAAATTACTGTCCTTTTAAACCAACTACCACCTCCGCCAGACTCTCAATAAAATTTATTGGGAGTTTTTATTTAGAATTGACAAATATATACATTTATACTAATATCTCTTGATGGTTCAAAAACCATTATTGTCCCTTTTCTACCAAAGGAGTTCTTCATGAGCAAAGACACTCGCAAACTGCCGCCGGCCTTACAAGCACATCCCCTGGCCCACATCTTTTCGGCAGCTCTCGATCTGGGTGAGATCGCTATCACCTCGGGTACTCTACCGGATATCGCCGATGGTCAGCCCAAAAGCAGCGACTTCCGTGAACAAGCCGAACAAGCCTTTCGCAACATGCTCAATGTCTTGGCTGCTTGCGGTCAAAACGAACACAATCTAGCCTTTGTAGTCATCATGTTGGCCTGCGATATCGATTCACATTACGGACCGCTCAACGAAGTTTGGGGCGAAATCATGGGTGAAACCAATCCCAAGCCCTGTCGAGCCGCTTTCCAGGTGGTCAAGCTACCTCTCGGTGCTATGATCGAAGTGATTGGTATTACTCGCTAGATCTATACCCCCCCCTTAATATTTAAGGGGGATTTTTTTAATCAAAAAACCCGTCTTTTGACGGGGATTAATATTTTTAAAAAAATTTATTTTCTGCCTAGCTTATTTAAAACAAAAATAATATAAACACTAGCTAGACCAACTAAAGTATAAAGCACTCTAGTAAAGGCTGAATTTTCTCCGAATAAAATAGCTAATAAATCAAAATCAAACAAACCAACTAAACCCCAATTGAGACCGCCAATAATCAATAAAATAATAGCTATCCAATTTAAACCGCTTAGTTTATTCATATACTATTTATTCTTAAATCTGTTACGACGTTTTAGCTTTTTACGACGACGTCTTTTGACAGATAATCTTTTGTTCTTTAATTTTGTTCCCATTTATATATTATTTTTACCGTGATAATGTATCAAATATCAGACTTTTTGTCAATAATGAAGGTGGTCGTCCTGCCGGGACTTGAACCCGGGACCCCCACTTTATAAGAGTGGTGCTCTAACCGACTGAGCTACAGGACGAAACATAGATATTATAGAGCAAGTTGCAAATTTTGTGAACCCGTCTCGCCGTAGCGTAGCCGAGGCGGAGCAACTAAGCGCTATTTATTATATTTAATTTATCCTGTATTTTACGACTAATTAGCTCACGAGTTCTTTCTAGGTCTTTATCAATCACTAATTTACAAAATTGACGATCACCACTAGCTCCTAGTTCACTGGTTAATTCCAGACAATTAATATTACTAATACTATAAAACCAAATTTCTGTTTGATTGACTTCTAATTGGTACAAGATCATAGCCACCTGTCCTCCAGGCGTTGCCAAGATCAAATCTTTGACCATTTCTTGGAGATCTTGTGGTAGCTTATCTGTTTCGTCATATTGCAAATGAGAAATAAGTAAATTACCTGATTTTTGTAAACGAGACAAGACTTTACCCCAATTTTTCAAAGTATCAATATCTTTGGTGCGATACAAACATTCGATAATCTTGGCTCTATCTGCGCCTTTGATAATCAACTGACTA
The DNA here is from genome assembly GCA_964515785.1 of uncultured Gammaproteobacteria bacterium. Classification (GTDB taxonomy): domain Bacteria; phylum Patescibacteriota; class Patescibacteriia; order UBA1558; family GWA2-36-10; genus CAZEWH01. The sequence continues at coordinate 18,055 of CAZEWH010000004.1, forward strand.
GCTAAACTCAAAGCATCGGGAGTAACTTGCGGAGATTGAAAACTATTGGTCGCTGAGATCATACCAGCTAGTAAACAAGTGGCCATATCTTTATCTAGATATTTCTGTAAAGCATGATAAGAAATCTCTGCTAAAGATGTAGAGGCAGTTTCAACAATGTTGACTTCACCAAAATTTTCATTGACTACTGAACGATCAATATTGATAAGAGGCACTTGATGAAAAAAATGACGGTGTTCTGAAAACACTCGTCCTAATGACTCTAAACTATGAGCTCCCAAAGAAATAACTAAATCATACTTATACTCTCCTCTTTCAGTTTTGACATCTTTAGATTCAAAAACACCATCTTCAGGAATAATATTAATTTCTAATTTATCATTTTTAACATCATAGCTAAGTTGTTTGACACTGGTTTGAGAAGTGTCCAAAACAATTTTAAATTTATTCAAATTACTTAAATCGTTTTTAAAATCAATTTTATTTGGTAAAAATTTTAGTTTAGAAATTTGACCATCAAAAATCACATCAACTTGTTTTGACTGCATTTGTAAAAAAACCCACCAGGCAGCTGCACTAGAGAGAATATCAATACTGGGATTTTGCGCTCCAGTCAACAAAATCCTATTACTAGAGTTCAAAATCTTACTTAATTGTTTGTTTGGTAACTCCATAAACAATATCAGATAACTATATAATCTATATTATTTAAGCTTTTTTGTCAATCTTTGAAGAGATCACTACCAATATAAAAATTATACCATAATCATTGACTTTTTTTATAAAATCTAGTAAAGTTAGGACAAATTTACAGACAAAATTATGAATGTTACAGCTTTAGCTAGACAATTGAAAGTTACTACAGCCGAGTTACTGGAACAATTACCAGGGCTTGGTTTTGATATTGGTGCTAGGGCTATCAAAGTAGATGATAAATTGGTCCCAAAAATAGTCTCTGCTTGGAAAAAATCACAAAAAAAAGCTGCCTTTAAAAAAGATTTAGAATCAGTTACTGAAATCCGTGATGATCAACCAAAGACCAAAGAACTAGACAAAGAAATTGCTATTTCAGAAACTATCATTGTCAAAGATATGGCTGAAATGATGGATCTGCCGGTAGCCCGTCTAATGGCTGAACTTATGAAAAATGGCATTATGGTCTCACTCAATGAAAAAATAGATTTTGACACTGCTACTATTATTGGAGAAGATCTAGGTTTTAAAGTCACCAGATCAGATACCGAAGCAGCTGAAGAAATGAGCAAACGTGAACATCTAGAATCTTTACTCAAAAAACGTCCTGGCAAAGATACTAAGCCGCCAGTAGTTGTAGTCATGGGCCATGTTGATCATGGTAAAACAAAATTACTTGATGCTGTCAGAGCTACAAATGTAGTAGATCAAGAAGCTGGTGGTATTACTCAGCATATTGGTGCTTATCAAGTAAAGGCTCATGATAGATTAATTACTTTTTTGGATACTCCTGGTCATGAAGCTTTCAAAGCTATGCGTTCTCGCGGTGGTCAAATCGCTGATGTAGCTATCTTGGTAGTAGCAGCTGACGACGGCTTACAACCACAAACTCTAGAGAGTATCTCAGTTATCCAAAAAGAAAAATTACCTTTTGTAGTAGCTATAAACAAAATCGACAAAGAAAACGCTGATATAGAAAAAGTCAAAAAAGATTTGTCTGAAATCAATCTACTCCCAGAAGACTGGGGTGGAAAAACTATTTGCCAAGAAATCTCTGCCAAGTTTAATAAAAATATTACAGAATTACTAGACACTATTTTATTGGTAGCTGATATGGAAGATCTTAAAGCAGATAGTGAAGGCTTAGCTGTTGGTACTATTATTGAATCACATGTAGATAAAAGCGAAGGTCCAGTAGCTACAGTATTGGTACAGGCTGGTACTTTAGATATTAGCGATATGTTTGTAGTTGGAGATGTGCCAGGTAAAATAAAAATCTTACGAGATTGGAAAGGTAATGATGTCAAAGCTGCTGGCCCTGCTACTCCTATCAAAATCTTAGGTCTAAAACAATTACCAAAAGTTGGAGAAATTTTGGAAGAAATCAGTGATAAAAAAGAATTTAAAGCTAAACTAAAAGACGCTAAAGCTAAAATAACATCTGCTAGACCAAGTGCTAATAAAAATGGAAACGATGAAGAAGAAGATGAAATTAAAACTCTAAACCTGATAATCAAATCAGATGTCATGGGCTCAGCTGAGGCCATCGAAGAATCTTTAGCTCAACTAAATACTGAAGATATAAAAATAAAAATACTCAAAAAAGGCCTGGGACAAATCACTGAAACTGATATCCTCAATGCTGAAGCCACTGGAGCAATAGTAATTGGTTTTCATATCAAAGAAAATAAAAACATGCAATTATTAGCTGACGAAAAACAAGTTATATTATTACATTTTGATATTATTTATAAACTACTTGAAGATATAGAAGAAAGATTGAAAATTGCCAAAGGCAAAAAAACTATTCATAAATTAGTCGGTAAACTGAAAGTTTTGGCTGTTTTCAAAACTACTAAAGGCGGCATGATTTTTGGCGGTAAGGTTATAGAAGGCAAAGCTACTAAAACTTCAAAAATCAAAGTCTTGAAAAATGATGAAGTCGAAACTATCGGTGAAATGATAAATCTTCAAGCAGCCAAAGAAGATGTGGCTGAAGTAGTCGAAGGTCAAGAAGCTGGTATAGAGTACAAAGGCGAACCTATTATTGAAGCTGGCGATACCTTAGAGTTTTTTGAAGAAACTTATGAGTAAACGAACAGAACAGGTAGCTGAATTATTACGTCTAGAAACCAACAATATTTTGGTCAGAGATTTTGAACCACCACAGGGTTGTCTAGTCTCTGTCACACGTATTACTATCTCCCCTGATCTTAAAAATGCTACAGCTTATCTGAGTGTCATTCCTGACAATAAGCTCGGCAGCGCTTTATCAGCAGTCAAAAAATTTAATGGACATATTGAAAGAGAACTCAATAAAAAAATCGTCACTAAGATAGTCCCTCGACTACATTGGCAGATAGACGATACTGATCTCAAATACAAAGCAATAGATGAAGCTTTAAACAATTAAAAAAGTCACTTATTAAAAAGTGACTTTTTATAAAAAATTAATTTAAATTAAAAATATGCAAAAAATAATACTAGCCTCTAGTTCACCTAGACGCAAAGAATTACTCACACAAATTATTGGTGATAATTTTGAAATAATAACTGGCTCTTATGAAGAAGATAATACTCTTGCCATGGCCCCCAAAGATTTGGTCATGAAACATGCTTTAGCCAAAGGCAAAGATGTAGCTAAAAACCTCAAACAAGGCATCATTATATCAGCTGATACTTTGATTGTTCATAACAATGCTGTTTTGGGAAAATCTGGCAATCCTCAAGAAGCCAAAAAAGCTCTACAAAAAATAAACGGCCAAGATATTAGTTGCATCACTGGTCTAGCTGTCATTGATATTAAAAATAAAAAAGAAATAGTAGATTTTGAATCTACAGATATGAAAATGAAGCATATAAGCGAAGCAGAAATCGATAAATATATTGAAAGTGAAAAACCATTTGATCTAGCGGGCTCTTTTGCTATGCAAAAAAAGGGGGCTGTTTTTGTAGAAAAAATCAACGGCTGTTATTTTAATATAATAGGTTTACCTTTACATAAACTCAATAATATTCTTCAGCAACTTGATATTTCAATTTTTGACAACAAATAAAAAACCCCACTTAATTAAAATGGGGCCACGATCATCAATCGCTGACTTTGACCTCTTCCCAGGTCAGAAAACCATCATCAGTCAATGTAATGAGCCATCGCATGCTATCAGGTTGGAATTGATTATCCTCGTTCAGCTCAACGACAGAGCTTAGCATCCACTTCTGGTGATGCTCATTCCAAAACATAATAACAGCGCGATATTGCCCTTCGTGACATTGGACCCACAACTCAGATACCTGGAGATAGGCGGATAATCTCTTCATTCCACCTGCAGCCAAGCTGTAGTCACTCAACTGTACATATTTGACTCGAAACGGCTGGATGTCAGATGCTTTTACATCTTCCTCAACACATTCTGCAAAAGTAAGTGTTGGAACAAGTAAAAAACAAAGAACAATAGTAATAAGTAATCTACTCACTTTGACCTCCTAGAAAAGATGAATGAACTAACTATCAATTATAAGATAGAAAAATATGATTATTTTGTCAATCTATATAATAAAATAAAAAAACCTCTGTACACTGTACAGAGGTTTTTGCGCTGCTCTAGGCAGCCGCCTGATTGGCTTGGCGCTCGATAGCGCGTGCCATGGCCAGTATGACCTTGTGAGTTTCGTACTTACCCCTATCCCAATTAAGCCTATCTGCCGCAAAAGCCTGCTGTGACGATTTGACTATTGTGATAGCGATAAAAGAGCCTGCACCCTTTTTATCAACATGAACACCGGCCAGAAGCATGTCATCACCGATCATTTCAGCAATGTCTTCATCCTTGTATTGCTTTCTTTGATCACCCTTGAGGAATTTGACATTCACACCTGCCTCCAGCAAAGCTTCGACAATCAGATTTCTCACTGAAGTTTGCTTACGGTCAGGCTTGAGTACTGCCACGTAGATCGTCTTACCAGCTACTATTTGCTCGGCCTTAGCCAAGTCCTCACGCTCACGATTCCTCTTTTTCCTCTTAGAGTGAGCTAGGGAAATTAACACAAGTAACCCCACTGGTATTAAAACCATTAAAAAACCCTGAGAAAACGGAACAAAGCCCTGCATAAAAGATTGGAAATATTCTGCCATGATTCACCTCTTGTCTAGCTCACAGATCTATCACCCAGTTTTGGTGGGGTAGTTCTGAGGCCAACAATGTAAGGTACTCGCCATCCAGCTTTTGAATGACAAGATAGTCTATCATATATTGGCTATTTTGTCAAGATAAGCCCTATAATCATTGACTTGTTCATATATTTTCGCTATACTATTTTGTTATGCAAAATCATAAAACTGCCAGTCATGATATCAAACAGCAAATAAAAGCTGCTGATAAAATACTCCTCATAGCCCATCAAAATCCAGATGGAGATTGTTTGGGTTCAGCCCTTGCTATGTATAGATATCTAGCTAGCTTAGATAAAAATGTGACTGTTTTTTGTAATCACAAATTACCAGCTAATTTCAACTTTTTGCCTGATACTGACAAACTAACTAATGATCACACTGTTTTTACACAAGAATATGATTTAGTAATAACAGTAGACACTGCAGCTTTACATCTGACTGGCATTGAAGAATTGCTTAAAATTATTCCTAATAAATATTTATTTATTAACATAGATCATCATGTTTCTAACGAAAAATATGCTGATATTAATTTGATTATTTCTAGTGCTTCTTCTACAGCAGAAATGATCTATCGCCTCTTAAGAGATTGGCAATTCAAAATAGACGAAAAAACAGCTACAGCTTTAGCTTGTGGTATGATTACTGATACTGGTGGTTTTAAAAATCCAGCTACTACTTATACTTGTCTAGACATTGCTTCTGATTTGATCAATCAAGGTGCTAATATTCCTCAGATTATAAAAAACACAGTCAATGACACAAATATTACTCGCCTCCAACTCTGGGGCCGAGCTTTAGAAAGATTGACCAAAGTAGATAAAAATAATCTAGTCTATACTTGGTTAACACTAAAAGATCTAGAAGAATGCCAAGCTGATGGCAATGCCAGTGAAGGTATATCCAATTTTTTGCATATCCTCAATGAAGGTAAAATCATCATGGTCTTGCAAGAAGCTGAAGATAATATTATCAAAGGCTCTCTTAGAACTACCAGTGATATAGATTTATCAAAGCTGGCAGCTATGATGGGTGGCGGTGGTCACAAAAAAGCAGCAGGTTTTTCCTTGCCAGGCCGCCTACAATATGATAATAATAAGTTAAGAATAGTTTAAGAAAACCCCCTAAATCCCCCTTGTCAGGGGGACTTGAGTAATATAAAATAGTATTAACTAAAGAAAAGCGATATGAAATTAAATGATGAATCTTTTTTAAAATATAGAATTAGGTTGACAAGAGAAGCTAAAATAAACAGAAAAAATCCAACAAAAGCAGAATTAGTTATTTGGAATGAAATTCTCGGCAGAAAAAAGACGGGTTATAAGTTCATAAGACAAAAACCAATACTTAATTGCATACTTGATTTCTATTGTTCAGAACTACTGTTAGCCATTGAAGTTGATGGCGATTCACATATTAACCAAGAAGACTATGATGATGCTAGAACTAATTCATTAAACGATTTAGGAATTAGAGTATTGAGGTATAATAATTTAGATGTTATAAAAAATATAATAGAAATCCGTAAGGATATAGAGAAAAAAATCAAAATCAGAGAAAAAAAATTATATAATAAATAAAGTTCTCCCCCTGACAAGGGGGAGGCAGAGGGGGTTAAAAAATTATGCTAATACCTACTGTAATAGAAAAAACTCAACAAGGTGAAAGAGCTTATGATATCTACTCTCGCCTCTTGAAAGATAGGATTATTTTTCTAGGAGATGCTATAGATGATCGTATAGCCAATCTTGTGATTGCTCAACTACTTTTTCTTGATGCGCAAGACAATACCAAGCCTATCAAGATGTATATAAACTGTCCTGGTGGTAGTGTCACAGATGGCTTGGCTATCTATGATACTATGCAACATGTCACTAGTCCTGTCACTACTATCTGTGTAGGACTCGCTGCTTCCATGGCGGCTACCTTGCTTGCTGGTGGTGCAGAAGGCCAAAGATTTGCTCTACCAAATTCCGAAATCTTGATCCACCAGATTATGGGTGGCGCCACTGGACAAGCCAGTGACATCAAGATCAAAGCAGAACAAATCTTAAAACTCAAAGAACGCCTAAACAAAATCTTACAAAAACACACCTCACAACCGATCAAAAAAATAGCTAAAGATGCTGATCGAGATTATTATATGACAGCGACTGAAGCGCTCGATTATGGCTTGATTGATAAAATTATAAAATAAACTTTTCAATTTTTAAAAAATATGTTAATATATTTTCGAGACAGGTGGAGAGGGGTTCTTTAATCCCGTTTGATAAAGCTTGTCAGGGGGCCATCAGTGTCCAGCGCCATATATGGTTGAAAGACTTTAGATGGTGTTGTACAATATACTGATGGTCTTTTTATATAGGGGTTGATTTTTTATATCATTTATGTTAGAATCTACTTTGAGGAATAAAAAATCCTCACCTAAATGTTTAAAAGTTAATTTACTGTTTTAGTTTTTTACTCTATTTTTGTAGAAAAAAAGACCTATTTATTCAATTTTTTGAAACTATAAATGTATTTTTTGATAGTAAAACTAATCAATTCTTCAAAACTTATTATCAAAACCTAAAAATATTTTGGGTCATTTTTGCATTCTCAAAACTACTAAAACGGTAAACAGAAAGTTTACTAAATATGAATTTTATCGGTATAATTGCCGGACTTATTGTTGGTATTTTTTTGGGTATTATTATCAAAAAAACACTAACTAGTAAAAACATCCGACAGGCAGAACAAAAGGCTGAAGGTCTTTTGGACGAAGCCAAACAAAAATACAAAGATGCTTTGATCTTGGCTAAAGACAAAGCAATAGCTTTGATAGACGAAGCTAAAAATGAAGAAAAAGAAGGTCGTAAACGTTTACAAGAAAAAGAAAATCACCTCACCAAGCGTGAAGGTCTTTTTGATAGAAAAATTATAGAATTTGAAGACAGTAAAAATAAATTGGATAACACTCGTAAACAACTTGAGTCCAATAAAACTGAAATTAAAAAAATCAAAGAAAGTCAATTACAAAAATTAGAAAAAATTGCTGCTTTGACTCAAGAAGAAGCTAAAGAGGTCTTGGTAAACAATATGGAAAGTCGTATGAAAGATGAACTATTACATCGTATGCGTAAATTGGAAAACCAGGCTACTGATGAGCTAGAGTCTAAAGCCAAAAAAATACTAACTACTGTAATAGAACGTTGTGCTGCTCCACATACCGTAGAAACAACTACTACAGCTGTATCACTACCAAATGAAGAAATGAAAGGTAGAATTATTGGCCGTGAGGGTCGTAATATAAAAACTATAGAACAATTAACTGGTGTTGAAGTTATTATAGACGATACACCAGAGTCTATTTTAATTTCTGCTTTCAATCCTATCCGCAGACAACTGGCCAAACGAGCTATAGAAAAACTAATGGTCGATGGTCGTATCCATCCTGGTCGTATCGAAGAAACAATCCAACAATCCAAAAAAGAATTGGCTATAGATATCAAAAAAGCTGGTGAAGAAGCAGCCTATCAAGCTGGCATCGTTGGCTTGGACACCAAGCTAGTCCAGATCTTGGGTCGCTTGAAATATCGTACTTCTTATGGCCAAAATCAATTGCAGCATGCTCTAGAAGTGTCACATCTATCAGGTGTCCTCGCTTCTGAACTAGGTGCTGATATCAATGTCTGTAAAAAAGGTGGTTTACTCCATGATATTGGTAAAGCTCTAGATCATGAAATCCAAGGTTCTCATCCTGAGATTGGTTATGATTTGTTGAAAAAATTTGGTCTATCAGAAGAAGTAGCTTATATGTCTACAGCTCATCATGAAGATCAACCAAAAACTATCGAGGGTGTAATTGTCAAAATTGCTGATGCTATTTCTGGCTCTCGCCCTGGTGCTCGTCGTGATTCTCTAGAAGAGTATATCCAACGTTTGACTGAGCTAGAAGACACAGCAAAATCTTTTGCTGGTGTCGAAAAAGTCTATGCTATCCAAGCTGGTCGCGAAATTAGAGTCTTTATTTCACCTGATGAATTAGATGATTTTGCTGCTAATAAACTAGCTCGCGATATTGCCAATAAGATTGAATCTGAGTTAAAATACCCAGGTGAGATCAGAGTAACGGTGATAAGAGAAAAAAGAATCACAGAATATGCCAGATAAAACTAAAATATTATTTTTTGGTGATGTAGTAGGTGCTTTGGGTCGCAAGGCTGTCAAAGACATAATTCCTCAATGGCAACAAAAATATAAACCAGACTTGATAATTGCCAATGTAGAAAATTTAGCTCACGGCAAAGGCCTAACTACCAAAACTCTCAATGAACTAAAAAATGCTGGGGTTCAAGTTTTTACTGGTGGTAATCATCTATGGGCTAAATATGACCCTCAAGATGTCATAAAAGAAGGAGATTTTGATATTGCTGCTCCAGCCAATGACTCCCGCACACCTCAAAGTATGCGTTATCAAATTATTGAAATTAATAATCAAAAAATTGTTATTATAAATTTGACTGGTCGTACTTTTATAGAAGATGATAACCTGAGTAATCCTTTTCACCAAATAGACAGACTATTGGATGAATTACCTAAAGACTCTATCAAAATAGTAGACATGCATGCTGAAGCAACTAGTGAAAAAAAAGCCATGGGATATTATCTAGATGGCAAAGTAAGTACTATGCTTGGTACTCATACTCATGTCCCAACTGCAGACGCTGAAATTTTACCAACTGGCACTGGCTATATTACTGATGTTGGTATGGTCGGACCATATCCATCTGTCTTAGGCATCAAGAGTGAGATTATTATTGATAAATTCTTAAAAGAAGAACACATCAAGCATGAATTACCAGACTCTGGTCAAATCGAAGTAAATGCAGTATTATTAGAAATAGATAATACTAATCATAAAACAAACAAAATAAAACCACTAAGAAAAATTTTATGAACAAAGCCCAACTAATTGAGGCTATTGCTATCAAAGCTGGTGTCAGCAAAAAAGAGGCTGAAGACATCTTGCAAGCTTTTGTTAATTTTACAATCGAAACTTTGCAGGGTGGCGGTGAAGTTACTTTGACTGGCTTCGGTACTTTCTCAGCTCGTACTCGCAATGCTCGTATGGGTGTCAACCCACAAAAGCCAAGCGAAAAGATCCAGATTCCTACTGTGATTGTACCAAAATTTAAAGCTGGCAAGACTCTCAAAGATGCACTCAAGAAAAAAACAAACTAAACAAAAATACTAAAATTCCAAAAATAGAATTTCAGTATTTTGTTGTCTAAAAAAAATTATTTTATTTCTTCAATAATACCAAACCTTGTTTAGGGCCAGTTGTACTGGCCTCTTTTGTATCCCAATCAGCAATTGAGGCCATCATATTTTCATAAGTATAGATAAAATCAGCTCCTCGCCAAGTACCAGGATCGTTGGTAATAAAATTACCATCTATATATCCTTTGATAACTAACATATGATAGTCTGGTCCATCGTTGGTAAAATATGGTTGATCCAAAATATGACCGTCAGCTGGAATAATAATCGGCAATCCTCTATCAAGATAACTTTCAATTTTGTCAGTATCTAGATCTTCTACAATTTCAATTTCATAGTCATAATAAATATCAGCAAATTCTGCTACCTTGTCTACTGATAGATTGAAATGTCCATCCCAATTGTCTTCTTGCCAGCCAATCATATCTAACAAAATATCTTCTATCTGTAATGGTGGCGGTAAATCTTTATTTTGATAATAATAATCAATCATAAGCAAACTAGCCTCTTCACAAGCATCCTGGAAAGGTTGATCCCAGTTGTATGATGGAGCCTGGGAAGTAAAAGGAATAGCTAGATTAACATTAGCTGGTTCCGGTTCTGGTTCTATTATTTCATCTATCTTTTCTTCTTCTATCTCAACAACATCTTCTGTATTATTTTCTTCTACTATAAATTCCTCAAAAGCTTGAGGTGGTGGTAGATCTACTTTTATAATCTGAGGTTTATTTCTAAAATAAATAGCTGCCACAAAAGCTAGCATAATAATAAATAATAAAATTAATTTTTTCATAAATTATTGATTATAATTAATATAATAAATTTTGAAAACTACATCATCTTTATAATCTCTGATTTCTTTGATTGCTTTGATATTACTGGCCTCTAAATCATTTTTAAAAATCTCTATCTGTCTATTGTAGTCTTCACTCTGCCCTGACCTATTACCAGCTTCTGTAGTGTATACAAAATATATATCTTTATTGCTCGTGTCAATTTGATCAACATATTTGATAGACATAAGCGGTAAATCATAATAAATCATATATCTATCAATATACCACATCTGAGAAAACCAATCAGCTCGCTCATCAAATAATATTACCCAATCAGTATTTATTTCTATCTTAGTCATATTATCAAGATTTTTTGGATTTATCCTATTTGGTAAGTCACCAATTATTTCAGTTTGCAGATAATTATCTAATTCTTCAAAACCTCTGTCATAAAATCGGTAGCCAGAATATGTCATAAATCTTTGTCCTTGAGGATTTTTGAAAATATTGGTATTTAAAGCATAAAAAAGTTCTCCCAAAAAAATAATAACTAATAAACTAACAAGTAGTTTACTAGCTTTCTTAAAGCTAGCCAAGACGTTAATAATAAACAAGCCCGTTATGATACTAAAAAATGGAATTATAATAGACAATAAACGCGGTGGAGCTCCTGATGCGGCAAACATTATAAAAATCACAACAATATTTAAGCCAACAAAATTTAATAGAATATTTTTTTGCCTCTTAATAAGATTTAATAACATATAAATAAAAGACAAAATATACAATATAAACAAAAATATAGATGTTGATTTATAAAGTACTATAAAAATAGAGCCAATATTTTGTAAAAAATTGGTATTAGCTGATCTATTGGCTAAAGCAGCAAAATCTTGAGTTTGTATACCCAACATTGATGATAAAGCTGCGTCAAAATGCCCGCGAGTCTTATACATCATAATATTATAAATAATAACTGGAGACAAAACTATCAACATCATAATAATAGACAAATAAAAATGCTTATTTTTAAAAATATCGGGCCGATAAATTAAAATATAAAAAATAACAGCTGGTAATAAAAATAAAGCCGTATATTTTGACAACAAAGCCAAGGCTAAGGCAAGTGCCCAATAATATAAATATCTATTTTTATTTGTTTTGAGAAAAAATAAAAATAAACCACAGCTCAAGATAATAAATAAAATAGATATACCTTCTAGATAAGCAGTTCGACTGGCCCAAATTGCATAAGAAGTAATACTAAATAAACCAGCTATCAATAAAGCTTGATGACTAGTTACAAATTTTTTGCTTAACCAATAAAGTAAATAAACAGATAAACTACCAGCTAATATAAAAGGTAATAAGGCTGCTAAACTAGCAGCACCAAATAAATTTAAAAAAATAAACTGAATAGCTTGCACTAAAGGCGGGATATCATGAAAAGATAAATGTCCCCACCATGGTACAGATCCAAACCAAACAATCGGTGTGGTCTGATCTGGATTGAGTAAAAAATCAAACCAACCAAAAGCCCGCAGAGTGTTTAAGGCAGCATCATTTTGGATATCACTACCCGGTATATTATATAAGCGTAATAAAATTGCTATTACTAAAATAGCAATTAAAATAATATTATATTTATTTTGCCACCATTTCATAGAGTAAGTCTACAATAAAAAGCTATTAAACTCAAACAAAAAAAGACCAACCGAAGTTGGTCTTTATAGTGCCGCACGACCTAGAAGGTCGCGATCTGACTGCTGTCAAATGAGCTAAGCATTTCATTGAAAATGATCAATAAATTGGTTAACAACTCAGTAGACAGTTGAAATACCCTCGGAGCAAACATCTTGAATAGAATCAGCAGAAAAATCATATTGAAAAATCCAACTAAAGCTCTAAACATATAGTTATTGATAAACTTCAAGGCCTGAGAAAATATACTGGATGGTGACTATTCATCCTCAGACACTTGAAGCGTCTCAATATTCCCTACAGGTAGCTAAGTTCAAAAACCCTTTAAAATCAGTTAACTGCAGGGAATTGCTCCATTTGAAAAGAACTGTCCTATATATAATAAGACGTATGACATAGATATTTATTACACCCCGCCTTGACAATATGCTATTCTTTTGCTAAAAATACATATCAATCTTTCATTGCTGGCGTTCATTTAACCAAACAGGAGAGTGTCTTATGTGGGAACAAATTCCAGAACCTGAAGATACCACTAAGGCAAGGGTATCTGTTATGTCTCATCGACTCAAGGTCCCGGGTGGCTGGATTGTGAGAACAGTAACAAACATATTCGGCAATGGCACATCGTCTTCGCAAACCTTCGTTGCAGATGCTGACCATTCCTGGGAACTTTCTTAAACAACATAAACCGTTGATAACAATATCAACGGTTTTCTTTTTATCAAATTTCACCAAAAATTTTATTGCGATATTGTAAGGCTTCTAAAATATGTGCTTCTTTGATATCTTGACTATCCTCTAGATCAGCAATAGTCCGAGCTACTTTGAGCATTTTGAAATAACCTCGAGCTGAGAGCTGTAGTCTATCAGTAGCAGCCAATAAAATCTTCTGAATACTATCTGTTACTTTACAATATTTTTTTATATCTTGAAGCTTAAGATCAGTATTAAGTCTTTTTCTCTCAGCCTGCCTTTGGCGAGCTTTAATAACTTTATTTTGCATGGTAGTAGATATTTTGGTAGCTTGACTTTGATCAGATAAATATTTACTTTTGACTTTTTGAACAGACAAATGCAAATCTATACGATCTAGTAGTGGACCTGACAATCTTTTTTGATAACGCTTTATATCCATAGACGAACAAACACAATCTCGATCATCATCAGTCAAATAACCACAAGGACAAGGATTGGCTGTAGCCAATAATATAAAATTAGCCGGAAATTCTAGACTACCTCGCACTCGTGAGACAGTAATCACTTTATCTTCTAACGGCTGACGTAAAGCTTCTAAGACTGGTCGTTGAAATTCTAATATTTCATCTAAAAACAAAACATTGTGATGAGCTAAACTGATCTCACCAGGTTTGGGCCATGAGCCACCACCTACAATAGCCGAGACAGAAGCTGAATGATGCGGACTACGTAACATACGCTGATCAACCAGCCAATTTTCGTCTGACAAAAACCCAGCCAAACTATAAATCTTGCTGACTTCTAGAGCTTCATCAAGATTCATTGGGGGCAAGATAGATAAAAATGCTTTAGCCAACATAGTCTTGCCGCTCCCTGGTGGTCCGACCATCAAAATATTGTGTCCACCAGTGGCAGCTATTTCCAAAACTCGTTTGGCTTGATCTTGACCCTTGATATCTGCCATATCAATAGCTGACTTTGCCTCCTGAGGTATGAATTCTGTATTTTTGACTGCTTCTATTTTTTCTAAATTATTAAAATGGCTTATTAACTGCTCAAGATTTTTTACTGGGAATATTTTTATGCCTTGGACAATACTAGCTTCTTTAATATTTTCCTGTGGTACAAATACTTGTTTGAAACCCAGCTCTTTGAGACTAGCAACCATAACCAAAACTCCAGGCACGGCTTTAAGTTCACCAGTCAAAGACAATTCTCCGACAAAAGCCATCTGATGACTATTTTCTATTTCCAAAAATCCAGCTGTCGACAAAATACTAATAGCAATTGGTAAGTCATAACTACCACCTTCTTTACGTAATTGAGCTGGAGCTAGATTGACTACTACTTTTTGTCGTGGAAACTGGATATTGCTATTTTCGATAGCTGCCCAGACCCGCTCTCGGGATTCTTGGACCGCTGTATCTGGTAAACCAACTATAATAATCTTGGGCAAATGCCGGGATAGGTTGGTCTCTACCTCAACTAACACCCCCTTTAGGCCTAATGGCGCAATTGTATAAATTTTGTTCATAAAAAAATCACTTTCCTACCAAGAAAAGCGATCTGAATAAAAATAATATTAGTCTTTTTTGGCCCTTACCCGCCAAGACAAAGGCATCAAAAAACTAACCATGCCTCTCACCTAGCATACGCCGGGCGTCAAATCGCTTTTCTTGTTATTTGCATCTTAAACTAAGTCTATATTTTTGTCAAATACCTCTTCAAATTCCTCCCCCGCCTCCCTTTGTCAAGGGAGGAGCTTAACAAATAAAAAGTCCCCCTTGATAAAGGGGGATTTAGGAGGATTTGAAAAACCAATTGACAAAATCTTATATATAAATTAATCTATTAAAGATTACGTACTTTGATCAAGGAGGCAGGTAATGGCTATACAGCAACACTGGATTTGCCCTAGTTGCGGCACAAATAATGTCGCTCAAGGATACTGCAGTGGCCACAAATGCAACATGGATATACATACTGTAGAACGAATTATGCTGCGTAATTTTGAACGCGAACAGGCCGAAGCTGACAATGCTGATCAAAAAGAGAAGTCTTAGACTTCTCTTTTTTTATTTCTTATAAATAATTCAAAAATTAATATCCAGATCACTCCTAGAGAAATATAGATATCAGCTATATTAAAAACTGTGAACCATTCTATATTTATAAAGTCTACAACACCCTGATATAGGATTCTGTCGAGCAAATTACTCACAGCTCCTATTATAATCAGACCCCAAGGCCAGATGAGCATACTTTTCTGGCGCCAAGCAATCAACCACAGCCAAATAATTATAAATAAAATAATTATAATCGCTGGATACAGGATCCAAATAGGTAAAGGCCAAGAAAATGCAATATTTTGATTTAAATGAAGCTGAAAAAATCCGTCTGCAGACGGATTTTTTAGTTGATAAATCTTTGTAGACCTATCTATAATAAATAAGATGATTAGACTAAGAAAATATTTAGTCATGATAGATTTATAATACTTTTTTCTTGCAAGCCATACAAGAAGTAGCAGAAGGAAAAGCTTTTAGTCGTTCGGGTGCAATAGGACCCTCACATTTTTCACAAAGACCATAACTTCCCTCTTCAACTTTCTTTAAAGCTTTATTAACATTAAACAAAGAAACCTCAAGAGTCTTTTCCAAAGACAAATTCTTTTCAAAATTGGCTACCTCAGCAGCATTTTCATCGTCCTTATCACCATAGTCAACAAACTTAGCATCATAGTCATTCTCTGATACTTGAATTGCATCAGCTTTGAGCTCTTTTAATATTTCATCACGGCGTTTTGATAAATCTTCCTTGCGTTCGGCAATAAAATCTTTGTCTAACTTCATATATTTAATCTTAATTCTTAAAAATATAACATATACATAATAGCAAATCAGGCTTTAAAAATCAAGATTATTAAAGCAATAAGAAAAGGCGCACTCCGGTGCCCAAAATCATTGTTTTATGGCTGGTTGTGCGCCTTTGGCGCTTTGACAGGATGACTCGCATCAACTTTTTGTAAGTTAAATTGGCGGGTTATATAACCTGTTAAGGCATCATTTGCTCCAGTCTGACTCGAGGAGCCGCCACTTTACCATTTTTTGGTATCGATTTCATCCCGCCGCAGGCGGGACAGAATGATCCTTTTTAGTATTTTTGTTTTTGTTTTTTTGGTGGAAAACAGTCAGGGTGTTTTCCTAATATTGAAAAACAGTAAAATGGAAGGAGTTATATACTAGCTGACGCTAATATGCAATTCCCTCAAATATTTTAATGAACTCTTATCTACATTCATTATATCATATAACAAGGCTTTGGTCAACGCTAATTATTAGCTAATATTAGATAAAATTTAAAATAATTAAAATATAATTTGACAAGATTGGCAAAAATAATTCAAAAACATTAACAAGTTATCCACAAGCCTTCGCTAAGGCTACGGCAATGCAGGCAAAACTTAAAAGCAAAGTTGCCAGGCGTTTATATTATTATTACTATAAGATATAAATTTTAAGTTACTTATATCTTGAGATTCTAAATATTGTTTAATAGAGCTATTTTTCAACTTATTGGTCTGCCAAACTACAAAATCGTTTATTTGATTATTATTATCAAGGCAATCTGACCAAAGAGTAGTTATCAGATAATCACTACTCAAAATATCTTCTATCAAATATTGCTTATTACTAAGATAATAAATATCTTCACGCTCAACGCCATAAAGTCCATCTATCTGCCAATAATTTTGTTCATAATATGCGTGTTGAATAATTTCTGGAGAACTACTAGCTATAAATTCTACATAAGCTGTACCATCTGACAAAACTTTGGTGATTTCTTGCAAATCAAAACTGCTTGCCAAATCAAAATTAAGTTTTTGCCAATCTTGATCACTGGCCATCAACCAATTTTCTTCATGTTGCCAAACAATTATGTCATTTTTAGTAAAATCATAATATGGCAAACTACTAAACTGCTTTTCCAAGATATTTGTCTTTATAAAATCATCAAAAGTTAACATAGAGTCAGCTGATAAGCCAATTGCATTATCAAAATCATATAATCTTCTGGTATTAGCAAAAAAATTATTTGTCATGGCAGGTAAATTATTATTTTTAACTTGCCAAATATTAATTTTATTCAAATTACCAGCTGTATTTTGAAAATTTACAAAAATTTCAGATTCTGTAAACATAGGTTCTAGCCAAATAGATAATTTTTGCAAAAATTCTGGTGAATTATCTAAACTCCAATACATACTAACTCCAGTATCTATATTATTGACTGTAAATTTGCTAACCAATAACTTTGGTAAGCTATTGGGTAGTTCTGGAGACGGCGTAATCAATAAAATCTTTTTATGGGGTCTATAAAATACCAACTCAGGGTATTGTTCTTTGAGCTGGTCAATATAACTCTGAGAAATAGAAGATAATCTTAATAAATAATGATCTTGATCAGAGCTAGTTTTGAACCAAACTAGCTCTTCTAACCTACTCTGACTGTCTACTAATATATCTGATACTTCACTTAGCCTTGTATCAGCTATATTATCATCAAAAAGCTCAAAGTCATGCCAAGGGTTGGCTTTGATAGCTTTGTTGTTGGCCCATTGATAATAAAAAGTAGTATTATCTGGCAAAAAACCTTTAGCATAGACGTCTGGTCCCTTAGACCAAAACATAGCGAATAACAAAACAACTATCAAAACTGCCAAAACCAACAAAATCTTGACATTGGGAATAGCTATATGCTTTTTAAAAACTTTTAATAGATCCACTCTTATTTATTTTTATTGAAAAATCTTTTTTGTGGCTTTTGTGGGCCTTGTGGCCTCTGAGGTCTTTCAGCTGACTTGGCTGCAAAGTCTGGTTTTGGTAATAATTCTTTGATAGATAGACTAACACGTCCTTTTTCTTTATCAACTTCCATTACTTTAACTTTTACCTTATCACCAACTTTTAAAACATCTGAAACTTTGGCAATTCTTTCATGAGATACTTGAGAAATATGAATCATACCATCTTTACCAGGCAATACTTCAGCAATAGCACCAATTTCACTACCATTGTTTCTATCAGTAATAATCTTGACAATAGTACCATCATAGATTTCGCCCACTTCTAACTCTTTGACAATATTTTCAATCCACTCACGTGATTTTTTGGCACCGTCTGCATCAGTAGAAGTAATCATTACTAGACCATCTTGTTCGATATCAATAGCAACGTTGCATTTGTCAATAATTTCATTGATAATTTTACCACCAGAACCAATCACATCTCTGATTTTGTCTGGATCAATATTCATAGTATCAATACGTGGCGCATATTGTGATAATTCAGGTCGTGGATCATGAATAGTCTTTTGCATAAGATCCAAAATATTAATTCGAGCTACTTTAGCACCTTCCAAAGTTTCTTTGACAATGTCATAGCCAATACCACCAAGCTTGATATCCAATTGAATAGCAGTAATCCCTTCTCGGGTTCCTGCTACTTTAAAATCCATATGTCCAGAGTGATCTTCAATGCCTTGAATATCTGTCAGGATCTGATAATTTTTCTTATCATTATCATCAAGGACTAGACCCATAGCAATACCAGCTACTGGAGCTACAATCGGTACACCAGCATCCATCAATGACAAAGTAGAGCCACAGATAGAGGCTTGAGAAGATGAACCATTTGATCCTAACACTTCAGACACTACTCTAATAGTATAAGGAAAAGATTCACTATCTGGTAAAACCGGAATCAAAGCTTTTTCAGCTAAAGCTCCATGACCAATATCACGGCGACTAGGACCACGCAATGGTTTTACTTCACCAACTGAATAACCAGGAAAATTGTAATGGTGCATGTACTTTTTGGTACCAGATTCTTCCATAGTATCTAGAGTTTGTTCATCACCAGGAGAACCAAGAGTCACAATAGATAAAACTTGAGTTTCACCTCGAGAAAATAAACCACTGCCATGAGTCCGAGGTAAGATAGCTACCTCAGCTGATAAATCTCTAACTTCATCAAATTTTCTATTGTCTGGTCGTTGCTTTTTTTCTAAAATCAAAGTCTTGAAGACTTTTTCTAGCTGTTCATCAATCATGGCTATACCCATAGCTCGCATATCTTTGTTTACTTCATTGTCTTCTTTAAGAGCTTCGTTAACCTCTGCCTTAATATTGTCGATAGCTTGGCGCATCTTAGCTTTGTCAGGGCAAAAACATTCAGATAAATCGTGTTTATCCAAAACTTGATTTACTTTTGTACTCACTTGCTGAACTAAAGCTTCTTTAGCTTCATCAATCTCTGGAGTTTTCTTTGCTACCCCAACTTCTTTAATAATATCTTCGATAAAAGGTACTAATTTTGCAATATGTTTACCAGCAAAAGCAATAGCTTCATACATGTCTGCTTCTTTGATTTGTTTGGCACCAGCTTCGATCATGATCACTTCATCTTTACTACCTGCTACAAACAATTCAAAGTCTGATTTTTGTTTTGCCTCTACTGTTGGGTTGAGTACCAACTCTCCTCCAATTCTACCAACTGCTACAGCAGCCAAAGGACCAGCCCAAGGAATAGCTGAAGTACCTAAAGCCACAGAAGCTGCAATGGTTGCTGCAAAATCTGGATCGTTGATACCATCATATGACAGTACAGTAATAACTACTTGGACATCGTTACGTTCTGTTTCTTTAAATAATGGTCGGATAGAACGATCAATCAGACGGGCAGTCAAAACTGCATCATCAGTAGCTCTACCTTCACGTTTGATAAAACGAGAACCCTTGATCTTACCAGCTGCATAGAGCCGTTCTTCATAATCCACCATCAATGGAAAATAATCCACGCCTTCGCGGGGAGTCCTAGCTGTCACTGCTGTAGCCAAAACTACAGTTTCACCATATGTGACAGTACAAGAGCCATGAGCTTGTTTGGCAAGTCTACCAGTCTCAACAACCAGCTCTTTACCAGCAATGGTTGTGTTAAATTTTTTGATTGACATAAGTCAACTCCTTTCTTATTGCCCGGGAGTTGATATAGCAAGCACCAAATTATTAAAAACTAATAACCCAATGTCTGCTTACCAACATAATAACCGGATAATTTATTTTATTAAAAATTATTAAATAACATTAAAGCCCAAACCGAGGCTTGGGCCTTAAAATTTATTCTTGAATATCTTGTTCGTTATTGTTTTGTTCTTCTTCACTAGATTCTTTGGCTTTGATCTTGATTCCTATTGAATCTTCAATAGGTTCTTTTTTAGTCATCTTAAGACCAAGAGCTTTGACTATTTTTTTGAATCTTTTTTCATCTTCTCTTTCTAAATAACGCAATAGTCTGTGTCGTAAAGAAACTTTGGCTAATAAACCACGACGAGATGAAAAATCTTTTTTATTTTCACGCAAATGATTGGTAAGATCTTTGATCTCTGCAGTCAAAATAGCGATCTGCACTTCAGAAGAACCAGTATCATTTTTGTGAGTCTTGTATTTATCAATCAGCTTTTGCTTCTTTTTCTTGTCTAACATAATTTTTCTTTCTAAAGCCATAATCCGAGCCTGATCTCAAGTTAGACTTGGTCAGATCATACCCAGAATTAGGCTACTACTTAATTAAAAACGTCTTTACACTAACATTTTTATAGCAAAAAGTCAACCCCGTATGTCGCTTCAGATCCTAGGGGGCAAGTACTATTTTAAAAGAACGTTCTTTGTGCTAAAGTTATAATATGAAAAATAAAACGACACTAACAGCTTATAAAAAATATTTAAGAAGTCTTGATATCAAATCCTCCACTCTGAAAAACTATATCTGGCATATTGAGCAATTTTTGTCCTGGCTTGATGATCAAGCTATGACCCAAGCTAATCTAAAAAGCTATTATAATTTTTTACTAAAAAAATACCCAAAAATAGCGACTATAAATTTGCACTTAGTAGTCGTAAATAAGTTTTTAAAATTTCATAAAAAAAGATTTCGCTTTGATCTACTAACACCCAAGACAGAACCACTCGCAATATTGACTCCAGCGCAATTGCAAAAATTTTTAGAACAACCAGTCAAAAATCCTAATCTGACAGGCATCAGAGATAAAGCTTTATTAGAATTATTATATTCTAGTGGCTTAAAAATTGGTCAATTAGTCAAACTAGAGAAAAAATTTATAGATAATATAAAGCAAGAATTAATTTTTAATAAAAATAATATTAGTATCCCGCCACTGGCTTGGGCTGCCTTAGAAAAATATCTAAAATATAGACAAGACGACAATCCCTGGCTATTTACCAACTTAGATAGAGCTAATAAAAACATAGACAGTCATCTATCTATTAGATCAGTTGAAAGAATTATCTCTAAATATGCGCAAAAATTAAAACCAGTCTTGAAAATCAATCCTCAGGTTTTAAGAAACACTTTAGCATACAACCTCAAACAAGAAGGTGCTCAAATCCAAGGCCTTAAACATGCTTTACATTTTAAGACTAAGGTTGGTGCCAAAAACTATTGGCACAAAATATAGGTTGACAATTCTATAAAATAAGTATTTAATAAAATATAATCATTGTTTTTTCACCTCCAAACCAAAACACCTCGAAAGGAGGTGAAATCATGAACATGCTCTTTTATACCCTTGAAGACAAGGATCAGTCAGAGATCATGGTGCATTGCACCGAAGCTGCTCAGGCCGATAAAGCTGCTGCTGAGATTGCCAATGGTAGTGACACTATCAAGGTCTTGGATTTTGTCAGACTCAATGGCATGGCCAAATCTATGAGGACTGGCTCAGCTCTAGTGATTCTCAAAAAGCTTCTTGGGATTCGTATCAAATCTGACGATGGTTCTTTTATTAGCGCTATAGAGCACTTGCTCGCTAGGGCTGCCAACTCAGGGAGGAAGATTGCCAATGGAAAAACAAGACCCCACTAGTTCCTGGCACAAACACCTTTGCTCTGCACCTGAGGAACCATAAAACCCCCAACTTATGTTGTATATTAGTGGGGGTTTTTATTTTTGTATAAAATTATTCTAAATCACCAATGTAAAAATCAGGAAGATAGCTGCTAGCCTTCTCAGAATGTGGTGTATCAAAAAATAAATCTGTAGCATCCTTACCACAACCTTCTAATAAATCTTTGCCGCCAGGATGACTGTCTTCATAACCAGTTACATCATAAACCTTATTATTTATGACAAGCCAACAATCTTCTTGATTGTCATGTCTAGCCAATTCATCTATAGAAAAAACATTTTGTCCCACATTAATAATATAATTACCATCTTCAATATTTATTGTTTCAGCGGGTGGATTTGATGTTTTGGTATCAACAGTCTTATTGCCACAAGCGGTTAAGACCAGTAAAAAAACTGATAGTAAAATAAAATATTTCATAAATATATTATAGCTTAGTTTGTGATATTTTCAAAACATGATATAATAAAAACACTTAAGAATTAAGCGATATCTATATGAAAGATGCATGTCCTATTTGCGGGAATGAACCATGCACCTGCAACGAATAAGTAGCCATTTGGCTACTTATTTTTTTGTTTGCCCTCACCCTTACCAAGGGGGAGAACCAATTGACAGAATCTATACTATATGATGAACTAGAAAAGGAGTACTTTCACAGGAGGTCATGACATGCCTCGTAAACCTAGGACAAAGTATAGAATATATTATTCTACTACTGAAGACGGTAAAAAAGTCAAAAAACTCATTGGTTATATCTGGGCCTATAGTAAAGCTCAGGCTGTTAGTGGCTTTCAAAAAGGCTATGGTCAAGCTGCCATTCCTGAAGCCCGCCAAGTGGCTTTTTTAGCCGATCATCTGCAAGCCGAAGTAGCTGCCTAGGCACTTCGGTTTTTTTATTTGCTTATTAATACAATCTTGCTATAATACTAGGGATTTATAGCCCGCCCCCGCGGAGCTGGGGCGGGCTATATTCAACAACTTTTATTAACTAATAAGTAAATTAAAAATATGAAAAAAATTCTTTTTTCTTTCCTAATATTAGCCATAGCTGTACCAATGCTAATGGCTGATACAGCTAAAGGTGAGGGCAGTTGTGCTGAAGATCGCATCGAACCAGTCATTAGTGGCGAGGTAGTCGATGGTGGTGTAACACTATCTTGGGACGCTATTGAGCATGATGGCCTCAAATGGTTTAAAGTCATTATCTCTAAATACAACACTCATCCTCGCTATGGCGATGATGGCTATCTGATGTATATCATCGACGAAGATGCTATATCTTATATGGTCAATAATTTGACTCCATATAGAAATGGAGACTTTGGTGAATTTTTGACCGAAGGTCAAGAGTATCATTTTGCTGTGACTGCAGTTTATGAATGTTCTGATGGTGGTACAAAAAAAGAAACCAGTAACCCCGTTACTTTGACTTTCCCAGGTGGTGTCGATAATCCTATTAGTGATTATGCTGAACCAAATGTAACTGTCACTAGTGATGAAGATGGTGTCAAAGTTGCTTGGGACGAAATCGACGATGATAGACTACAAGGCTTCAAGGTTGTTGCTTCAAAGAACAACCCCAATCCTCAATATGGCCAAGATGGTTATTTGATGTATATCATTGATGAAGATTCAACATGGCATCTAGTCAATAATTCTCATCTATATAAAGATGGAGATATTGATGGCAAATTTAAACCAGGTGAAGATTATTACTTTACAGTTGCTGCCATCTATACTTATAAAAAAATAACTGGTAATGCCCAAGAAGCTGTCTACAATGGCCCAGCTCAACCAGAGGCTACTCTTGAGCCAGAACTAATTGAAATTGACAACAAAGCTACTCTTTTGAAAAACGACAAAATGGGTGAAATCTTCCAAGAACTCAACCAACTACGTAATACTATCAGAGAACAAGCTAATGAAATCAAATATCTACACTCTTTAATAACTGACTTAGGCGGTTTACTTGAAGAAGCTAAACAGGCTCTTAATAATTTTATTACCTATGGTGTAGATGAAAATACCAAACAACTTGGCGAAGGTGAAAGAGCCGCTGTCATTCATTCTTACAAGAGTGCTTTTAACAAATTACCAGAAACTGAAAATGAATTATCTGATGCTGTCCGTATTGCCAATGGTCGCTGGCCAAGTATGACTAGCCAATCGGCAGAAAACAAAGCTAAACAAAGCTTTAAGACTATCTACAAAAGAGATGCTGATATGGATCATCCCAATGACAATGCTGCTGTAACTGTCATGGCTTATGGCTTACGACAAAAAGCTACTAATCGTAATCTAGATAGTGAAAGAACTGGTATTCAGATCTTCAAAGATATCTTTGGACATACTCCAAATACAACAGATGAATGGAACATTATGCAAGCTATTACTTATTCTGGCGCAACTCGATAAATTTTTATCATAAAACCGCCCGGCTTAGGCCGGGCGGTTTTTAGTTTTTTATTTTTTCTTTAAGCCTACTTCGCGAGCTACTTGATCAAAATCGATAAACTCAGCATTTACACAAACTATTTTGGAACCTGGCAGTTTGTCACAGAGATCTGGACTCCTAAAATATAATTTATGATAATCATTTACTTCCATATAACTTTTAGCTTTATCTTTTTCAAAATCTCTACCTCGCTTTGCCAATCTTTCTTTTATAATCTCATCACGAGCATACATAAAGACTACAATATCAGGTAGTTTTAAAGTTTTTAGACAACCCTCCATTAAATCTTTTACTAATTGTTGTTCATTTTTATCTTGCAAGATACTATCTACTACATAAAATAAATTAGACAACCAAAAAGTGTCTAATACAACATTATGACCATTTTTTCTATCTTGCAAAGATTCTAAGTACTGCTGAATAGTCAAATTATGAAAATATAGAACAGTTTGTAATCTATTTTTATTATTTTTTATATTATCTTTCAAAAACTCAGGAAAAGTATTAGTTTCACCTTCGTGAAATGTCTTTACTTTATAATATTCTGCCAGATAACGAGTAAAAGTGCTCTTACCACAGGCAGGAGCACCGACAATAGCAATTATTTTACCTGATTTTCCAATCATGATTTTTCTTGTTTGGTGATAATTTCAGATGGAGTATATTGGCGCTTGGCTAATTCTTTGTCTACCATAAAAAGCCCTGGAGCTGCTTTACCAGCTATTTTAATTTTTTCTAGAATATCCAAAACTGATTGCTCTTCTTCTACTTGTTCGTCAATATACCATTTGAGACAAGCTACCAAGTCATAATCTTTTTCTTGATTAGCTAATTCATAAAGCTTGTTGATTTTGATAGTGATTTCTTTTTCATGTTCTAAAGCACTAGTAAACATACCAAGATGTCCATCAAAATCTGCAGGCGGCTTTGGTATAGCCTGCAATTCTATCCTACCATTGTGTTTAAGTAAAAAATTGAAAAAACCTTTGGCATGATCCATCTCTTCTTTGGCTTGTACATCAAACCAATTAGCTATACCAAATAATTTATTTTCTTCAGCAAAGGCAGACATAGACAAATATAAATAAGCAGAATAGATCTCTTCTTTTATCTGATTGTTTATAGCTGTCTCAATGGTTTTATTCATAATTGTATCTTAATATAGTACTAATAATAGGTCAAACTAAGGGACAAGTTCCTCCCAAGAACAATTACTAATATCGCTAGCACAACTATAATGAACTTTACGGACAGCCTTGGTTGTAGTAACTGTAGATTGAATATTGGCGTTTGGTCCAGCATCAATAAATTGAGTTGATATAGTGCTACTATTTACTTCAATATCAGAAAATATAAAATTATTTGGTTCTTTACGTAGACGCATCAAAGCTTCTGTCACACCTGTCTCAGCTGAATAAAAATCTGTCAGAGAATGATCATAAGAATTTAAAACATGACGATTTTGTAAAGATATCAACATCACTGAACTAGAAATAGACAAAATAGCTACAGCTATTACCAAAGTAGCTACTAAAGCCACAGCACCAGTTTGATTTTTAAAAAATATCTTCATAAAAATTATCGAATGCTAATAAAAGTCTGGAAATCTTGTTCTATATAACCATATCTATCATTAGAATTACCTCTAGTTAAAGTAAAATCAACAATAGCTCCTTGATTAGTATCACCATTATTGTTATCTATAGCTGTCAAAGTCAGAGCAGTTACTGAGACATCACTACTATTAAGTACTAAAGGATCAGCAGTAGATTGATCAGGAAAACCACCACCTTCATCGTGGGTTTCTTGATAAATCAAATTATTGTTATCAATAATCAAACTAAATCTAGTGTCTGGTAACTGATAAAAATATAACTGGGCTGGATCAGGATCAACAATATCAATCTGATCAACATTATGAATTTGATTAGTCAAAAAGTTGATCATGAAACGAGCATTTTGATAAACAGAATTTGAAGATTCAATATAACGCCTGGAAAAAAATACTGACATCACAAGACCAGAAATAGTAATCATTAAAACAGTTGTAATAAAAATATAAGCTATTACTTCTACTAGATTAAATCCTGATTGATTTTTGATTATTTTTCTCATAACTAAAAAGCAGAATAACTTATAACTATATTTTCCAAAACAGGTACTTGTAATTCACTATCGGTACCCATAAATAATTTATAACGAATATATCGTTGATTAAGATGAGTATCATAATTTATCATTTCTGTTGAAGTAGCATCATAATAAGTCCCGCTACTGCCATCAGGCCCAACAAAATTCCAAGGTCCATTTATATTAGCACTAGTGGCCAATTGAAAACGGATATAAGTATCTTCCAATGACTCACCTTCCCAAGTAAGCCAATTGTATTGAACTTCATCACTACCAGTATCAAAAGTTGATGACTCTAGAGTACCAGCTGGAGTATAACCACAGTCGGTCACTTCTGTAGAAATAATAAAAAACTCTGCTTCATTACTAGAGGTAGCTGCATAAATCATAGAACAATTAGCTGACATTCCTAAAACATAACCATTAAGATCAAAACCCATAATCTTGACAATATTATCTGGATCTGTAATTTCTATTACTACCAACTCTTCTTCCAAAAAATTGGTACCCAATAAAGCATAAGGACCAACAAGATGAAAAGAATGAATGCTCTCGCCTAATTCATAAGAACCTAATAATTCGAGACTGGTAGGATTTGTAAGATCAAACATATAAAACTCTGCTTGAGAGCCACTATTGTCTGTAGATATATAAACCCTAGTTCCTAAAGTCATAATATACGAAGCATGCAATGAACCAGGCAAATTATAAAAACCAACTGCTTGTAAATTAATCGGATTATTAACATCAACTATCTGTAATTCTTTGTCAGCATTATAAGTAGATGTATATATATAATTTTCACTAAAAGATATTCTAGATATTATTGCATCTAAAACAATATCATCTAAGAGTTGAGGGGAAGTCGAACTAGAAATATCAAAAGAATACAATGTATCCCCTTGTGAAATATAAGCTTTGGTACTAGCTATATCAAGATCAGTAGCATTTTCATTGCTGGGCAAATCATAAGTAGCGACTACAACAGGATTGTAACTATCACTGACATCTACCACTTGTAATTCAGCGCTATTATCTTCTGTAGATAAATAAATATAATTATTGTCTTGGGCTTTTACAGAGGAAATAGAACTACCGATATTTATCGATGACAGCTCAACAGGATTGTAACTATCACTGACATCAAGAATATAAAGCTCTGGACCAGATGGATTATTTTTGGTAACTAAATAAGCTATTTCGTTTATCTCTACAACATCATTGTCTTCAAAATTTCCTGGCGTATCAAACATGGCAGTAGTCGTAGCATAACTCCAATCAATAAATCCAGAACGTAAAGTAACTATACCAGCTGTATCAATATCAACTCCTTCATCTTTAGTAAAAAACTTTGTTTCATCTGACCAATTAGCTTGACCGTCTCCACCAATCCAATCAGTCTGTGTCCAACGATCTGCTTGCCAACGATGTAAATAAGTTTCGACAACTTCCTGTTTGGTAATTTTGGCTCTACTCTCCCAATCAATTGTCACAGTAACTTTTTTTGTATTAGGGTCTAAATAAGCTCCGCCTATATCACCATAAACATTATTGTTTTCTGAACTATCTCTATAAACATCAGACACTGTCAATGTCCTAGTAAACACATTATCTAATAATTCACTACCAGTTTCTAAAGTCCAGAGATCATCAACTAATGATAAATGATGATCTCCAGCAAGCAAATCAGACCAAGCCACCAATTTGGCAGCTTCTAAACCTTCCATAGCAAAAAACATAGCTTTAGTATGTTCTTCATTTAACTGATATACTTTTTTATTATATGTTGTAAAGTTAACAGTTAATATAACAACTACACTAATAAAAGAAATTGCTACCAACAATTCTATCAAAGAAAAACCACTTTGTTTTTTACGATAAAACATAATTAATCTATCACTCCTAATGATTTTATATCCATAGAAGTAAAAATACTTGGTTGGTTAGGAATAATAATAGAAATAGTACCAGTATTGACTGTCTGGCCTGTAAATTTTGTAAAAATTAAATCAGAGCTATAACCACCCACACCATCACTCAAGCTAGTGTCTGGATTGAGGATATTTGTACCCTGCAAAAATCTAACTATATTATCAGGATCAGCTGGATTGTAAACACTACCATGAAAAAGAGTATATCTATCTGCTTCTAAATGTAATCCCCAGTCAGTACTACTAGCTGCCGCAGTAGCTAATTGTTGAGCACGCAAAAGATAACTCCTCATTTCTTCTTTGTTATTTTTTAGTAAGACATCTTGTCGCCAATTACTATAAGCCATAGTACTCAGACCAAAGACAATGCCTAATAATGAAATAACTAAAATATATTCCAAAATACTAAAACCTTTTTTATTTAATATAATCATAAAATTTATTCAGCAAAACTCAGAGTTAATTCATACATTGGCGAAATAACGGATACTGCCAAAAAACCAACTGCTACTGCTACTATAATTAGTAAAAATGGCTCAATGATAGCTGACATATTTGTCAAAACATTATTTACTCTTTCTTCATAATATTCAGATATTTTTTGCAAAATACTTTCTAATTCTCCTGTAGTTTCACCAACTTTTGCTAATTGAATGATAAATGTCGGAAAAATACTAGGACGCTTTTCCATAGCTTGACCAAGTGAAACACCTTTTTCTAATTCTCCAGCCATAGCCATAATCTCTTTACGATATTTGGTATTTTTGATTGTCTTGGCTGTGATGTTCATTGATTTTACAATAGGCAAACCAGCTGATAACAAAGCAAACAGATTACCAGCAAAACGAACCAAGGTCAGCTCAATTACAAACTTACCAAAAACAGGAATTTTGAGCATCATTGTATGTAAAAATAGTTTTGGCTTTGGTAATTTAAAAATATATTTAAATAAAATTATCAAAGCAATAAATCCACCTATAATATACCAAGTATAAGTTCGCAAAACATAGTTTATAGTATCAACTGCTCGCAAAACAAAAGGAAGCTGAACATTTGCTTCAGTAAACATAATTACCAAATTTGGAAAAACAAACAATGACAACATAATACTGACTCCTACCAAAGCCATCAAAACAATCACAGGATAAATCATAGCCCCAATGACTTTGCTACGTAATCTTTTTTGTGCTTTCAGAATATCAGCTAAATGCCCTAAAGAATCTGATAACATACCTGTATTTTCACCTACTTCAACAGTAGCAATAATCATCTCTGAGAAAACTTTTGGGTATTTGGTCATACCTTTTGATAGGGTTTCGCCATTTTCTACTCTTTCATACAAATAATCCAAAACCCCATGGAGGTATTTATTTTTTATCTCACTTTTGAGAGTTTTTAAGGCTGGAGCCAATGACAAACCAGCTTTGAGCATAGTAGCTAAGTTGTCCATAAACAACATCTTGGCAGTCAAAGAAACAGAACCAATATTAATATTAAACTTCGATTTTTTTTGAAGCTTTTTTGATTGTTTGACTGTTTGTTTTTTAATCAAAGACCCAACTGGCTTGGCTAATTCAGCTGCTTTGGCTTCTTCAGTATCGTCAATAATCTCATGATGTTTATCTAAATATTTCATATTTATTCTCGTTTTATACGTAAAACTTCTTCAATAGTAGTAATACCAAGCAAAGCTTTTTGCAGACCGTCCTCAAAAATAGTAATCATACCATTTTCTTTAGCTACTTTTTCAATATCACCAGAGGAAGCATTACGAATAATAGCCTGCTGGATAGCATCGGTATTTTCCAAAACCTCTAATACACCTATCCGTTTGTCATAACCAGAATCATGACAAATTTCACAACCCTTACCCTTATAAAAAGTTAATTCTTTAAAAGATTTATACTTATTTTCTACTATTTTCAAATCTTTAAAGCGTTGCAGCATATCTTCTAGATGAAATTCTTTACTCAAAGCTTTGAGTTCTTGATCTGACAAATTATAGCTTTCAATACAATTTAGACAGATTCTACGCACTAGACGTTGAGCAATTACTACATTGAGTGTTGAGGCTAATAAAAAAGGTTCGACATTCATGTCCAATAAACGAGGTGGAGCACCAGAAGCATTGTTGGTATGTAGGGTAGATAGTACCAAATGTCCAGTCAAACCAGCTCTGACGGAGATTTGAGCGGTTTCTTTGTCACGAATTTCACCAATCATAATAATATCAGGATCTTGTCTAAGTAGGGCACGTAGGCCAGAAGCAAAAGTATAGCCAGCCTTAGGATTTATCTGAGTTTGATTTATTCTATTGATACCATATTCAATTGGATCTTCAATAGTACAAATATTAACATCCTCGGTATTTAAAATATTGAGCACAGTATAAAGTGTGGTAGTTTTACCAGAACCAGTTGGACCAACTACCAAAATAACACCAAAAGGACGTTTGACTTGAGCATTCATTATTTTCATATGGCTTCAGAAAATCCCAAATCTTCTAAAGTCAAATTTTGTGCTTGACCAGTCATCAAACGCATAACTACTTTTTCACCATAAAAAGCCGGAATAACCGAGACACGAACTGACTCTTCCTCGTCTTCTATTTTGAAAGAAAATCTACCATCTTGCGGTACTCGATGCTCATCTATACGAAGATTGGCCAAAATTTTTATACGAGCAACCACTGCATCATGAACAGTAGAAGGTAATTCTACTTTGTCATGCAATTCACCATCTATCCTAAAACGGACAACAACTGCATCTGGTAAAGCTTCAATATGAATATCTGAAGTTTGTTCAAAAATAGCATACTCCAAAATAGCATCAATAATTTTTATGATAGAAACTTCTACTTTCTTTGGTTTGCCTTTATCTTTGAGTATTTTGGTATCTAGTATTTTTGCTAATTCTTCTTTAATATTTTTTTCATAAAGCCGAGCCGCAAAACGAAAGTTTTTTTCATTGGTCATAAAAATTTCCACATTGCGATCAGTGGCCTTTTTTACCATATCAATAACTTTTTGATAACGTGGCCTAACAAAAGCCACTTTAAGGGTATTACCCTCTAAAACAAAAGGAACTGCCTTAGCCTTATAAACTATATCATGTGGTAGTTCATTCAATACCTCATCATCCAAACGTCGTTTACGTAAATTTACATAGGGAATCTTGATATAATCTCCTATCAATTCATATAAATATTGCAAATTAAAAAAACCACGTTCAACCAAAATTTCAGACACATTTCGTCTACGTCGTTTGGCATTGCGAGCTGCTGCTGACCAATCCTCCTCTTTGATAACTTTTGCTTTGAGTAGGAGTTTTTTTAATTCATCTTGTGAAACTGGAATTGATGCCATAGTAAAAAATTATAACTTAATTATACCATTTTTAAAACAAAAATAAAAATGCTATAATGTATATATGAATTTACCAAATCAACTTACAATCTTGAGAATTATTTTGGCTTTAGTCTGTGTCTATCTAATTTTGCTAAATACTTTAAATAGCTTGATAGCTGCTTTAATAATCTTTGGAATAGCTGCTCTGACAGATTATTTTGATGGTCAGATTGCTCGCCGCCATAATCTAATTACCAATTTGGGGAAATTACTTGACCCTATTGCTGACAAAATTTTGATTATCGGAATTTTTCTAGCTTTTTTAGAACTAAATCTAGTAAATCTTTGGATAGTTATGATCATTATTTTGCGAGAATTCATTATTACTGGTTTGCGACTGATTGCTCTAAAACAAAAAAAAGTGTTAGCCGCTGAAGCTCATGGTAAACATAAAATGATTTCTCAAATTGTAGCTATAATAGTTATCTTAATTATTACTATTTTATTTAAATTCTTTAGTCATCATATTATTGTCAGCTGGCTATATCATGATGTTATAGATTTATTGATGTGGTATGTTTTATTAATTACAATTTTTTCAGGAGGGTATTATCTATGGAAAAACAAACAGGTCATAAAAAACTTATAAAAATCATTGCTACTGGCCTAGGTATTGGTTATATACCATTTATGCCAGGTACTATGACTAGCCTAGCGGTCGTGCTAGTCTATTGGTTTTGGAATCCACAAGGCAATACTTGGACAATTTTTACTCTAGCAACTATCATAGTTGCTATGATGGTTGCTCATTCTGCTGAAGAATATTTTAATAAAAAAGATGATCAAAAAATAACCATAGATGAAATTGCCGGTATGTCGATCGCTTTATCTCTTGTACCTCATAATATATTATTAATTTTATTAGCTTTTATTTTATTTAGAATCTTTGATATATCAAAGATCTTGTTTATTAGAAAAATAGAAAAACAACCAGGTGCTTGGGGATTAGTTGGAGATGATGTCTTAGCTGGTATTTATACACATATTATTATGTATTTTATTATATATTTTATTGTTTAATAATTATTAAAATAACCAATGAAAAAAGAAATAAAAACACCTTTACTCAATATCTATGTAGAAACTCCCTACGCTAAGAGTTTACCACCTATCAATGGTCCTTATACTAGGATTTATTTGATTCGACATTGTCATCCTGATTATCGTATCAAAGAAATTGTTGGTGATCATGACATGCCTTTATCAAAGCTAGGCCTCAAACAACGTAAATTTTTGAATAAAAAACTAGAACAAATCCAACTAGAAAAATTATACTCTAGTGAACTCAAAAGAGCCCACGAAACTGCTGAACATTTTGCCAAAAAAAATAAGAAAAAAATATTTGTTGACAAACGACTCAATGAAATTGATTGGATTGATTGGTATAAAATAAAATATTTTAATATGTCTGAAAAAACTCGCGTCAAACGAGTGACCAAATACAAGGAAATGGATAAACGTTTGCATAAAATCCATGGCAATGCTCGACGAGTTATTGCAGACATCTATAAAAATAATAAAGGCAAACAAGTTGGTGTCTTTTGCCACGGTAATATGATAAGATCTATGATTACTGGAATCTTAAACACTGATGTAATCGGATTTTTGTCTATGGAAATCTATCAATCTTCTGTCACTAAACTAGTAATAGACCGTGATGGCTATATCAAAATAAATTATATAAATAATATCTGTCACCTTCCTCACAAACCAAAAGAAGATATATTCTTGGCAGCTATCAATCAATAAAAATTTATAAACAAAAAATCCCCCGCCAGAGGCAGGGGATTTTTTGTCTAGATATATATTTTATTCATTAAACGGACAACCTTCTACTCCTTTATGGTAACCTTTATGAAAACCATGTTTAAAAGTTCCTTTTTGTCCATGCATTCGTTTATGCATACCTTGCAAACCAAGCTCTTCTCTTAAAGCTTTGGCTTTTTCAAACTGACCATCTTGTATTAGATTATGTACTTCAGCAAATTGATCAAAATTTTCTGCTGTAATAAATCTAGTCACTCCTCTATCACCCATCAACTCTAACCAAGCATCATAGTCATTATTATTAAAAGCTTCTTGCATGGCTTCATGCCTAATAGGATCAAAATTTTCTGCACGGCCTTGTGACCAATCAGGTTTTTCACCAGCTGATACTAGTGAAGAAACAGTCAGAGTTGTAAATAACAAGCCAAATAGACCAACCATTAGATAAAACTTATTTTTTTTCATATTTTATTTATGTTAGTTAATTAATTAAGTCGCCGACCTCTATTAATTAGTACGCATATGAAAGTTTTTTCTTTCATTGTGATGATTATTAAACCAAGGCAAAATATCAGTAGCTTGAAACTGATTGTCAGATATTTGCTCTCCAAGTAGTCTAACCCTCATGCCTAACTCTAAATCAATATATGCATCATCCAGCAAAACAATTTTCCATACCTGATCATAACAACATTGAATCTGTATAGTATTGTCTTTTATATCTATAATATGACCAGCTAATCTACCAGCTTGTGGGTCTATAAACATCTTGCCTCGTTGGTCTGTTATCTGACGATAAGCTGGTATTTTTTTATAAAAAGAATCTTCAATTTTTTCTGCCCCACGAGTAACATAAATACCAACACCCAATATAAAACTAACTAAGATACTAATAATAATAATTAGATAAGAATTATAACGATAACCTCGTTTGGTATGTTTGGCATTATAAAATGCTATTAACAAAAATATTACTAAAATAACAATCCAAAAGTATGGGATTTTCAACATCAAATCTTTGAGAGGATGGGCAGCTAGTGCTGTAGCCGATGGATCATGTCGTAATAAAAAAATAATCACAGAACTAGCCAAACTACCAACCAAAATAGATAAAACAAAGACTGTCCAAATAGCAGAATTTTTTAGCAAAAATTCCCAACGAGGTTTTGGTTTAATGTGTTTATTTTTGATTGTCTCCAATACTTTTTGACTCAAATTTTTGTCTGTCATATATTTATAGTTTAGTATTTTGTCTAAGTAATTCTTCTTTAAATTGCTGCTTGGCTCTATTGATCAGAGTAGCAACTGTACCCATAGGTTTTTGTAAAATATCAGCAATTTCTTTATAGCTTTTATCTTCCAAAAATTTTAAAATTAATACTTCTTGATATTTTTTATCTAATTTAGATAAAATTTGCTTTAGATGTTTTTGTAGATATTTTTGATCAACTTCTTGATTTAAATCAAAATCATCAGAAATATTATTGAGAATTTGATCATCTATATCCCAAGTAATAGTTTGAGGCCTAGCTTTAGTTTTACGCCAATAGCTAATTACTTCATTATGAGCAATACGATAAATCCAAGAAGAAAATTTTAATTTTTTATCAAAATTATTAATATTTTGATAAGCTTTAATAAAAGACTCTTGTAAAATATCTTCAGCCTCTTCATGACTTATATTTGATAAACGTTTGATATAACGCAATAATTTAGTTTCATAGCGTTGCATCAAATACAAAAAATTATCCTGGCTTTTTAGAGTCAGGTCAAGCAATTGCTGATCTGTTAATTTGTCTGGCTGAATATAAGACATTATATAATAAAGCTATCTATACTTAATACGTATAGTATAGCACTTTTCTTTCATTGACAAACTTCTAAACTTACACTAATATATACCATTGTTAAGATCTTTTAACTAAACCCTGAGGTGAGGAATGGAACAACTAGCACAATATAAGGATATTATTATCCTGGCTCTGGTTGCTATTGCTGTGCTAATGACAGCCGTTATCCTCTTGACCAGGCGTTCTTATAGCAAGGTCATCCGCAAAGGCCAACGTTGTACTCTGCGCTTTGATGGTATTACTGCCAAAGTTTTTCTGGCTAATACTTGGAAAGATTTTGGCAATAGAATGAGCTATCAACTGGTCTTTAGCATTAGAGGCCGCGGTGTCAATATGGTCGAACAATCAACCAGAATAAATTCTGGTAGCAACGCTGCTGTCATCTATCCCCGCTCTTGGGACACTGGCAAATGGCGTTGGCAATTGACTGGCCAGAGAGCTGGCAAAAATCGCTTACGTGTTGAACTTAACAAAAAACCCCGATAATCTATCGGGGTTTTTCTTTTAAAGCTTGCCTCGTTTTATCCTCAGACTATTGGTCACTACCGATACACTACTAAAACTCATAGCAGCAGCTGCAATCATTGGATTGAGCAAACCTATAGCTGCCAATGGTATAGCAATAATATTATAGATAAAAGCAAAAAATAAATTTTGCTTAATAGTGCTAAAAGTTTTTTTAGATAAATTGATAGCACTAATAACTTTACTTGGATCACTATTCATCAACACTATATTACCGCTCTCCATAGCTATATCTGTGCCGCCACCTATGGCAATACCAATATCTGCTTTGGTCAGAGCTGGAGCATCATTGATACCATCGCCTACAAAAGCAACTATCTTGCCTTGCTCTTGTAATTCGATAATCTTGGCTACTTTTTGATCAGGTAAAACTTCCGCCATAATATTTTTGATACCCAAATCTTTGGCAATAGCCTGAGCTGTTAATTTGTGATCACCGGTCAACATATAAACTTCAGTACCTTGTTGCAAATCAGCCACTGCTTGCTTGGATTGTTCTCTGATAACATCAGCTACAGCTATTACTCCCATTACTTGATTGTCTTTAATAAAATAAATAGGAGTCTTGCCTTGGCTAGCATAATCTTGAAAAACTTTTTGATAATCTGCATAGGCTGTTGTTTGCAAATTTTTTAATAGTTCTGTATTACCTAAATAAATTTCCTGATTATCTACTAAGCCTTTGATGCCCTTGCCTTTGATAGCCTCTACCTGGCTAGCTTTCTTGAGATCCAGCTTATTGTCTTTGGCATATTTTACAAAAGCATTAGCCAAAGAATGTTCACTGCTAACTTCTAGCGAACAAGTCAAAATCATTAACTGACTAGAAGACATATTATCAGATTTTATATCTGTGATACTTGGTTGACCTTTGGTCAAGGTGCCGGTTTTGTCAAAAACAACTGCATCTATTTTATGAGCAATTTCCAAGCTTTGTGAATCTTTGATCAAAATACCGTTGCTAGCACCCTTGCCTGAACCAACCATGATAGCAGTC
Organism: uncultured Gammaproteobacteria bacterium; assembly: GCA_964515785.1. GTDB lineage: Bacteria > Patescibacteriota > Patescibacteriia > UBA1558 > GWA2-36-10 > CAZEWH01. The sequence goes on from CAZEWH010000004.1 coordinate 55,410, forward strand.
GGCGTAGCTAGACCTAGAGCACAAGGACAAGCAATCACAATCACTGCCACAGCATTGAGCAAGCTAATTTCAAAACTAGAGCCTATCAACCAAAACCAAATTACAAAAGTCAAAACAGATATTATAATAACTATTGGCACAAAAATTCCAGATACTTTGTCAGCTAATTTTTGGATAGGAGCCTTGGAAGCTTGAGCATCTTCAACTAGCTTGATAATCTGAGCCAAGACAGTACCTTGACCAATTTTGGTTACTTTAATTTTTATAGCACCTTGATTGTTGATAGTTGCTCCATAGACAGGACTACCTACTTTTTTATCAATAGGGATACTTTCGCCAGTTAGCATTGATTCATCAATAGAAGTCTCGCCTTCTATAATCTCACCATCTAGTGGAATCTTTTCACCTGGTTTTACTAAAACTACGTCGTTGATTTTGATATTTTTAATATCTGTTTTTTGCTCTTTATTATCTATCAAGACCGTAGCTTGTTTGACTCCCAATGATAATAATTTTTTGATAGCTGTTGAAGCCCGTCCTTTACTTTTGGTTTCAAAATATTTACCCAGCAAAATAAGAGTAATAATAGTAGCCGCTGTTTCAAAATAAACATGCTGTTCAACAAACATAGCATACAAACTATAAAAGAAAGCCGACAAAGTACCGATTGAGATCAAAGTATCCATATTTGATCGAAATTGCTTGAGCTGAGATAACATACCTTTGTGAAATTGCCACCCTATGATAAACACCACTACAAAAGCTAAGGCAGCCATAATCCATTGAGCTGAATCTATAGCCGGCATATAAAACATAGAAGCAAATAACGGCAAAGTAAAAATCAATGACCAAACAAATTGATAATAAGACTTTTTGGTCATATCAGATTCTGTGTATTGATCACCTTCATCTATGACTTTGTAGTCTCCAGCTTGGGAAATAACTTCTACCAGATCATTTCGACTGATTTTCTGAATATCAAACTCTACTTTAGCTTGATTATTAGCATAATTAACATTAGCATTTTTAACACCTGGCTGTTTTTTGATTGACTTTTCAATATTCAAAGCACAGGAAGCACAATGCATACCTGCTATTTTTAAATTTATATTTTCCATAGTGTCTTAATTAGTTATTCTACAATGAATTTACCACGGACCATACCCATCCAACAACTAAAACTAATAGTACCAGGCTCTTGTGGCGTAAACTCAATAATATTTTGACCTGGATAAATATCTTGACGAATATTGAGATCTGGTACAATTATTTCATTGGTACAACCAGAAACTTGCTGGCCGTCTATAATCCATTTGACTGGTACGCCTGCCTGAAGTTTAAAAACATTAGGGCTATAGCCACGATAAGTAACTGCCATGTTAATTTCTTGGGCATTAGCAGTTTTTACTACATTACCTACTTCTTTACTAGCCCAAAAATTGAGACTTATACCTTGGACAGCTAAACCTGAAGACAAAGTAAAAAATGCAAAAACTAAAACAATTATTCCTATAGCTTTTTGTAAAACAATAGTCTTCATATTTTTAAAACGCGTTGTAGCTACACCTAAACCAAACAAAACTGGTGTAGTACCTAAAGCAAAAAGTAATAATGTCATAGCTCCGGTCCAAAAATTACTTGAAGCCATAGCAAAGAGCTGCATGCTCTGTGTAAAACCACAAGGCAAAAAGAAAGTAAAAGCACCTAAAACAACTGGTGCTAGGGCATGTTCTGACTTTTGTAATTTTTTCCAGGCTCTCATACTTTTTTTGGGCATCCTAATACCTAGAGTACTGAGTGATGGTACAAAACCCAAAATATTTAAGGCTAACCATAATAAAATGATGGCAATCAAGACTGTAAACCAACTCATAAATATTTCGGAAATACTAAACCATGAACCGACCATACCTAATATTCCTCCTAGAACAAAAAAAGTTGCTAGACGTCCTATATGAAATAATAAATGAGGCTTTAAGTTTCTATTATAAAAGCTGCCCTTGGCTTGATACTTGCTAGCAAAAGACATTACCACTGCTCCAACAACTACCAAACAACTAGATACTGAAGCTACAATACCAATAAGAAGTGCAGCTCCATAATTTATATTACTAGTATCAACTTGGACCCAATCTAATAATCCAATCCATTGTAAATATTTATAAACTAGATATAAACCAATAACTATCAAGATAGAATATAACCACTGTTCTGCTGTTGTCTTATTTTTTGGTTTTATTATCGGCTCCAATGAAGCTTCATAACCAAGATCTTCTATCTTAGAAATAATCTCTGACCAAGATAATTGATCATTACCATAATCTATCTTGGCTATGCCTTCACGATGATTTATTTTAACATATTTAATACTATCTATTTCTTGTAAGGAATCAGAAATCAAAACCTCACAAGATGTACAAGTCATACCAGAAATATAGATATTTTTATTATGTTTATTTTTCATATCTAAAATAAAAAATTAATTAAATACGACAAGTTAAAGGATCCTGAATTTTTTTTGCTAAAAAATAAATTGAAAATAAAATCAGGAATAAACCAAGTATGCCAAATTCTATACCTCTCAAAGGTAAAAATCCTAAAAAACCCACAGAAGCTGACAAGCCAAATAAATAAGCAAAAACTACTGAACCGCAAGAAGCACAACCAATACCCAATAAACTAATAAATGCTCCTACGAAACCAGCATCAGTCAAACTAATTGACTTTAATCTTCTTCTTAAAAAGAAAATAAACATAGCAATATTAAGACCACTTAATACAGAGACTAATAAAGTCAACCAAAAACTAAAAACTGAAGTATTGTTTTTAAAAAATATAAAAGCAATTGACACTGGGTTGTTTTGTAAAGACCAGTCAAAGGCTTCATAAGACCAAAATAATTTTAATAGCTGTATACTTGGCAAATAAATAGCTAAAGCAAAAAATAACAAAGCCACTAAACAAGCTAATAGAATATATTTTGTTTTGCTAAAAACTATTGAAAATGATTTAAAGAATTTAAACATACTTGGTTATTTATTAAATTATAATACTTGATCAATCAAACTTTTAACCTGTTCAAATGGTAAAGCACCATTGATAGGAATAGTCTGACCATCTACTACAATTATACTATGAGGTGTACCACGTCCACCAGCTGCCTGAGCCTGCCCAGAGTGATCCCTGACTTTGTCAGCATATCTACCAGAATCTAAACATTCTTGAAAATCACTCTGATTAATACCAAGATTAGACGCAGCAGTAGCTAAATTAGCCACTGAAGTTGATTCAGCAAATAACTTATCCAAATATTGCCAAAATTTATCGTTACCGCCCAATTCACCAACACATTCAGTAGCTTCAGCTTTTTTGCTAGCATCGGGATGCAAGCTAGTCAAAGGAAAATGGCGATAAACCCAATTAACCTGTCCATTGTAGGCATCCAAAACTTGTTTCATAGTATTGTGAAATCTTTCACAAAAGGGACAATCAATATCAGAAAATTCTATGATACTCATTGGAGCATTTTTATCTCCCCTAAGCCAATCATCATTACTAACCGGCTGGATAGCAATACCATCATCACCTTTGATAGCTACTTGCTCTGTATTCTTATTTTTATTATTACCAGTAAATGATGGTTCATCTTTCTTTATAAACATGCCTAATAAAACAAAAAATCCAATCACAAATACTACCACTAGACTAGTTAATATTCCTAAGCGAAAAGCAGATTTCGGTTTAAGGCTTGAAATAAAATTTCTATTATTTTTATGTTCCATATATTTAAATTAATATTAATTAAATTATTTTTAGATAACAAAAAAACCTTACTTTTTAGATAACAAAAATAAGTAAAGTTATAGAAAAAAACTTAGTAAATTTTAGGATGCAAAATTCCTCTAGAAAATAAAAAAACAAACTTGTCAAACAACCTAAAACCTCCATATCTATCGCGAATAGCTAAATAATATTTTCTAAAACTTAGATTATTAAATAGTCTATTTTGAATAGCAAAAACCAGAAGAAAAACAAATGCAGTAAACTGTAATAAATTATTATTTGACAATATAAATGGCAGATTATGATTACTATGTCCAGAGCTCTGTAAAGTTTCCATATTACAACATTCAGCAGACATCATATCACCAGCCAAAGCACTCTGGGCAGCAAATAAACAACCAAATATAAAACTAATCAAAAAACCAGCAAATAATATAATCACAAATATTCTGTTTTTAAATATTTTTTGCATTAGGTATATTATAAGCAAAAACTATAAAAAAGTAAAATACTCATTGACATCAAGTCTATTTGATGATAAAAATCATACAATTGTTCAAGTTCATTTCACCACAAGGAGGAATTATGCCCCAGAGTCTCCCAGATGGCTGTACTGTGCTTTTTCAGGAAGATCAGATTAAAGACAAGGTTGAGTTAATTGCTCAACAGCTGACCGAAAAATTTGATGGCCAGCGTCCAATTGTTTTGATTACGCTCAAGGGTGGTTTTGTTTTTGCTGCTCATCTCATCCAAAACATGAACATCAATTTGGATGTAGCTTTCGTTGAACCATCTAGCTACAAAGATGGAGACAAGTCTAGTGGTCAAGTTGATATCCTTATGGATATCCATGATGATTTAGCTAATCGTCATGTCATTATTGTCGAAGATGTCATCGACAGTGGACTGACTACTACCAAACTACTCAAATTAGTTAGGGACAAGGACCCTGCCTCTGTCACTATGGTGACTATGATCGATAAACCACACACTCATCCACCTATAAAAATCGATTATTGTTGCCTAATCTATAAAGGCAATGACTTCCTGATAGGCTGGGGCCTGGATTTTGGTCAAGATTATCGTAACCTACGTAACATCTTGTCTATGCCAAGACCAACAAGCTAAAACAAAAACCCCTTCTCTCAAAAGAGAAGGGGTTTTAAAATAGAATCAAATTCTTGATTAATTATTCATCTGGAAAAAAATATCTATAGATACATCATGAGAAGCTATGATCTCTTCTCTGTCTGTAATAATAGACCCATCTACAAAAGAATTAATATTATCTATAGCTAAAACAAAATCATAATTAAAATTGTTTTTTTCAAAAGCATTGGTATCAATAAATTTTCTTTTATCACCATTATCAATATAGTAATAAAAATTATCATGACTAACCAAAGTGCCAGTTGGTAAAGTATCACTCAAATCTTGTCCTTTTATATAGGTAGAAGAAAAATACCCGGGAATAATATCTTGAACTATAGTATACCAAGATTCACCGTATAAATTTATGGCTACTTCTTCTGAAGGAACCCAACGTAGTATCCCACCAGGTTCGACAGCATAAATTTTGTTGGTATAACTATGAGTAACTAGCATAGTACCAGCTCGATATGGCATAGCTCCACCATCAGGATAAAGATCCAACTCAGCAATATCTACTTTATTGACATTAGAAAAATCTTTGTACCAAGTAAAATATGTTTTGTCATCTGGAAAAACATATTTTTTGCCATCATTGGCTATATAATAAACTGCTGATCCTTCTACTCCTTCCAAAGCTAATAAATCACCAGTTGTAAAACTAGCTTCTTGAGCTTTGGAATTTGTCGGTAAAATAGGTAGACAAAAAATAATTAGAAATAATAAACAAAATTTTTTCATATAATTATTCTAAATAATATACTATATATTATAACATTAATATTTAATTTTAAACAATAAAGACAACAAAAATTACTAAAATGATAATCAATAACAACCAAAGAAAAGTATAACCCAAAATACGCAAAGCTTGTTTGATTTTTTTATTGATAATCAAATAAATTGGTAAACCAAACAATAATACGCCAACCAAAGCAACTGAAAAAACCAACAAAGACAACATCATAACTGCTATCAAAAAATCACTTTGTTCAAAGCTGGCTTGACTCATATAATTCATAAATGACGAGATGAGCGTCACATAAAGAGTCACTGCCAAAGCTTGAATCAAGCCGACATAGCTTGATGATAATTTTTTTAGCTTAAATTTCATATTTTTATATTTAAAAAAATAATTAATGTCCATGAGGTAATACTTGTCCAGCTAGATAGATCAATAAAACTCCAATCAACAACCAAATGGTATGATAAAAAATCTTACGAGGCTTTTCTTCGTGATGTAGTTCTGGAATCAAATCAGCTGTAGATAAATAAATAAAATTACCCGCTGCAAAAGCAATAATCAATGGCAGAGCAGCTTCAAACTTACTACCATAATAATAAAATACAAGTGCTCCAAATACAGCAATCAAAGAAATCAATAAATTATACATAATAGCTTTGGTTTTACTCAAACCAGCATATAGTAACACTCCAAAATCTGAAATCTCTTGAGGAATTTCATGTAATATCACAGCTAGAGTGACTAAAATACCAGCATTAAAATCAAGTAAAAAAGCAGAAGCAATCAAAGCGCCGTCTATAAAATTGTGAATAGCATCACCAGCCAGATTAACAGCAATCAAAGATTTTTTATTATTAGCACAAGGTTTACCATGATCTTCACAACGACAATGATGCCAATGAAAAACTCTTTCTAGTAAAAAGAAAATAATAATACTAATCAATACTGTAGCAGTAATAGTGTGTGGGTCATAAATATCAGCATGAATTGCCTCTGGTAGTAGATCCAAAAAGGCTACCCCCAATAAAGCACCAGCTGCTAGACTTATAATAGCCTTGAGAAAACTTTGTTTGTTTTCTTTTTTGAAGATAACTAAAATACCGATCAAAGAAATCAAACTAACAATAATTGTGGCTAAAATAATGTTTAATAACATAATATTAAAAATAAATTAATTTACTTTATCATAGTGCCCTCTAATATATGGGCTGCTGGAGCTGGATCACCATCATCTGGCTCAATTGTTAAGACATAAAAATCATGATCAGTCAGATCTTGGTTTGAGATAAAAGTATTTTGGTAAGTACTTTCTAATTTTCTTGATTTTGCGGATCCAGTACTAATGACACTAAGTGGTTGTTTGCGTACTACCCAACCTTCATAAAAATATCCTGATTCAGGGTCTGGTAAATTATTAAAGTCAGCTACTAAAATATATTCTTGACCATTAAAATAAGCTCTGGCTGTACCGCTGGCTTCACCACCTGAGACATCAACCAAATCACCAAAATAGTCATAACTAACATCCTTGACTACCCCATTAGTAACACTAAGTTCAAATTGTCTACCTTTAGCATCAGACAAATCAACATGCCAACAACCAGGACATCTGGCCGGTATTACTTCTACAACCATTAAACCATAAATATCCTCATCAGCTGTCAGATATTCTACAGCTAACTTAGCTACTTGTTTTTTTTCTTTATTTAATCCAGGCTTAATACAAGCTTTGACCAGCTCATCATAGCTGTAGCCAAGCTCTGATAAACAACCAAAGTTGTTTTGTTCTCCGTCAATGGACTCTTCTATTGCATCCTCTGGCTGAGCTTGATTATTTGTATTTGATGGCAATTGTTCTTGCTTGACTATGTTGCAGCCAGCTCCCATAAGTAATGGGATAACTAAAATTAAAAATATTTTTTTCATATAATTTTGTTATTTGATTATGTTGACACTAGCCGGAAGATTTTCTTTTATCATATCAAGATCAAATTGTGAAATCTGATTACCAGCTAAATTAAAAATTTTTAGATTTTGTAAATTACCCAATTCATGAGGTAAGCCTGTTAATTGATTATTTGATAAATCAAGCATTTCCAACTTATTTAATTGACCTACTTCAGCTGGTACACCAGTCATTTGATTATCAGAAGCATCAAGAGAACGTAAATTTTGTAGATGTCGAATCTCGGCTGGCAAGGCACCTGTCAATTTATTACCCGAAAGATCAAGTTCTTGTAAATTGGTTTGTGAAAAAACACTTTGTGAAACTTTTGTTAAGCCCTGATTACTCAAATCGAGCTTATTATTTGATTCTATATTTGAAGAATCATTAATCCCATTATCATCAACTATTTTTATTTGGGTACAACTAGCCCCCATTAATAGAGGTAGTAGTAAAATCATAAATATTTTTTTCATAAATTTTGTACATAATTATATTAATATCAATAGCTTTATTATAACACAAAAATCCCTCTCTGAAGAGAAAGGGATTTTTGTCCTGTCAGGGTCTTTACTCAAAACTTCTAGGATCAAAAGCTTGTTCTTCATCATCAGTATTGTTTGAATCAGTAAAACTGTCGACTGCATCATTTGGATTAGTACTATCCGAAGCATTAATAAATTTTATGCTAGCAATAATTTTTTCAAAATCTTTGACTAAATCTTTATTACCTGAATCATAATAGAAAATATGCATGTATTGATGATCATTCAAAACAATAGTATAAGCTGTATAAGGATAATCGCTCACATATTGACCAATAGGATTAGCTGTATAATATTTAGTGGCTACCTTATCGCCAATCAAAACTTTATTTACAATCTCTGCACCGTTTGGTCTAAAAAGATCTGACAGAAAATTATTAACAACTGCAATTTGAATATATCCTTTTTCACCTGATACAGGCATCAATACTTGAGTGTCTGAATAAGGCAGAGCTGTATGGCTTTCAAAGACAAAATCATTTGGATAGCTAAAAGAATAATGAAACTTAGTATTGGTATAAGTCTTCCAATCATCATAAGCCTGGACTGGATTTTTGACTTCAACACTAGTTGTCTGATCAGCTGATTCTTTGATATCTACTTCTAGTTTGATATCTTGTGGCATATTTTCAAGTTCTTGTTTGACATCTTTGATCAAACCATCAAGTTGACTAACAGCTTCAATCTTACTAGTAGCTTTTAGTTCATTACGAACTTTGATAATATAATCTAAAGCTTGAGAAGTAGATTCTTTAAGATCACCACTAGCTGTCAAAGTAGGACGAGGGCTAGTTGGATAGTTATCATAATCTTGATCTGGAGATAAAAACTTAAAATCAATTATTCTTTTCACTGATTCAACTGAGACATGAAAACGATCAGCAATCATTTTGACAATTTCAGTTTCATTGGTTGATTGTAAAATGAAAACAAAATGTTGACCATTGGCTACAGTGATATCAACCCAAGTATTGGTCTGACGAACAACTGCTTTAATGTCTTTAAACTTAGAAGCAGCTACTACATCTTGAGCAACCAAAGATCTAATTTCTGAAACTCTTTCTTCAGCAAATTTGATTTTGAGATCATCTTTTTTTACATCACTAGCCAAAGCTAATCTGATATTTTCAACTGCTCTATCTACTGGATAAAGTGTATCACCAGGACGAGCCTGATCTGAAGCTTGAACAGTCCAAATACCACCGCCAAAGACTACACCTAGAGTTACTAAGACACTTAAAATAGGTTTTAACATAGGTTTGTTGATTAATAACGAGTTAAATGGACTCGTATCTTGGTCTGGCAGGTTCAAGCTAATCTTTTGCCAAGCTTCAGACTTTTCCGAAGATGACAAATTCTTGGTTTTAATATTATTAAATTTATTCATAATCTTTCATTATATTATTTAATTGCTTGAGTGCACGATGGTGCTGGACTTTGACTGTAGATTCTTTGAGATCTAAAGCTTTGGCAATTTGTCCAAAACTAAAGTCTGACCAATATCGCAGTTCTAAGACTTGGCGATATTTTTTCTTGATCCGTGGTAGGACTTTTGTGATAATCCAATCATCTTGGATATCAAGCTCAAAATTTTCTTTGATGTATTTTTCATCAAATTCTATGATCTTAGGATTGGATTTGTAATACTTGGCCAACTTGCGTCTAGCAATCCTATAAACAAATCCATAAAATTCTTGATCAGAGGAATACTTAAATTTAGTAATGGCTTTCCACAAATCAATAAAGATATCTTGTAGTAAATCCAGAGCATCATGCCTGCTTTGACAACGAGCCAAAATAAAGCGAAACAATTGATCTGACAAATGCTCATATAAGTGGTGAAAAGCGCTATTATCACCCTTGGCACTAGACAAAATTAGGCCTTTTAGATTGTCTATTTTGTGTGAATTCACTTGTGTCGTTTTACGTATATAATATGGCAGACTATCACAAAAAGGTTACAAAAACAAATTATTCAAAAAGATACAAATATTCTTCGTAGCCTTTTTGAACCATTTCTTCTTTGGGAATAAATTTGAGCGAAGCTGAGTTGATACAGTATCTATCACCCTCCGGTCCTGGACCGTCGGGAAATACATGCCCCAGGTGAGAGCCGGCCTGACTACTCTTGATTTCAGTCCTAGCTAGTGGTCCATCTTCTTTTTTTTCTACGACATTCTGCATATCAATTGGTTTGGTAAAACTTGGCCAGCCAGTCCCTGAATCATATTTGTCCAAAGAACTAAACAAAGCTTGACCAGATACAATATCTACATAAATACCAGCTGCCTTATTGTCCCAATACTCATTATCAAAAGGAGCTTCAGTACCACATTGCTGAGTAACTTCATATTGCAGTGGTGTCAATTTTTCCTTAAGACCTTCATAGTCTCCCCACAATTCTTCCAATCTATCTTTTCTGCCTGAATTTTTTTCATAAAGATTATATTGCAAACGACTATTTTTGGAATAGTCTTGATGATAATCTTCAGCTATATAAAATTCTTGAACCGGTAAAATCTCTGTCACAATTGCATCAAAATTACCAGAGCTTTCTAAAATAACTTTTGATTGCATGGCTATTTCTTTTTGCTCATCATTTTTATAAAAAATAGCTGTGCGATATTGAGAACCCTTATCTATAAATTGACCAGTATCATCAGTCGGGTCAATGTTTGACCAAAAATGTTCTACCAATTCTGCATAAGAAACTTTGTCAATATTATAAGTCACTTCTACAGCTTCATAGTGTCCAGTTGTACCAGATGAAACTTGCTCATAAGTGGGATTAACAACTTGCCCACCAGTATATCCAGAAATTACTTTGACCACACCACCTAGACTTTCAAAGGCTGTTTCTATACACCAAAAACATCCTCCTGCAAATATGGCAGTGTCTGTATTTATATTTTTATTTTTATTCATATTATTTATATTCAAAGATAAAAAAACTATAGCCGCAGCTATTATTAATATTATTATATATTTCATAATATGTTTTGATTAATGATTATATAGAGAGTATAGCAAAAAACACCTATAAAAACGAATGTTATAGTATCCCCCCCCTTGACAAAATATATACATTATGCTAAAAGACTATGTCATCCTCTACAAAGGCAAACTACCGAATAGAAGATGACATCGTGTTTTTTCAGGTCTTTAACTGTCTTTTTAACTGTTCTTCTACGAAACGGAGAAATCATGAGTTTCAAACAGGTCGACCGCAAAGCCGATAATATCCTCGCTGCACTCGCGTCCGCCCCGGTTTTCAAAAAGCAGGGACAGGTCAAGGCCCGCCCCGGTGTGCCCGGTGAGCAGGTCGTGACCAAGTTGGCCGACGGTTCCGAGGAAACGACCAATACGGTCAACGAAGGCGACCAGGTCGTGACCAACCCCTCCGGTGAGGAGTACATCATCGACGGGAAGAAGTTCGCCGACAGGTATGAGGCTTCTGGCGAGGAAGGCGTCTTCAACGCCAAGGGCTGCTGTCGTGCGGTCACGAACCCCTTCGGAGAGCCCGTCGAGATCATGGCCTCCTGGGGTGAGCCGCAGACCGGCGACGAGTGTTGCCTGTTCGCCGATACCTGTGACGAGGACGGCTCCAACATGGGTGGCGAGCCCTATCTGATCGGCGCGGACGAATTCGCCGAGACCTACAAGCAGCACAGCTAGCTCACAATTGCCTACGGGCAATGGTGAGCACCGAGATTTAGTCCAAACTAGCTTTTGGATCTAAATTTCATCCCATTGCCTCATGGCAATGAATTATAAACCCCGCCCGCCAGTGCATCTGCACGGCGAGGCGGGGCTTTTTTTATTGTGCTAAATATTTATCAAGATCAGTTTGTAAATTATCTAAGTCTGTAATTTTGATATTAGCCTTGCTGTTTTGAACTAACTTTAAAAATTGCCAGAAAAAATCTCGATAAACTTCATAATTCTCATTACTAGGATGCTCATCTTCACCAAAATCTTTCTTAAAAAATTCCTGAGCTATATCTTCTGGTAAAGCTTGTTTGATTTGATCAATTACTTGATAAGTTAATTCTGAAAAACTATCTGGAATATGAATATTTTCTAAATTTTCTATCATAACAGCAGCAGCATCAGCAAAACGTCCTGTGCCTTTGACTAAAAATAAATCAAAACCTCTTTGTAAAGATTCATTAATCTCCATAATAGAATAAAGACCGCCGTTGCCCACAACCATGACCTTGGCTTGATCATGTGCCATCCGCTGATACAAAGCTTCCATATAAGCAATATGATCACGATAAGGTATTTTGTATTTGGCTTTACCTTTGGCTCCCCAGCCAGCGGCAAAAGGTGTAATAATACTATCTACTGGTGTATTGGCATAAACATGACTTCTGTCTACGCCTTCTGTATATTTGTTACCTGGCAAATATGTATTGCCACCTGGATTGATAGAAAATAAATGAGCTTGTTCGCTATGAGGCAAATGACCAAAGCGATGCTTATAATCTACATTTTGCCAGCCAAAGGCTGTACCAATCCCAGATTGCGTACCTGGCACACCTACATTGGCCCGATGATCATGAGCTGCATTCATGACAGCTGTACCAAATTTTTCTAAAGGATCTTCAGCACCATCAGCATGGCGACAACCGCCGATGACATTGATAAGAGGACGGTCTCGCTGCAAACGTAGTGCATCGAGACAAGATTCTTCAATATGAAAAGGGATAGCTTCGGTTGGATCTGCTGTCTTATAATCCAAGACACAAGCTCTAATACTATGATTTTGTTTGCTAAGCTCTGGATCCTGCCCATGATCAGCTACATGCTTAGTAGCCTGTTTGGCAAAGTCAGGTCCATAATCTACATCGATCTTTTGTACTTCAGGTGAAAACTTGGCTTCAAAATCTGCTACTGTAGCTAGATTGCTATAAAAAAACTTTTCATATTCAATCTGCGCTTCAGTCAATAAATGCATAAGATCATA
>CAZEWH010000004.1:68645-115502 GCA_964515785.1 uncultured Gammaproteobacteria bacterium
TCAGCAAAACTAAGTAACTGCTGTTGTTTTATTTCATTAGCTGCAGTTAATTCAAAATTTTGATCAGCCAGACGCAGTTGTACTTCTTGAATTTCAGTGGCTGACAGCCAATTGTCCTCTACTAGAGCTTCCAAGCAGGCAGGCTTGATCAAACCATAAGGCAAATGGGTATGCAGGCCTTTGAGATTAATAAAAATGCCATTTGTATCTAACGTAATATTCTCAATATTTTTGCGGCGAATAGTATTGGCTGTTTTGCTACTAAAAAGATAATTAATTAATTGCGCTCTACTATGCAGAGCTTGATCTTGTAGATCACCATCTTCTAAACTACGCAATCTAGCTAGCATTTTATTAAAATATTCAGCTCCCAAATTTTTGAATTTTTGTTTGGTCAAAAATTCTTGGGGAATAAAACCAAGATTGACTAATAAAGCTTGAACAGCTTGCTCTGGATCATTATCTTGTTTTAATTTGTCGATCAAATCAATCCATTTACCATCAGATTCAACACCTAGAGCTTGAGCTGCTTTGGCAAACAACTCTGCTTCATAATTGTCAGCTACAATGCCTGGATTATTTTCTGCAAACACCAGACGCTGATAAACTTGCTCAGCATCATCCAAAGCTTGAGCCAAAATCTCTGGAATATCATTTGTAATATGTCCTGTCAAAACAACTGATTCTTTATTAGCTTCTGCTAAAGACCAATTATATAATTGTTGCAAATGCAGAGCAGCTTCTTGCTGACTACCCCCTATAACTCTTCTTAAATCAGCTCCCCGATGTCCATTGAGTAAATGCAAAAGACGCAAATTGTCATTGATAACTTGCTCATGTTCTTGCTCTGGCGCCTCAGTAGTCAAAATCCTGAGATCTTTGTCTGGAGAAATTACTTTTTGTCGATCAGTCAAAATCTCCTGCAGTAATTGTTCATTTACTCCAGTTTCTTTTTTTTCTATTGGACTTTGTCCCTCTTTAAACATGATTTAAGCTAAAACGGTTTTATTAATCTTGAGTTTAAATTCATAACCAATATAACTGGCTGCTTTTTGGCAATAATTCATACGTTCAATAAAAATAGAAAAATAATCCATCATATCAGTGAATTTAGTATCCAAAGTCAAACTTAACATAATAACTTTATTTTTCTTATTTATTTCTAACTTATTAGAAGTAACTGCATAATTGACCCTATCATGAATATCTCTTTTAATAGCTTTAAAATTTTTCTTTAATACCCGAGAACGATGAACATCTGATTTGTCAGCTATAATCATACAAGCTGTTATCTTATCTACTAATTTAAGCTCATCCTTGTCGTGTGAAGTAATGGCTTTGATAATTTTTGCTAAAGCATCGTGGTCATCAATTTCATTGATATAGCATTGAGAAAAAAGCATAGCTCCCCAATAATGATGCTGAGTGCGACCCATAAAATTTCCCATATCATGGCACCAACCAGATATAGCAGCTAATTCTTGATCCTTTTTGTTAAGACCAATTTCTACGGCTATCTGACGTGCTCTGCCACTAACAACCTTGAGATGTCTCTGTCCATGATCTGTATAACCCAAAGCTTTTAGATAATGATTTGTATGTTCTATAAAATTTTTAATACGTGGATCTTGTTGTACTTTTTTTAGTGTGATATTCATATTTTTATTTGAATGTTTATAATTTTATTATAGCAAAAAATCGCCCTAGAGGCGATTGTTATTGTATTGACAAATAAAATTTAAAATGTTATAAACCTATATTGATTCTAGTTCTTCAACTCAATCTCAAACACAGGAGCGCGTTGAAATGAAAGATATTCTTCTTAAAATCCTGGCTACTCTGGCAGGAATTGCAATTGGTTTTATACCTACCTGGCTATATATAATAGCCCACAATGTAGCAAATCCTGAAGGCTTTTGGCAAAAACTCGTTTTAGGAGGAGTCTTCCTCTATTTCGGAGCAGGTCTACAGCTTATCCTTCTGCTTGTTGTCATTATATGGACAGTAATTGTTTGGAAGGACTAGTCCATCCCGATCGCCCGTCGCTCTAAATCAATCAAAAAACCGCAGCTTTCATTAGGGCGGTTTTCTTTTTGTTTATTTCTTCTTTTTCTTGTTAGCCTTGGCTTCCAGCATAAGTCTTTTTGCTTCAAGTCTTTTTTTGGTCTTTTTGGAACGAGACTTTTGTACTCTACCAACAGCGTGTTCTCTTTTTGCCATATACGTATTATTTAATTTAATTACAAGTCATTCTAGCTGTTTATCAAAATAAAATCAAGTAAAACAAAAAACCGCCAAGTGGACGATTTTTCATAAACTTATAAATATCTACTCAAAAAATCTCCACGGGAAATTTTTGCTTTAGATATATCGCGACGCTCTTGATTACCAAAATCACGTATTCTTTCTTCTTCGTCTATTAATCCTTCTATGGTAAATCCTAATCTTTCGATTAGCTTACCATGAGAAGCTATTATCCATGAAGTTCCAACAATTTCTTTTATATCTTCATTATCTCTGACAATTTTAGCAAGATCATGTAAACCATCTTTAAGCATATTCAACATATCTCTCAAAGAAGTAGTTTCATTTGGCGCAACGTGTAAATGAAGAGAATCCCCATCTACATTATAAGCTAATAATTGATTAATAGAAGCAAAATCTCCTTGCTCTAAAAAATTTTTCCTAGCTAATTCCTCATATTCAACTGGATGATCAAATTTTGCATGAGCAATTGGTTCAAGGATATCAAATACTCTGGTAACAAACTCCTCTCTACTAGTAATAGTAGTGCAAGTATCAAGGTCCGATAAAATCTCTTCTGGTGGTCTATTAATAAAACTAAAATAAATAGTCATGCCCTTCTTAATTTTAGCCATTCTTTCTTCTGGAGTATCATCAGAATCAAATTGCAAACCAATAGCCTTTTTAACATTAGCTATAAATTCTTCTTTTTTATCAACTGGACTTTCTGGTTTGGCTTTATCTTCTATTGGTATTTCATAATTCATAAATAAATTATAGCAAAAAACCGCCAATTTGTATTGACGGTTTGAAAAATCATGATTCATGACCATGGCTACAGCCGTGTAGCTGTCTGGTTTCAAAAAGGCTGGGTTGTACAGACAAGATGACATGTCCGCTGTCATTCTGCTGCTTGGCAGAAAAACGATAGCCGCCCCTGAAGATGAATTCACCATCAGTTGAAGCTTCGTCGTCAAGATCCAGACCATAGATTACCGGTGGTTGTTTGGTGAACTTACCAGTAATATACTTTTTCTCGAACTCGATTCTGTTACCAGTCACTCGACCAGTAATCTCAGCTAGACCAGTACTATCCACGATCTGCCCAGTGACCTCGGCCTCTTCTGAGATTTCGATGATGCCACCAAAGGGAAAACCAATACTGACTGCATTGACTTCGACCAAAGGCAAGACCGAACAACCCGGCACGATATTATCATACCAGCCAGACACAGCAAATCTACCTTGCAATTCCACACCTCCTTGTTTGAAGAACAAAAGACAAAAACTAATATATCAAAAAACCATCCTGAGCGCAAGTCAAAGGATGGTTTTTTATTTTCTTCTCTTTATTGAAGTACAGTATCCAACAAACTCTTGACTGATTCTAATGGTAGAGCACCACTAATAGGTGTAGTTTGATCACCAGATATAATCACACTATAAGGAGTACCACGTCCGCCAGCAGTTTGTGCTTGAGTAGCATGATCCCGGACCTTGTTAGCATGCCTACCAGAATCTAAACAAGTTTGAAAATCATCAACATCTATACCAATATTACCAACAATGTCTGGTAAATCAGCTACTTTTTCACTAGAGTTTTCAAATAACAAATCTAAGAATTCCCAAAATTTACCATTGCCACCTAGTTCACCAACACACTCAGCAGCTTCTGCTTTTTTGAAAGCTTCAGGATGCAAAGATGTAAGTGGAAAATGACGAAAGACCCAATTAACCTGACCATCATAATCTTCAATAACTTGTTTCATAGTAGTATGAAAACGGCTGCAAAAAGGACAATCAATATCAGAAAATTCTACAATAGTGACAGCAGCATTTTTATCTCCTCTGATCCAATCATTGTCACTAACAGGTGCAGTATAATTTTCTGCTATTTCTTCCAAAAGCCAATCCGGTGGATCATAATCATATTCATCACCCTTGATAAAAGTGTTTTCGCCTTTGACAAAACCGTCCATTGATCTAAAACTGTTGAATTTTACTGTGGCATCTGAAGCATCCATACTAAAATCTGCTTTTAGTTGATATGATTGACCGTCATCACTGACCATATAATCACAATCTGTATTATTTATAATATCTTCACAAACATAACCATTGACCCAACTAGAATTATAATAATATCTAGATGATGAATTATCTCCCAAATCTTCTAACTTGTCAGGATATTTATTTTCAGCTTTGAAAAATCTATCCAAAGCTTCTTTAGTTGATTTTATGATCACAGATTGATAATAGGCCAAGCGAGCATCTTGATCAACATATTGACTATCTTTATCAGTAATATGTGTGTTTGATTTTTTGTAACCATCTGCTATAGGCGAAAAACGATCGGCTGTATTGGCACCCCGATGCCATCTATAATCCCAAGCAAAAACATTATCATAACCCAAGCTTGTTTCACTCATACGCATACCAAGATTTAAATCATCTATACCATATGGACCATCATCATTTTCTTCTTGTTCTTTTGTAGCACTATTCATTATATAGACCAATTCATAATTATTAGCCAAAACAGAATATTCATAATCCTCGCCTGTGTTTCTATCTACTCCCAATCTAGTGACTTCTGACAAATCCATAGGAAATTCTTTGTGCTCTTTATAATATTTAGCCAATTTAGATCGAATCCCCACTATTCTTTGAGCTTGTTTATAATCATTATAATCTTCATCATCTAGCCCAAGCTCTTCTTGCTCTATATCTTCTTGATCAACAAAATTTTCAGGAGCCTCAACTCTAGATGGACCGTTGTGGTTCCACAATTTCAAAGTCAAAATAGAATTAAATTGTTTGTCTGCAAACTTTATAGACTCAGCTGGTGGTATCATACGAGCCGCAACTTTTAGATGCATTAGCTGACCGCTAGACCTATGAAGTCCTGCTTCTATTTTTATATTACGCAAAGCTTTATTAATTTTGGTTACCATTTCTTCTTTGTCTTCATCGCTAAGTGGCTCTTCGTTTGTTTTGAAAAAAGGTATATCACTTTCTTCACTTGACTCTAAGGCTAACTGACGAGCTGCTTCCATCCAAGTAGGTATATTGGCTGCATTTATTTTTAGATCAAAAATAACAACCTTTTGACCATCTACTTCCATCTTATTTGAAGTTGGAATAAATTCTAATACTTCATGCTCCTGTGTTTGAGCAATAAATTGTCTAAAATTGTCTACTACTTCTTTTTGTTTGTCATCATACTCTGGTACAATCTCAGCTACATAACCAGAATCTGCAGAAGCTTTTATCCATTCACCAAGATGTCCCTTGGTAATATCCATCATAGGAAATTCTGATACTTTATAATAAAAAGCATCGCCCACTGCCCTACCTTCCATATCAACAGACATAGTCATAGAACCGAACTTACCACTACCAGCCAAGCCTAAGGCAACATCTGGTAAAGCTGTCTTGCCTTCTTCTCTTTGAGAAAAAGAAAATCCACTACCACTAAAAGTAATTTCAGCTCTAAAATCTTCTGGAATCATTTGTTCAAATGGTTCCCATATATTATCAAAAGTTATTCCTCCTAAAAGATTGTTTGTGGGATCATCTAATAATTCTTCATCAGGCTCTTCTTCATCTTTTGCTTCTGGCTCTGGTGCATCAGCATCTCTGTCACCAACATTTACATTATAATTTACAGAAAAATCTACACCATCAAGTTCTGACAGATTTTGATACATCATAGCTACTAGTTCTGATTTGTCTGGTCCAAAAAATGGGAGTTTATAACGAAGATCTGTAAAAAAAGCTGCCGCACCGCCAGCTAGCAATAAAACTACAATAATAATAGGAATAATTAGTTTTAAATTTGGTTTTTTGCTGCCTAATGTTTCTGGTACAATGGGCTCAATATTAGGAACTTGTCCTTGATTTTGTTCTTCCATAATTATGTTTTAATTTTTATGTGCTTATTATAGCAAAAAATTGCTATTCGGTTAATATAATATCTTGATCATTATAAAGTAAGAAAATTCCATCACCATGATATGGTATTTCTAAATTTGCATACTGTGTTTTAGGAGAGCCATCTTCTTTTAAAAAATATGGTATTTGCTGATTGGTAATCATAAGATACCAAGGACCGCTAAGTACAGTATTGTCTATTGGAGGAAATGGTATTTGTGTAACTTGTCTACCACTATAGTATCGAAAACTTTCATGAAAGGGCCAATCAAGTAAATAAAAATTTGCATCTGGGTCTTTGGCTACAAAAAGGCCAACTTCTTTTTCCAAAGCATTGAACTGATAATGCATTTCATTAAAAGTTTTGGGGTTGGCACCAGTAGCAAGTCTAAAAGAAAAAATCAGCAAAATTACAAAAACAACAATAATCCCTGAACGCCATACAATATTTTTGGACATCATTATCAAGGACATCAATCCAGCTCCAACTACAATAGCAATAAAAGGAAATATAGGCAGCATATAAGTCAAAATACGTGTCTTACCAAAAGAAACAATGATAAATATAATTAATATAGAAATACTAGTAGCTAGTATCAACGGACTTCGTTCTGATTTTGGAGTCTTGATATATTTCCATATACCAAATATAAATAAAAGCACAAAAGCGCTGATCCAAGGCTGGCCATGTATAAACAAAAGCTGAATATAACCAATTGGATCAAAAATTTTTACTTCAGCAATACCTGTACCAAAGCGTTCTAGGACATGATAGCCAAAATATTGACTGGCAAATATTTCGCCCCAATGCGCCCATTGCCACCAATGCCAAGGAACCACAATGGCAATCGCTATAGCAACCCCTATCCAAAAATAACGACTTGCCAACCAAGAAAAATTTTTGTAAAAAAGCGAAAAGATAATAAGTACTGGAATAGCAAAAAGTATCAAAAAACTTTTGAAGAAAAAACCAACAGCCAAAGCTGGCGCTATAAACAAAAGTAATTTTTTTTGCTTCCAGCCATAGACCAAAGCTGTCAACGAAGCTATAATCATCGTAATAGCTGGAATATCCAATCTAACTTGCCGAGCTGATATATAATAAAAAGAAGCTACCATCAGAATCAAACAAGCAATCGTTGCAGTCAATGAATTGCGCGTTAATTTTCTGACCAGGAGCCAGAAAAAAGCTATCCCTAATATAGCCATAATAGCTGAAGGCAATCGATAGGCATATTCTTCTGTACCAAACAACGAGGTACTACCCATGGCCATCCAAAAATACAAAGGAGGTTTTTCAAACCATGTATCTGTAAATCTATTCAAAGTATTGATATCTCCTGAAGCTATAGTATCACGAGTTACTTGAGCATAAGTAGCTTCATCATAGTCAGTAAATGGTAGAGCGTTTAGATTCCACAAATAAACAAAAGCAGCTACAACAATAATAGCTGCAAACAATATATAAGCTGGTTTTTTATGACTGGAAAAATAATCTATTGACCACTGCATGTGTTATATATCAAAATTAATAATATTTTTTCATAAATTTAATTTATTTAATGTATATGTTCATAATCATAATATGTATGACAGTGATAACCCCATCCACTGTGACAATCCCAAATTTTTGCATCGGCACACCATTGTGGATTGCCTAGCGTCTTGCAAGCACCTCTGGATAGTGGTTTTTGTAAAATAGATATTAAACCTACTAGTAGTATAACAATAATTACGATTTTAATTTTTTTATTTTTCATAACTTCATTATACCAAAAAACCGTTAAATAAGCGATTTGATAAAGTTTTTACTATAAATCGATCTCTTGGTATAATAAGGGCATCAAAATACAATGAATAGAAAAATAAAAAAAATACTAATAAAATCTTTGCTCTTGTCTTTGCTTTTTACAGTGATTACTATTGATATTTTTTTGTTGAATATAATGCTAGACGAGAGTTTGATTGATTTTATAAAAACCTTTAAAACATTAAACAGCAATCATAATTATTTATTTATTTCAAAGCTTTTATTTTTGCATTTGTCAATATACTTTGTCTTAATAATATTTGGATATGCTATATGTGACAAAATTTATAAAAAAATATCTCGAAAAATAAATATACTTTGGTTGATAATACCGTTTATTTTTTTAATCACAACTCGCTCTATTATAACAGAGCCTTTTTTGTATCAAGTATTCTATGAATCCTCAAATATTTTTCAAACAATAATGAATGCTTTGCTATTCTTTGATATCAAGCTTATTCTAGATATTGTTATTATTGCTATTATAATTTTATCGTTGATTTGGGTATTGAGATTTTATTCACTGGTGATATTTTTTATTATTGCTGTTGGCTGGCTATTTTATGACAATTCTTTTCAAACTACAAATAATATCCAAAACAATGAAACTATTATTTTTGTAATGATAGATTCTTTGAGAAAAGATGCTGTAGAAGATAATCATGAATTATTTATAAACAAAATTTATAAGCAATCAACAGTATTAGATAATATGTACACGACATTTCCAGCTTCTGTACCTTCTATGGCTTCAATCTTTGCCAATGACTATGCCTATAAATATCGTGCTACAGCACTATCTCTAGATACTCCAATGGACATGTCTTTTGTCAATCAATTAAAACAAGAATATTTGATATCACTTCATACTGATTTTACTGATGACGATGTAAAAAATAGAAAAAACTTTGATATTCCTTTTGATAAAATCTCTGCTCCATACATAGACCACTCTACTACTTTTGATGCAAATATAATCAAAAAAGATGTTGGTTTATTGTCTCTTATTTCTAATAATTTTATTAGAAATTTATTAATACCAGAATATTTCCAATCAGACGGCACTGCCAATAGCAGAAATTCAATTAATCTTTTTACTAAATATCTCAATAATCATCGCCAAGACAAAAAAATAGCTTTTTTGTCTTTGGGGGAAAATCATATTCCTTTTGAAGCCAAATATCCTTATTATAAATCTTTTCCAGCAAATATAAATGACAATAAATATAACTGGATATTTGATTATCATGATTATAAATATAATGGAGACAATCTGGTCAGCAATCAAAATATCAGAAATCTATATATGATGACTGTTTTGAGTATAGATGATGAGATTAAATATCTTTTTAATAGATTAGCTGCAGCTGGTTTATTAGAAAACACAAAGATAGTATTTTTATCTGATCAAGGAGAAAATATATATGATAATGATTTGAATCTGTACTCCCACAACAATATTGATTCAAAACATGTAATCAATGTTCCGTTTTTTATCTATGAACATGACAAAAATCCTTCACCAATAGATGGTAACTACTCTTTGATAGACACAATCAATCTAGGTCTTTATTCTGATGAGATAAATAATTATAAAAAAGATTTTATTTATCTAGAATCTGATGTAGATGTTCATAATACTTCAAGCAAATTGTATATTGATAAAGCTGGGACATTTTTGGATGTCAGTGATATCAATAATATTAAAATTATTGATAATAATTTATTACAAAAACATAAAAAAAGAGCTTTGATTTATCAAGATTACATTTTGATATACAAACCAGAGTCTGAAGATATATATGCTTTGTATAATTTAGAAGACGATTACTTATTTCAAAATAATATTAAAGATATTAATCCTGATATTTTTAACATGATGAAATTAAAGCTAGATGAATTCATAGAAGATACTAAAAATTATTAATATAGATTGACAAAAATATAATTATCCTGTTAAATTGCTAGTTATCAGATGTACACTTCAATTCAAAGGGGAGGGGTTTGATGATTAGATCAATGATGCTACTCTTGTTAGCAATGCTGGTAGCTTGTAGCAATCAAGCACCAATTCAATCGACAATACAACCTAGCACGACCATTGACCAAAGTCTGGCACTCAATGCTGAGGAGATTTATCAAGAACTACAGCAATGTGTTCGTCAAGAACAAACTATCGAACAAACAGCTCAAACAATTTCTCTAGGCATTGAATCTGTTTATGTCAAAGTACTACCCAAAGTCAAGCAATATGTCCTGCAAGGCAATCATAGTGAAAAAGCTACTACTAGCTATGCTCGCTATATTGCCAGTATGGTCAATGATCTGATATCACAAACAAAAACCGTCCAATAATCTGGACGGTTTTCTTATTAATTTAAAACTTTTTTGTTTAAGAGCCTTGATTCAATTTTATTTAATAAGTTGTTGAATACTATAAAAGGCTCCTGCATTGATTAATAATATTGCGGCAAAACCATAATTTGTATCTGTAATAAAAGCAGCTATACCAGTAATAATCCCGGATATCAAATTAAGCCAAAAAAATACTTTTACTTTTTTTATTAGAGTTTTCATAATTTTAATTTAATTTTAATATATTAAGTATACCAAAAAACCGCCTTTAGGGCGATTTTTTAAGTTTTTTGTTATGAAAATCCTAAATTTAATTACACCCAGTACTAGGATATGTATTTATATCGGAAAAATCAAATAATACAGGCGAACAGCTACCGCCTAGTATTTCAGACCTTGTTCCGTCATATACATTGCCTACTTCAATACCGTTTTGTTCAATCCAATTTAAACTAGGATTTTTTCCGTCATTAATTCTTAATTCAGATGTATCACTAACGTTTGGGAAACTATAATTATCTATATCTATTAAATTATCAGGAGTAAATTTAAGTAAAACTTTTCTAGGCTCAACTGGACAATTGAATTCTTCTTCTGGAGCTAATTCAATAGATAAAATTTCAATAGTTCCTTTTATACTGCTATAAGAACAAGTACTATTATTCAACCAAAAACCTGCTCTAATCCCCGCTAAAAGTGTTTCCTCGCCCGTAATAGACTCACCAGCTGTATACCCTGATATGTCATCCACATCAACTACATCGTCATAGTCAAATCTGTTTGCTTCAAAGGAATCTGAATTAACAAACAATCTAATCATATTCTCTTCCCACACATAATATATATCATTAATATATTTTATTAAGGTTCCCTCTGGATGTTTGTCTGATAAATCCGCCCCCATAGTATAACTTGATGAAAAATAACCTGGAATAACATCCTGAACCATCGTATACCAAATCTCGCCATATAGTTCTTCGGCTATTTCAGACGTAGGAATCCAATGTAGGATTCCGCTTGGACTTACAGCATAAATTTTAGTTGTGTTAGAGTGAGTTACTAGTTTAGTACCCGGTCTGTAAGTAATAACACCGCCATCTGGATACAGATCTAATTCGGTTACGTGAACTCTGACAACATCGTCAAAATTTTCATACCATGTGCTATATGTTTTACCATCTGGAAAAACATATTTATTACCGTCTGAACTAATGTAATAAACAGCAGCACCCTCGACTCCTTCTAAAGCAAGTAAAGAGCCGGGTCCATAATTACCCACTGCCCTTACCTCGTATGATTGAAACGAAACAGCAAGCATAATAACTGCAATTAACAATAATAATTGTTTCATAATTATAATTTAATTTTAATTAATTTTTTCAACAACCAATAAAAAATTTACTTTTGCTGTTGCTCCCATAAGCTGAAAGGTTGGTTTAACATTAGGAATAATTGAGACAACCTCACCCTTAATACCTCTTAGAAATTGTTCTAGCTGTTCTTGCATATGATTGCTTTTAACCTCTAAACGATGAACTTTGTACTTCATATTATTAAAATTAATAATCTATTTTTATTATACCAAAAAACCGCCTTTAGGGCGATTTTCTAGTGGGGTGATAGATGGGATTTGAACCCACGACCGCCGGAACCACAATCCGATGCTCTACCAACTGAGCTACTACCACCACGTAAATAAAATTTGCTGGGCTGGTACTCCCAGCAGGAATCGAACCTACATCTACGGCTTAGAAGGCCGTTGTTCTATCCGTTGAACTATGGGAGCTTCAATATAAAACACACAAAACTATAGCAATAAATTACGATTTAGTCAATATTATGATATAAAAAACCGCCCAATAAAACCAGGCGGTCAAAACGAGATTACCGAACGGTAATCGTAAAAGGAATGGCGGAATGACGATAACCAGTCACGACCTTGGCCTCGAAGTGCTCATCCGGGCCCAGAGCTTTTCTGATATCCTCATCACTGATCTCGCCCTGCAAGACTATGACATGCGGATAGCGAGGGTGAGTGTTCACCGCAACAACACCAGACAAGGCTTCCAGAGCCTTGGGCTGGTCATGCACGTGTCCGTGCTGAATACGTACGATGGTAAACTTGGTATGAGATCGATCCAATCGCTCATTCAAGTTACCCATACTCTCTCTGGCATCGCTCATGGCGACCTCCCTCTCTTATGGTTAAAAAACGAGTATTCTCAGTATAATACATAATTATAGGTGTTTTGTCAAGTCTATAAGACAGACCCAATAAAATATGGTAAAATAAAGCCATGCGAAAAACAAAATCAGAACTATTTACTTGGCGTTGGTTAGCCAACTTTTGGGGAATAATTACAGCCATATTTTTCTTGATCCATTTTTTTGATCTAATTGATCTGACTGAAGCTATCAAAAATCTAGCAATCATCTATATCTCTATATTGACAATATTTACTACTGTCAAAGAATTTGATCGTTGGAAATCACCTAAATTTTTATCCAACCACAATGGTGAGATATTTATCATTCTCTGGACAGTCTTGATAATTATTTTTATTATTGCGTCAGCTATTGACAGCAATAAATTTAATTTTACTGGAGAATTTACAGCTACTTACCTATCTATTTTGGGTATCTTTGCTATTAGTCGCAAGTCTCGTAGTCTAAAAAGAAGATAATAATATAAAAATATGAAAATTTATATTGCAGCTGATCATAATGGCTTTAAACTCAAAGAAGCTTTAAAAAAATCTCTATCAAAAAGACATCATGAAGTCAAAGATTTGGGTAATACCAAATACCAGGTTCGTGATGATTATCCTGACTATGCTCGTAAAGTTGCCAAATATGTAGCTGAAGATAAACAAGCCATGGGTATTGTCCTCTGCGGTTCAGGACAAGGTATGTGTATGGTCGCCAACAAATATAAAGGCGTTAGAGCAGCCTTGGGTTGGTCTTTGTCGGTAGCCAAAAAGTCTCGTCAAGATAATAATAGTAATATTCTTTGTTTGCCAGCCCAGTATATTTCTCAAACTCAAGCCATAAGAATAGTCCATGCCTGGCTGACTACTGATTTTTCCAAATCAATTCGTCATAAAAGACGCGTCAAAAAAATATAATGCCAAAAACTGTCAAAATAATTCCGGCTATATTGGCCAGCAATAAAACTCAGTTTACTAAACAATGGCATCAAGTAGCCAAACACTTTTCTTATATCCAGATAGATATTATGGATGGTGTTTTTGTAAAAACTAAAAATGATATTAGTCCTCAAAGTATAAAAAACCTTACTCGCCGCCACAAGCTTGAAATTCATCTCATGGTCAAAGATGTACCCAAATATATAAATAAATGGCTTGAGCTAAGAAACATAAAAAAAATTATTTGGCACTATGAAGCTGATAAAAATATAAATAATATTTTGGACATAAACAAATATCTGAAAACACAAAAAATCCAAACTGCTTTGAGTATAAATCCTAATACAAGCTTAGCTAAAATAAAAAATATTATTCCTGAATTTCATACTATCCAGATTATGGGCGTCACACCAGGCAAACAAGGCCAAAAATTTCAGAGTAAAGTTCTAGCTAAAATAAAAGCTCTACACAAAAAATACTCTAAAATAAATATTGCTGTTGATGGAGGTATAAATGATCAAAATATAAAGCAAATCAAAAAAGCTGGCGCTAATCTCATCTCTATTGGTAGCTATCTACAAAAATCGAGTAATATCAGACAAAATATAACTAAATTAAAATAATCCCGCATAACACGGGATTATTTTATTGTCAGTTCTTGGGATATAGTATCCCTCCAAAATATAATTTATTTTTTGTATGAAAGTTTTATGTACTACCCGCCCCCGCTCCGCGGGGGCGGAGGTATCAATACCTTTTATAGAAAATATTTTTATTTTTTGTTATTATTTTTATAGATGGGCACGGTAAAATAAAATTGTGTACCAACATCTTTGATACTATCTAGATAAATTTCACCACCCATTAGTTCAACCAATTGCTTGGTGATCCATAGACCTAAACCTGTACCAACGATACCACGTGTATCGTCACTTTGTATTCTATAAAATTTACTAAACAATCCTTCTCTTTCTTTGGCTGACATACCAAGGCCAGTATCTTTGATCATAATAGTCACAAACTTGTCATCAGTTTTGGCTAGTAACTCTATCTCACCTTTCTTGGTATATTTGACGGCATTACCCATCAAGTTGATCAAGACCTGTCGCAGTTTATCTTCATCAGCTAAGACATCTGGCAATTTCTTGGAAAATTTAGTCTTAAAAGCCAAACCTTTTTCTTTAATACGCAATTCAAATTCATCTGCAACACTTTGTAAAATATTTGATAGAGATATTTTTTCTTGTTTGACTTGCAATCGCTTTTGTTCGATCCTAGAGACATTAAGTAAATCTCCAACCAACACACCAAGTCGATTGACTGAAGATTCCATTATCTTGAGGCCTTTTTTACCTTGGGGATTGAGCTGACCATAATCACCTTCAAGGGTCATAGACAAAAATCCTTTGATAGTCGTAATTGGTGTCCGTAACTCATGTGAAGCTATAGAGATAAATTCATCTTTCATCTTATCAACCTCTTTGAGTTTTCTAAAAAGAATTGCATATTCAAACAATCTAGTATTCAAGGCCAAGAGCAAAATAACAATCAAAACAGTAATAGTCAAAATAATATAAGAATTAGTCAAAGTATTTTTTACAAGACCATCAACTGCCTGCAAAGACATGCGTAAACTCAACATAGCCTGCTTTTTTCCTTGAGTATCATGCAAAGGCATGACTACCTCCCAAAAACGTTCTGCCTCTTCACTGGTCAACATAGCTACAGCCTCATTTTGATGCCAAGAAATCATATGGTTGATATCTCCAGAGATTTTACCCAATTTGGATATATCTAAACTGGCTATAGTTGTAAAATCTTCACCAGCTGGCAATAAGACATCCAAATTTTTTAACTCTGGATTGGATTGACCGATAGCTATGACTTCATCTTGTAGTTGACCATAGTCATCCACATTTCGAAAAACAGCAGTTTCAAAAAAACTACCAATAGATAAAGCCTGGCGTTGTAGATTGACATCTATATTTGTTTGAAAAGATCGAATAGATAAAATAGTATTAAAAATAATAGCCACCGGGATCAACAAAATCAAAACAACAGCATAAATAATTTGATATTTCTGCTGAAGAAAAAAACTTTTTTTTGTTTGAGCCATATTATACTTCTAAATTACCTGATTTACGACGATGCAATAAAACAATAGCCCCTAAACCAACCAAAACTAGTAAACCAGCCGCTATAATATAATAGAGAATCATATTGCTAGTTGTATCAGTGACTGTTGTTGTATCAAAATAATCATCAGCTGTAACAGCTTTAGCAGATTTTACCAAAAATGAAGTTGGTGGAGATTGTTTGACTACTTTACCAGTCATACTATTGACTGTTACATAGACACGATGATGATCATCTTGAAGAGATTTTTGGATAGTATATGACCAATTGCCATTGGCATCTGTTTTGGTAGTCATGACTAATGGCAAATCACTATAAAGATAAATATTGATCCAAGTATTTTTATCTGCTTGACCACTTAATCTAATCTTATCATCTATATTTACAATTTCTTTGACTGCTAGACTATTATCTATATTTATCGGATTCAATTTTGGCTGTTTTAGAGCTGCGCCGGACAAAATAACTTCATCAAAAACTGTCCGCGCTATATCTAATGGACCATCACCAGCAGGATTATAATTATTTTTAATTTCTGTGCCATCATTATAACCATCAGAATCTGTATCAGGATTATTTATATCTGTACCATAATAATTTTCTAGATCATCTGGTAAGCCATCGGCATCTGTATCTATGACCAAAACCGCGCCGTTGAGAACTGTCAAAATATCCTGATTTTCCAAAACAATCTCTTCTTGAGAATCAGTCAATAATACTTGAATATTATCTGCAGATTCTAGAGGTAAAATATCTTCTATCCCCTCATCATATAATTGGCCATCCAAATCTTGTAAACCAATATGTTGACCAAGTAATGGCTCAATAATACCAGAAATTGTCTGCTGTTGATTGACCTCTACTACCAAACGATTGAGGTATTGATCACGCAAAATACTATTGCATAAGTTTTGATCATCCAATTGACAATCAACACGGCTAACATATTGTTCTAATAAATAATCTTTGCATTGTTCTCTATCTATGATATCTGCTTCCTGACATTGTGGATCAACATAAATAATATTTAAATAATCTTCACAAGCATTTGCTTCATATATAGATTGTTCCAAACAAATCGGATCAATAGAATCGTCTAATAAACTCAAAAAGTGAGCACAGTTTGCTTCATCCAAAATACCAGCTTCTAAACAGCTTGTATCTAAATCATATATTACAACATCATCTGAATAGTCATCTGACTGATCATCACTATCATTAGTATTATCATTTTGATTACTATCATTGCCTTCATCATCTGGCTCATCTATTTCTAAGACACAAATTTCGGAACAACCATCGCCATCTTGATCATTACCGTCATCACACTCTTCATCGTCTTGATTGATTTCTCCATCACCACAGTATGGTTCTGGATCGTCTGGCAGATCTTCTTCCAATATACATATACTAGAACAACCATCGCCATCTTGATCATTACCGTCATCACACTCTTCATCGTCTTGATTG
Organism: uncultured Gammaproteobacteria bacterium; assembly: GCA_964515785.1. Classification (GTDB taxonomy): domain Bacteria; phylum Patescibacteriota; class Patescibacteriia; order UBA1558; family GWA2-36-10; genus CAZEWH01. Next base: position 85,740 of record CAZEWH010000004.1, read on the forward strand.
ATTTCTCCATCACCACAGTATGGCTCCGGGTCATCTCCAGCTGGAGTATTGTAAACAGTTACCAAAACACTATCACTAATGATTTCTGTGTCTTCAAAAATAGTACTAAGCAATAAATAATAATTACTATTATCTAATAAAGTAGTATCAAGATTAGCTATATAAATATCTTCATAAAATACAGCTGGCAAACGTAATATTTCTACTTGATCGGTGCTGTTGGAAATTACAAAATCAAGATCTAAGTCAGGATAGTTTGCAGTAGCTTGCAAATCAATTATGCCTGACAGATTGGAACCAGGATTGGATAGTTCTAAAATAATGTCTTCCGGCTCATCAGGCGGTGGAGGTGGTGGTTCATCTTCTATCAAATCAAGAATCAAATTAAAATCCTCAATAATATCAACATCTAATTCACCGCCACTTGCTATAGCTACTAGATTATATTGACCATCAATAAATGTATTATCTAAATTAATTGTTGTTGCCCAATTATAACCATTAGTTGCATCAATAAGTATTTGACCAGTAGTAATAGCCGGGTCATCAGAACTAAAAAATTCAACATGAAACTCATCAGCTACAAAATTTGTTTCAAACTCTACTTGAAAAGAATCAGAACTAATAGTAGATCCAGCATCAGGATTAAATAATGTAATAATCGATTCAGTGGTGTTGTCTATAATAAAATTGGTAGAGGTTAACTCATCATTGTCTACAAATACACTAATTGTAGCTGTGCCATCCGCAAACGCAATGGTGTCCCATTCACCCTCATAGCGGGTATCTGTAATTGGTAATAAAGTTAATGAAATAGGAATCTCTAAAACCGAATCTTGAAATAAAACTACCAATTGTTGATTACCCTCTATTGGCTGATTCAACTCAACTATTACATCCATGATTCCATCAATAGTAGAGCCTTCAACTGGCAAAATGACACTTGCTTCAAAGGGTACATCTGGTGGAGGTGGAGTATCTCTTTCTATAATAACAGGCACTTCGTCAATCATCACATATGCATCGGGGTAACCAAGCAAAAAATCATCAAGATCAGCTGTCACAATATAATTGCCGTCAGGCTGATCTGCTACATTAAAAATTCCCTGCCACATATAAATATCACCTCCGGGAACCAAAGAACCAGAGGTACGCTTTATATTAGTACCATTTCCATCTAACAAAACAAAATTCATACCTGAAAGAGCAATGTTTAAATTGGCCAACATTTCAATAGAATCATCACTAATAACCTCACCTGCAACTGGCTCAATAAAATTTAAAATAATTTCATTGACTGGTACATCACCCTCTGCTGCTATCTCAGTACCTCCAGCAATATCCAAAGCTTGAGGCATAGATTGCCAACTATCTACCAAAACATCATTGACATAAACATGAGCTGTAGCCGATAAATGATAAATACCACCTGGTAATTGACTAGTATCTACATAATTTATACTTTGCCAAAGACTATTGTCTGCCAAAAATGTCTCATAATTAAGATCAATACCTTGACTAGGGTTGGATAGATTGAAATAAACAGTTGAAAAATCACTATCAGTATCAGCTGATAGCATAGCTTGGATATCAAATTGAGTATCAGGTGGTATTACTTCACCAATAGTTGGACTTACGAAATAGGCTTGCAATAAATCAGCTGGATCTTCAGTTGCTTTGACGGCTACCCAAACCAAAGATTGGATTGCCAGTAGACCAACCATAAATGTCAGGGACGCATAATGTCGTATTTTATTTACAATCATATTTAAAAAATAATAAATTACTGACAAGGACAAATACTATAATAACTAGCCGTATTATCATCACAACTTACAGCCGATGATTGATAAACACAAACATCAGTTGTCTCATGGTGAGCTGGTGGTACATCTGCACCGGCTGGCATATTACAGCCACTACCACAACCATTATGAAATTCTTGGTTGAGTTCACAATTGAGATCAGATCCATAATTTACATTATCAACACAAGTCAGATTCAAATTACTACAAACTGTATCACAGTCATGAGTAGTATTAGTAGCCATATACCAGCAATACCCCGCTGCATAACCAAGACAAGAAACCTTGACTGGTGGCTGATGGGTAATAGCTGTAGAGCTATGAGTAGTACAAGCACCCACAATCAAAGCATCAGTAGTAGAACTTTTTTGTAAATAATATCCAGTATCAGCCTGGGTAGTTTTGTCAGGATCAACAGGTAATTCCGCTAAATATTTATTGGTAAAATCAGTATCATCAATAATCAGACAACCATCTGTATCACTATCGCAAGTCAAAGAAGTATTGGTAGAACAAAGCACTTTTTTAGTACTAGTGCTCAGTCCTCCCAATAAAGGTAAGGTACCATTATTGTCTTTCATATAATCAGTAAGAGCACTAGCTATAATCAAAACATCGTTACGTCTTTTAGTATCTTTAGCAGCACCAACTCGAGCTACTGGATCAACCCAAACATAAATAATTGCAACTAATATCACAATAATTGTAACTGTTACTACCAAAGATACTAAAGTAAAACCATGATTGTTTGCTTGATTCATATTAAGCAAAAGTTTTCATCAAACTATTTATATCTCTTACTTTGACACTGCGTTTGACTAGAGCTTGACCTTTGAGCTGAGGTAAATTGGCGCCATAGACATCACGCTTGCCTTGATAAAAAATACCATAAGGGATTTTGTTGCCCCAAACTTGACTTTGTTTCAAAGCAGATTGCAAATCTTTATTATCATAATCTTTTTTCTTGTCTAGATTATAAAGTCGATCATAATAAAATTTAAAAGTATTAACTTTATTGAAAGTCACGCAAGGCTGAAAAGCATCAATAAAAGCAAAACCTTTGTGTTGTATAGCCTTCATGATCAATTCTTTCATATGAGCAGCATCACCAGCAAAACCACGAGCCACAAAAGTACAACCATTAGCAAGAGCAAGGGCAATGGGATTGACTGCTTTTTCAATAATACCTTCTGGAGTTGATTTGGCTTTGTAGCCTTTATTGGATGTTGGAGCTGCTTGACCAGTAGTCAAGCCATATACTTTATTGTCATGAACAATATAAGTAATATCAGCATTACCACGGATAGCATGGATCAAATGACCAAGACCCTCACCATAGGCATCACCATCACCCGATGAAGCCAAAACTGTCAAATCTTGGTTGGCTAATTTTGCGCCTACGGCAGATGGTACACCGCGACCATGCAATGAATGCCAGACATAGCTCTTTGTAAAATTATTACCATTGCTAGAGCAGCCAATGCCATAATTGATCAAGACATTGTCTGGTTTAAGATTTAATTCTGCTAAAGCTTGACGCATAGCAAGACCAATAGCATGGTTACCACAACCTGGACACCAAGTAGATTTACAGGTTGTTTCAAAATCTGTGTGTTTCACCCCGAAACTTTTTTTATCTTTAAGCATATTTTTTATTTCATTTTTTATCCCCGTTTATACAATACATCAAACGGGGCACGTATTATTAAAATGATTTTAATTTTTGTATTATTTCTTCACGATAGAACGGACGTCCATCATATTTTAAAAACTTATCTTTAATCAAAATACCAGTTTCTTGAGCAATCAAATTACCCAACTGGCCATTGCTATTATTTTCTATCAACAAAACATTTTTAGAATTCTTCAAGATATTAGCAACAAACTTTTTGGGAAAAGGCCAGATATATTGCAATTGCATAATCTTTATTTTTTTCTGATGCTTTTTTTCAAGTCTATTATAAGCATCTAATAATACACCTTTATTTGATCCCCAAAAAATTATGGTATTTTTTGCTTTGGAATTGCCATAGATCTTTGGTTGAGGCATTTTTTTGGCAAAAGTATCTAGCTTGGCCTGACGCTTGTGGACTTGATCAATGCGATTTTTAGATTCTTCACAAGAAAAACCATAATCATCATGCTCGTCACTATTGGCAATATACAAACCACCCTTCATACCAGGAATAGTTCGTTGCGAAATACCATCATTGGTCAACTTATAACGACGATAATTTTTTATCTTACCAAGCTGAGCTTGATTTAATAATTTACCTCTATTAATTTTTATATTCTTAGTAGAAAATTTTGGAACTGTAGTATTGCCTTCGGCAATAAGCTTGTCTGAAATAATAATAACTGGAGTTTGATAAATCTCAGCCAAATTCATAGCCTCTGCTCCTATCTCATATGCTTCTTGGATATCACCAGGAGCAATTACAATCCGTGGAAAATCTGCTGGAGCAGCATGCAACATAAATTGTAAATCACCCTGCTCGGTCCAAGTCGGCATACCAGTAGCAGGTCCCACACGCTGAACATTTACCATTACAATACCAGTTTCAGTCAAAGCAGCTAATCCCAAAGATTCAGTCATCAGAGCAATACCACCACCAGATGTGCCTACCATAGTACGGGCGCCAGCGTTGGCAGCTCCTAAGGCCATATTAATAACACCAATCTCATCTTCAGCATGTTTGACTACTGTACCTGTTTTGATTGCTGTGGAAGCCAAAAAATGTAAAATAGAAGAAGAAGGAGTCATAGGATAGGCTACATAAAAATTCAAACCTGCAGCGAGTGCTCCTAGTGCTAAAGATTCATTGGCTGAAACTAAAATATTATCATTAGCTTTAAGACTTTTTAGACAACAAATAAAATCTTTTTTATAATTTTCTTTTGCATGATCAAAACCAAGTTTCAAAGCTTTAAGATTTTGATCAACTACTTTTTGACCTTTATTTTTAAAATTGTTTTTAACTACACGATTTGCAATAGTTAAATTTTGATCTACCAATGCTAGTGTGGCTCCAATAGCTACAACATTACGCATTAGCTGATTGCCTGCTTGCTTGGCCAGATCTGTCAAAGGCAAACCCAGACCATTTATTTTTTTTGCTTTTGCTTTGGCTGGAGACAGTTTAGCTTTGCTGTCATCATAGATAATAACTCCACCTTGAGATACTTCATCAAGATGCTTATCAATAGTTTCTTGATTCAAAGCTATCAATACATCAACATGATAAGTAACACTATTGGCAGATTTGGCATCTACCATCAACTGAAAAGTATTGTGTCCGCCTCTTATCAAAGATGGATATTCAGTATAATCAAAAACCTCATACCCAGCTTTCATAAAAATCTTACCAAACATCATACCAGCTGATTTGATACCAAAACCAGCCTCACCGCCGATTTTCCAACTTAAATTGTTTCGTGTTTTCATCTTTTTATTTTCGTAAAATAATGATAAAATGCTGCAAATATAAAAAATATTTGTAAAATTATAAATATTAAATCTCTAATATAAATACTATAGAGTAATAAAAACAAACCGCCAAAAATATAAAACAAATCTTCAGTTTTTTTACGTTGCGTCAAAACACCAAAGGCAATCAATAACAAACCTAAAATACCTAAGAGTTTATAAATAGAAATATCTAAAATCATTATTACTATTATACCAGAAATTGTATTTTTTTTCTAATAAGAAAATCTCCCACATTTAGCAGGAGATTTTCTTATCATGGTGAAGCTTTATTTTGAGGTTCATCTTCACTTTGTATATTTTGATTTATTTGCTCATCTTGTTTTTCCTTGACCACCACTAGTTCATCAGGCGGTGCTTTTATTATATCTGTCTCATCTGGCTGATGAACAGATTGATTTTTTGATCCCGATAGTTTGTCAGAAAATGACATATTTTTATTTTTGTTTTAATGATCTTGTTTCTTCGCCATAGATCTGCGAAGTATTGTTAGACATAAAGAGTATAAGGTGCCCAACTAAAGAGTAAGAGAATGTAGAAAATTTGTCTCATATTTATTTTTGTTTTTGTTTTTTAATAATTAGACAATATAAATTAAAGAAAGAAGGAACAGTGCTAAAGTGGCCCAGTTTTCATGACTCTCGACTTGCGGATTGCAACGAGATTTACATCTTTTAAAACTTTTGACACATTTGCATTTATTTTTTTTACATTTACACTTCATATTTTTAATTAATAGTTAAATGGACTGTCCTACGACATAAAAAAGTACCAGGGCACCAAAAGCACATAGGATAAAAATAGCCCAATAATCACTGGATCGTAGGCGCTCACTGCCCGGTCCTACGATCAGTTTAAATGATTTTGTTTCATTATTGATCATAAAAAATTAATAATTAATTGCTTATAATACATGGAAGTTTGGTTTGTAAGCAGTGCTTGGGGCATATTTTGGGGCTTTTTAGCAAATAGTACAAAAATTTGCTAAAAATAAAAAATTGGCTTCCCTGCAAATGAGCAGGAATAGACCAATTTCAACTTACATATACATATTAGCACAAAAAAACGCTTTTGTCAAGCTATTTTTACCAAAATTATTGACTGAAAATGCATATTTGCTACAATATATACATAATTATTAAATATATCAATATGAAAATAGAAGTAGATAGAGAAGCTTGTATTAGTGTAGCTACCTGTGTCCAGGTTGCTCCTGATACTTTTGCATTAGACGATGAAGGCATTGCTATTGTAAAGGATGCTGACAAAGATAGTGTAGAAACCGTCATTCAGGCTGCTAAAAGCTGCCCAGTAAATGCCATTATTGTTTCTGACGATGAAGGCAAACAGCTTTATCCTGAGACATAAAATATCATGCCAAAAAATATATACTTAGACTACGCCGCTACCACTCCAGTAGATGAGCGTGTTGTTGCGGCTATGGAGCCGTATTGGACCAAAGAATTTGGAAATCCATCTAGTCTTTACAAGTTGGGTCAGCGTGCCAAACACGCTATTGATAATTCTCGCCAAACCGTGGCTGATTTTTTGAATTGCCAAGCTGAAGAAATCATATTTACTGGCTCAGGTACAGCTAGTATAAATTTGGCTCTCAAAGGCTTGCTTGATTCTTATAAAGAACCAATGCATATTATTACTTCAAGCATAGAGCATCATGCTGTATTACATGCAGCTGAAAGATTGAAAAAACTTGGTCACGAAGTATCTGTCTTGCCAGTTGATCAAGATGGTTTGGTCAATCCCAAAGACCTAGAAGCTGCCATCCAAAATAATACAGTCCTAGTCAGCATCATGATGGCCAATAATGAAATTGGCGTAATTCAAGATATACAAAAATTTGGAAATTTAATTTCTAAAATAAATAAAACTCGCCAAAATAAAATTTATTTTCACACTGATGCTTGTCAGGCAGCTGGTGCACTAGACTTGGACGTCAAAAAACTTCATGTTGATCTATTAACTATCAATGGCTCTAAGATCTATGGTCCCAAAGGCGTGGGTGTCTTGTATATCAAGAAAGGTACTCCCCTGACTGCTTTGATAGACGGAGGCGGCCAAGAAAAAAATCTTTATTCTGGTACAGAAAATGTCCCGGGCATTGTTGGTCTAGCTACTGCTTTGAAATTGGCTTATCAAGACAAAGAAAAAAATAATAAACAACTAACAGAATTGCGTGATTGGCTTATTTCAGAAATCTTGACCAAAATAGATAAGACTAGATTAAACGGCCATGCTACAAAGCGCCTGCCAAACAATATCAATATTTCTATACTAGATGTAGAAGGTGAAGCTATGCTACTTTATTTAGATGAAGTAGGTATTCAAGCTTCAACTGGTTCTGCTTGTACTTCAACGACTCTAGATCCTTCTCATGTAATCAGAGCTTTGGGTTGTCCTTATGAAGTAGCTCACGGCTCAATGAGATTTTCTCTGGGCAAAGATACTACTAAACAAGATCTTGAATATTTGATGACCAAATTGCCTATGATAGTTGAGAAACTGCGTAAAGCTTCACCAGTCAATGTAGATATGGATGATATAGCAAAATCAGTAAAATTAGCTCCCCGTAAAATAACTAATTTATAACCAATTTATATATGAGCAAACAAAATATAACGGCTGACATCGATATAGTGCCCAAAGGTGGTGACGAAGATTGGGCTTATACCGATGAAGTAAAAAAACACTTTTTTCAGCCTCAAAATTTGGTCTCAAATGCCAAAGAATTGAAAGACTATGATGGCCTAGGTATGGTAGGCTCACCTGCTTGTGGTGATATGATGAAAGTCTGGATCAAAGTAGACAAAAAAAATGATAAAATCATAGATATGAAATGGCAAACATTTGGTTGTGGCTCAGCTATTGCAGCCACTTCAATGCTTTCTGTGATGGTAGCAGAAAATGGCGGTATGCCAATTGACCAGGCTCTAGAAATAAAACCACAAGACATTACTGAGCGCTTGCATGGCTTGCCCATTCGCAAAATACATTGCTCTGTCTTGGGCGACAAAGCTTTGCGATCTGCTATCAACAATTATTTTATAAAAACCAAACAAAAAGACAGAGTTATCAAAGAACAAACTCGTATCATAGACAAAGTTGCCAATGTGACTGACCATGATATTGAAGAGGCAGTCCTGGAGGGCGCTCATGATCTAGAATCAGTCCAGAAAAAAACCAAAGTCGGCGTTGGTAATCCCGAAGTCATACCAGAAGTCGAACAACTGATACGATTTTATCAAGAAAAATATTTCGGTTAATATTATCATCCCGACCAAGGTGGAGGGATCTATCTAGATTTCTCGACTTCGCTCGAAATGACAAAAAAATAATTATTAAACAAAAATTATATGAATAAATTTACAACTCCAGATTTGCCATATGCCTATGACGCTCTGGAACCATATATGGACAAAGAAACTATGGAAATCCACCATGATAAACATCATGCTGGCTATACTACCAAGCTCAATGCAGCTTTGGAAAATAACACAGAATATTTTGACAAAAGTCCTGAAGATATTTTACAAAACATAGAGCAAGTACCAGAAGATATCCGCACAGCAGTAAAAAATAATGCTGGTGGCCATGTACATCACAATATTTGGTGGGAAACTATGAGAGCTAGTCAAGAAAATAATAAACCTGAAGGCGAATTATTAGAAGTTATTGAAAATAATTTTAGCTCTTGGGAAAAATTTAAAGAAGAATTTGAGTCTGCTGCTATGACTGTCTTTGGAGCTGGCTGGGCTTGGCTTTGTATAGACAATGCTAAACTAATAATTAGCAAAACTAGCAACCAAGACAGTCCATTTTCTCAAAATCAATTTCCTTTGTTTGGAATTGATGTTTGGGAACATGCTTATTATCTAAAATATCAAAATCGTCGCAACGAATTTGTGCAAAACTTTTGGAATGTGATAAACTGGGAAGCAGTTAATAAACGTTATCTGGACAATAAATAAAATAATATCTAATGAAGCGAGATGTAATTTTAATTATAGAGGGTGGTACTATCCAAGGAGTATTTTCTGCTGGGGCTTTGAGTGTTTTTGAAAAAAACAATCTTTATCCTCGTATTGACTCTGTCTATGCTGTATCGGCTGGAGCTCACAATGCTGCGTATTTTTTGTCACACAAAACCAAAGAAATGGAAGAAATTTATCATGATTTTTTGAGTAGAAAAGATAAATTTATGCGTCGCTTATCTCCTAAAATTGTTTTTAACAAAATCATACGTTTACTGATCTGGAATGAAACTTTTGATGTCATGGACCTAGAATATATAGAAAATATTGAACGAGAAGTTTTGAAGGTTGATGAAGAACGCATAAAAAAATCTCCTATTAAATTTTTTGTAAAGGTATTTGATCGTGAAACTTATAAAATAAAATATTTAGACGCTAAAAGAAACACCGTCCAACGTCTAATAGAATCAGCCAACTTACCACCTTATGTCAATACTCGCCTCAAAGATTATCGTTATATAGATGGAGGTACTATGCCCAATCGTGGTTTTATCAAACAGGTTATCAAAAAAAATCCTAATAAAAAAATTGTCTATATATTTAATGATAAAAAAACAATCAAACGAGTCTTACGACATCTTTATATAGATATTGGAGATCTTTTACTCAAAACCAGACACTTTGGTCTCAAATATGGCAGAAAACATTTTAGAAATATACTAAGTCACCCTTATGTCTGGATGGTCAATCGCTACAAAAATGTCTATGTGATTTATGATAGTACTGGCAATTCCAAACGCAAAATAAACAAAGATAAAATTAGTGCTGCCTTTCAAGATGGTGTCCGCAAAGGCAAATTAATTTTACATGAATTAAATCATCCAATTAAAAAATAATTAAGCTATATGCCCCTCACATAATAATTAAAAATTAACCAAAAAATATATGCAAGAAGAAAAAAATACTTGTGAATGCTGTTGTTGTGACAATTGCACTCCAAAAATCGGTCAAGCAGCTCCTGAATTTGAAGCTGAAGCCTATCATGAAGGCAATACAGAAAAAATTAAACTAGATGACTACAAAGACAAATGGGTAATTTTATTATTTTACCCAGCAGATTTTACTTTTGTCTGTCCTACTGAGCTTGGTGATGTAGCTGATCACTACGAAGAAATAAAAAAACTCAATGCTGAAGTATTATCAGTTTCTACTGATACTGCTTTTGTACACAAAGCTTGGCATGATGGAAGCGATACTATCAAAAAAATAAAATTCCCAATGGTTGCTGATCCGACTCATGAAATTTCCAAAAAATATGGAGTACTTATTCCTGAAGAAGGTCTGGCTCTACGAGGGACTTTTATTATTGACCCTAAAGGTAATTTGAAAACTATTGAGGTGCATGACAATGGTATTGGTAGATCTAGCAAAGAGCTTTTGCGCAAACTACAAGCTGCTCAATTTGTTGCAGAGCATGGTGATCAAGTTTGTCCAGCCAATTGGGAACCTGGCACAGATACTTTGAAACCTGGTCTAGACTTGGTTGGTAAATTATAAATATGAAAAAAATATTTCTTATTATATTTGGTCTAGTATTATTGTCTGGTTGCACACAAAAAGTAGATTGTGGATCACTCGATCCACTAGCTTGCAATGAAGAAGCTCAATGTCAAATGTGTCCAACTGAAATATATGACAGCATGATGACATGTCATACTGTAGAGTTTTGTGACAAACCTCTTATTGATATAACAGAATAATTTTTATTTAAGCCGCTCCCGCGTCGCGGGAGCGGCTTTTTTATGTTATAATCACTATATAAACAAAAATAAAATGGCAATCAAACTTACATCTTATGGTGCAACCAGAGAAGTAACTGGTTCTTGTCACTTACTCAATATAAACGGATATCGCATCTTGGTAGACTGCGGTCTCTGGCAAGGAGGAGAAGACAGCTATCTCAAAAATTGGGAAGAATTTGGTTTTGATGCCAAAGATATAGATGCTGTGATTTTGACTCACGCTCATCTAGACCACTGTGGTCGCCTGCCAAAACTATTTGCCAATAATTATAAAGGCAAAGTCTATCTTACTCCTCCTACAGATAAATTAGCTAAAATTATATTAGACGATAATCTCAAAATCACTTTACAAAAATCTAGTCAACTCAAATTACCTGTTTTATACTCTCCAGCTGACTTACAAAAAACTTACGCTGCTTTTGAAACAGTAGAATATTATAAACCAATTAAATTATCTTCAGATATTAGCTTTATATTTCACAACGCTGGACATATTTTAGGCGCAGCTTTTGTAGAGATCAAAGCCAAAGACAAAACTATAGTATTTTCTGGAGATATAGGCGGTGAAGATATGCCCTTAGTCAAAGATATAGATTATTTAGCATCAGCTGACTGGGTAGTGTGTGAAAGCACTTATGGCGATCGTCTACACGAAGATTTGGCTACTCGCGACCAAAAACTAATCGAAGCTGTGCAGCGAGTTACGCAAAACCAATCTACTTTGATGATTGCTATCTTTGCCATTGAACGTACTCAAGATATTTTGGAGGTCCTGAACAATTATTATGAATCCCATCTAGACTTCAAAGTGCCAATATTCTTAGACAGTCCGATGGCTGCTCGAGCCACTGAAGTCTATAAACAATATACTAAATATTTCAAAGACGAAGCTCAAGATATTTTAAAAACAGACAAAGATCTTTTTGATTTTCCTCATCTTAAGGTAACCAATCAAACTCGTGATTCCAAAAAAATAAACTCACTACCCCCTCCTAAAATTATCTTGGCGGGCTCTGGTATGCTCGAAGGCGGTCGTATGATGCATCACTTGGCTCATTATGCTAGTGTAGCCAAAAATCATTTGTTATTGACTGGTTTTCAAGTACCAGGTACTGTTGGTAATGAAATACTCAACGGTGCTACTCATTTTAATTATTATAATCATTCTATCCAAATCAAAGCAGCTGTAGATCAGATCGATGGCTTTTCGGCTCATGGTGACCAAGCAGCTATGCTCAAATGGCTCGCATCTTTTGGAAAAGATACCAAAAAAATACTACTCACTCATGGTGATGAAAAAGCACTGGATACTTTTGCTGACATAATAAAAAATCAGCTGAATATCGCAGCTGAAATAGTAGAATTTAATAAACCTATAGAACTTAAATAAAACACCCGACGGGTCCTAGGACCCGTCGGGTGTTTTATTTTTATCTCTTATTAAGAGGATTTTCTACTTCCTCTTCTATTTTTTTGTCTTTGGAGTTTTCAAGTGGTAAAGTAGGATACTTATCTGGCTCCAAACCACCAATATACAAAACAGGATCAACTAATTCACCAGGATTGGTGCGGCGTTTATTAGGACGCCGTTTTTTTTGATCTTTGTGTCTAAATTTATTACCTCTTTTGAATATTTTACCCATCAAGGCTATCATAGCAGAAAGAATAATCCCTGACAACAGGTCAAAATTGGACTTTTTATAACAAACAAATTATAATAAATACACTCTAAAATACAAATAAAAATAAAATATTTGCGAATCCCATATCTTGTGTGCTATAATAGTTTCAAACACTAGATGTAGTGTTCGACCTTGAATAATTAGCTTGAATAAATCAAAAAAAATTTTGAGCTTTTTATTTTTTTGTAAGTTAAAAAAAATTAAAAATATAAACCATGCAAGTCAAAAAACGAAACGACAAACTCGAAGCCTTTGATCAGAATAAAATCGCATCCTCTATTCAACAAGCTATGTTGGGTGCTGGCGTCAATGACGATCTTTTGACTAATCTTGTCATAGAACAAAGCAATCAATATATTGATAGACACTACTCTACCAAGGATCAAATTACCACAGACGATATCCGTAGTGCAATCAATATTATTTTTTTGGATAATAATCAAGCGGAAGCTGCTAAAATATATTCAAAAACCCGAGGCCAGAAAATAGACAAACAACAAAAGATATTTCCTGGTTTGAAAAAAATAAAAAAACGTGATGGTTCTGTTGTTGATTTTGATGCTCACAAAATTTTTAATGTTGTTTATAAAGCTGGACAATCAACTGGTGAATTTGATGAAATCGAAGCTCGCAAATTAGCTGACATTGTCACTTCTATCCTAGAACACAAATTTGATAGTCAAGAAGTCCCAAGTGTTGAACAAATCCAAGATATAGTAGAAATTATTTTGATCCAAGCCAATTGGGCTCGCACTGCCAAACACTTTATCCTCTACCGTGAAGAACGTAAAAAGCTTCGCCTCCAAAAAGACAAAGAAGTCACTTCTCTAGAAGTTAGAGAATTAGAAAGCAAGGGCGTCAAACTATCTGCTCAAGCCAAACACATTATCAATAATTCTACTCAATTTGATGAATTGGGCAGAATTATTTTTCTGGATCGTTATTCTATCAAAGAAAAAAGAGAAACTATTGCTGAAGGCGACCTAGTAATTGTTATTTCTAAGGAAGATCGTAAATATCCTAAAAAAGATCTAGGAGTTGTCAAAAAAATATTGGAAGATGACCAAGTAACTCTTCATATGCTTACTGGTCTTTATGCTGATGAAGCCAATAATTTTGAGTATAAACAAGATCTATACAAATGTGACAAACCACGTGAATCTATCAAAGATTCTCATCGTCGCATTGCCAAAGCTGTAGCTTCTATAGAAAAAAATGACGAAGATAAAAATAAATTCTTTGAATTATTTTTTGAACAATTACAAAAAAAACATATCCAACCTGGTGGTCGCATCATGACTGGGGCCAATGTCGATCCTCATGGCAACTATACTTCCAATCTTACTCTATTTAATTGTTATGTTATTCCTTCCCCTCGTGACTCTCGTCGTGAAATTATCAAAGACACCCTCTATCAAATGGTAGAGATAATGTCACGCGGTGGTGGTGTTGGATTATCTTTGAGTGGCCTTAGGCCTCGTTATGCTTATATCAAGGGTGTACACGGCAAATCATCAGGCTCAGTGTCCTGGGGTGGTTTATTTTCTTATGTAACTGGCTTGATCGAGCAGGGCGGCTCACGTCGCGGCGCTTTGATGCTTATGCAATGGGATTGGCATCCAGATATTTTAGAATTTATTACTTCCAAGACCAATTCTGGTCAAATAGAAAATGCCAATATCTCATTGATGATCTCAGATGATTTTATGGAAGCAGTCAAAAAAGACGATCATTGGAATTTGGAATTTCCTGATTATGAAAATCCAGCTTATTCAGATATTTATGACAATACTTGGGATGGTGATCTACAAGCTTGGAAAGCAGCTGGCTATCCTACCAAAATCTATAAAACTATCAAGGCTAGAGAACTTTGGGACAAGCTTGTCAAATGTGCTCATGCTAGTGCCGAACCTGGTATAGTCTTTATGGAACGTTATAATAAGATGAGTAATTCTTATTATTTCAATAAAATAATATCTACCAATCCTTGTGGTGAACAAGGTCTACCTGGCTGGGGTGTTTGTAATCTTGGACACCTTTATCTGGCTTCTTTTGCAAAACAAGTTGGTAAAGATGATATTGGTGCCTTATATGAAATGGATTGGGAAGAACTCAAAAGTTCAGCTCGGCTTTTGACTCGCTTTTTAGATAATATTATTGATTTGACTCCTTATCATTTTAATGAAAATGAAAAAAATCAAAAAGCTGAACGTCGGATTGGTGGTGGTACACTAGGACTTGGTGAATTGTTGATCAAATTGCGAATGCGTTATGGTTCTGATGAAGCTTTAGAATTTATCGATAAGATTTATCAAATCATTACTACTGAAATGTATAAAGAGTCTAGCAGTCTAGCTACTGAAAAAGGTCCTTTCCCTAAATTTGAATTAGACAAATTCTTGGAATCTGGCTTTATCAAACAAATGCCAGATGATGTAGTAGATATGATAAAAGACAATGGCATGCGTAATGTCACTCTGACTACGCAAGCACCAACTGGCACTGTCGGCTCTATGCTTGGCACCTCTACTGGTATCGAACCCTACTATGCTTTCAAATTTTATCGCCAATCACGCCTTGGTTTTCATGAAGTCTTTATTCCTTTGGCTGACGAATACAAACACAATGGTGATTTGCCTGAATTTTTTACTTCAGCCATGGAACTTACTCCGCTAGAGCATATCAAAGTCCAAGCCGCTGTCCAAAAATGGACTGATTCTTCTATCTCTAAGACTGCCAATGCTCCGGCTGACTTTACAGTCGAACAAACTGATCAGCTTTATATCCAAGCTTATGAAATGGGTTGTAAAGGTGTGACTATTTATCGGGATTCTAGTCGTGATGAACAAGTTTTATCTACCAACAAAGACACAGAAGATAAAAATCTAGAATATAATCATAACGGCAACGGTAATGGTAAAGATAAAAAAGAGGTAGAAGAAAAACCAGTTGAAGATAAACCAGCTGAAGAGGAAGCAAAAATCATAGAAATAAAAGAAGAAATTAAACAGGAAATTCCTGAAATGCAAAATCCTCTTAAACATAAGGAAGTTGATACTAAATATGGTTCTGATGCTGGTATGATTTGCCCGCAATGTAAAGAGGGTGTGATGATCAAACTCGGCGGCTGCACCGAATGCAGCAAACAATGTGGCTTTAAAGGCGCTTGTGATATGAAATAAATACAAACATATGAACCAAGCAAAAACATCTTTTGAGGAATTATCCAAAAAGATGGATGAATTTGATAAACAACGAGATTGGCTGGGTCTAGATCCAGCTGATTTGGCAAAATCAATTGTCCTCGAAGCAGCTGAATTACTAGAACTCTATCAATGGGATAATACTCTTAACAAGAGAAACCAGAAAATCCCTCAAAAAGACAAACAAGAGATTGCTTTTGAGGTAGCTGATATCTTGATATACTTACTAAAGTTCTGTCGAGAAGAAAAAATCGATATTGTCGAAGCTACTTTACAAAAATTGGAAAAAGCTGGTAAAAAATACCCAGCTGATTATAAAAAAGGTGGCCATGATGCTGAAGAATATTTAAGAATCAAAAAAGCTCATAGAAAAAACCCCATCAAATAGATAGGGTTAAAATACTAGGAGCTTGGCCCAAAATTGGGCAATTTCTTGATTACCGACGAGGGAGTCACAATCAGCAACACAAACAGAGCCAAGCTGCCAATGATGATCGCCAAAGCCCAGAGAAAACCAATTAGCCAGCCGCGCTGTTTTACGGCATATATGGTCGAGGAACCAGGACCTAGCTGACGAAGAAGATCAGCTAGCAAAAAAACAACTCCAAACAAAAGCCATGCTTGCCAAAAAGGCATTTTTTCCTCCTCAGTTAAAAAGTACTATTCATGACAAACTTACCTTAAAATATATAAAGTTAATTGTCAATGGTTCTCCCCCTTACGAAGGGGGAGTTAGTGGAGGTAAATAAAAAACTCACCTAAATATTACGCATTCAAGTGAGTTTCGAAAAACCAGATACTAAATTGGGTAAAAAAAGCAATTATTAAAATCCAAAACCAGAAACTTTTAATAATCGCCACGAGCATCAATTTTATTTTCATGGGGATACTCCTTTAGTCAAAGAACTGTTTTAAGAATATAGGAAAAAGCTCCCTTTTGTCAAAGAGAACTTTATAAACAAAAAAAATAATCCCTCATATAAACATCAAAACATATTTCTAATAAAATAATTTTTCTGATATACTATGTCTATGAATAAAGAAAAAACCAAACAAATTGTCGAAAAAGGCAGGGCTAAAATAAAAATACTTAAAAACAAACAAGATGGATTAATGAAAGAATTTATCCGTATTTTTGAAAATGAGCAAATTAAAAAATCAAGAGATAAAATAGTATGAATGAAAAAAATAGTAGCCTAGAAACAACTCCTTTGACTGACCAGGTAGAGTCCAAAGAAATGCCCTCATCAATAATAGAAATTGTTTCGGACTTGATACAAGAATCCAGAGAAGGAAGTCTAGACAAAAAATTTGATATTGAAGAGATGCTAGATAATATTGAAGATCCTGAAACTAAAGAAGCTTTAGTTGATTTACATTCTCAAATCATTGCCTATGATCAACAAATTAAAGGAGTACTACATGAGACTATCCAAGAAGTTGCAGATGTAAATGATGTACCACCACATTTTATTACAATTGGTAATGGAATCTGCTGGAACAGAAAATCCCATAGACTTAGAAGGTGTTTTAGCTGAAAGACACCAGCAAGGAGAAAAAAAATTAGATGATTTTATAAATGAAGCAAAACAACCATTCAATTTATTATCTATTGATAAAAATATATCAAAAAAGCAATTAGAACAAAGATTAGCGCTTTTAGATCTTTTTTATGAGGAGTACACAAATGCCAACTTAGAACAGAGAGATGAAATGGAAGCAACAATGATAGAAATGTTTGGCATACCCACCATTACTGAAGAAATACAAAAATATTTGGATGAAATTGCCGAATATGAAGACACTACGCATTCTGAAGGAGCAGAAAATAAAAATTTAATTTACTTGGGTAGTGGCTTGCGTCCACAAGTTATAAAATTATCAAAAGAAAGACATGATGTTGATTTTTCTTCCGTGTTAAAATTGATGCGTAATATGCATGCTATTTCATTGAGACTTGATCATGAAGCTGATACAGACGATAATGTTAGTATAGATATTTCTTTCAAGGACATGACAATATTTAAAGACCAAGAAGGCAACTATAAAAGAATGGTTAGACAAAAATATGCTCCTGGTACCTCAATCAAGGAACTTCCACAAGATATTAAAGATAGTGATGAATTCAAAGCTGCTTGGAGAAAATTTTTAAGTAAAGTCGAATCTATGAAAGAAACAGATCAAGTTGTACTAGATATTTCTGATTCTGAAGCTGGATTTAAAAAAGAACGTGGTAATATCAATAATACTGGAAATATTTTTGTAGAACTACCTACCGCAGAAAACGCAAATTATTTGTTTACTGTTATTGATCCTGATGTCTTTGATTCTGATTTAAGTAAACATAAATTTGATCCAAAAGAGCATATCAGAAAAAAAGGCTTGATGGGTGGCCTAATTGATGCCTCCAAAATACTAGCAACCAATATTGCTAGGGAAAGAGTTGTATCAAGATGGCAAGATGAATATGTAAAGAAAGAATTAGAAAACGATAAATAACAAAATTTTATAAATTAATTTTAATAATCAACCTGCTCTAAATCTTGCAGGTTTTATTGTTTTAGATAAATATATAAAAAAGCCCCCTTTTGTCAAAGAGAGCTTTATAAGATGTCGAACATGATGTCTCCTCACTAGCCCAAACCAAGAACTCCAGCTAAATTAAACCAGAAGTTGTTAATAGCTGTACCGACCTTGTAAAGGGTCGGCGGATGCAGGGCCAGTAGGCCAATCAGCAAATAGCCGATTCCCAGACCCCAGCCAACTAACTGATTGATCCCAAACTCTTTACTTCGAGTGTCAGTCATGACACACCTCCTTGTCTTACATACTGAGATATCTGACAATACCTCCATATGCAGTGAAAACGAAAAAGTAAATCTGTACAACCAATGTACCCCAAGCTTTACCCATGATACACTCAATACCAGCACCAATTTGACCAAGAAGCAACATACCACAGAAAATGAAATAAGGTTGATCAGCTAGCTGACCACCTTTGGATTGAAACCAAGCCCAAGCAGCCATCTGACAAGACATCAGTAGCCACAAAAAAAGCTTGATCTTTATCTTTTTACTCAGCTTCTTCATGACCACCTCTTTATTTTGAAAGGACTATCTAATATAGCACAAATACTATATTTTGTCAATCTAAGCCCTCCAACTTATTCTTGACCCCCTCTAACTCCCCCTTAATAAGGGGGAGAACCAAATAAAAACCCGCTCTGTGAAACAAAACGGGTAAAAGGTCAGCAACCACCACCAAAGACAGTTAAAAGAATAAACAAGCCCAACACGACCAAAGCAACAATGCCTAAAGTTTTTCCCGAACCACGCTTGGGTAGCATCTCAGGCTCCTGCTCATTCAAAGGCTTATCTTCCATTTGAATTTCCTCCTTAATAAGGGTACAATAAAGGCAAACACATCTTATAAATTATCAGAAAAAATGTCAAATAAAAAACCTAGTCAATAAACCAGGCTTAAAATTTTGTACAAAACCCTTAACAAGCCATACCAATTAGACAAAGGAAAATTCCTAACAGAATTAGCCCAAAAATAGGACTACCAAAATCATCTCCACTATTATTGCAAACACGCTTTCTATCCTGAGATTTCATGTCTATCCTCCTAATGAAAGAGCAATACCAAATCATTAATATCTTATAAATTATAATAAAAAATGTCAAATAAAACAGGAAAAATTCATATTTATACTGGCGATGGCAAAGGCAAAACCACAGCCAGTTTTGGATTAGCTATTAGAGCTTTGGGTAATAATATGAAAGTCGGCCTGATTTTTTTTGACAAAGGTGGAGATTATTATAGTGAACGCAAAATTTTTGATAAACTAAAGGATGATAATTTACATTTTAAATATTTTGGTGAACAACGTATGCAAGAAGGCAAAGGCTTTCGCTTTCAGAATACCCCAGAAGATGTCCAGCAGGCTCAATTAGCTCTAGATCAAGCTACAGCCTGGATGAATCAAGATTTTGATATGTTGATTTTGGATGAGATTAATATTACTGTTAAAAACAATCTATTAAAGCTGGAAGATTTAATATATTTAGTAAATAATAAACCGGTTAATCTAGAATTAGTGATGACTGGACGCCATTGTCCTCAAAAAATTATAGACATGGCTGACTTAGTCACTGAAATGAAATTAATAAAACATTATATCAGCACTGGACAATCTGCCAGACCTGGTATTGAATACTAAAACATATGCAAAAAATTATAAATACTATTATTTTCTTGGCTATTGTATTAATAACTATTTTTGTCTGGCAAAATAAATCTGATAAGTTTGAACTTCAAGTTAATAATCCACCAGAGAACACAAAAACAGAAGAAAACCAGGCTACTCAAACACAATCTTTGACCATTGACTTTGAATTTGACACAAATAACATAATTTCGCTACAATATAGCTACCCTAAATCTGAAAACCTCTGGCAAATCACTGCTAATATAGCTGAAAACAACCATTGGAATTTTACTTGGGAAGATTATGGCGATATGGGGATTTTGATCAAACAAATCAAAAATAAAACCAATGGCCAAAACAATAAATATTGGCAATATGAAGTAGATGGACAAATGCCAATGATATCAGTCGACAAATTTGTCCCTAAAATTAATAATAATATTAAATGGATATTTCAAGAATCTGAATTTTAAATTATATGAAAAAAAATACTTTATTACTTATATTATTTTTGAGTGCAGTAGTATTGGCAGCTCGCCTAATACCACACGCTCCCAATTTTTCGCCATTGGCTAGTGTGATTTTATTTGGTTCTGTTTATATTAGAAACAAAAAATATTTAATCTTGCCGTTTATAGCTTTATTTATTTCTGATATATTTTTAGGCTTTTATGGCTGGCAAATTATGCTGTCTGTTTATGGCTCTCTAGCATTGATAATGATAATCGGTCAGGTAGTTGCTAAACACAAAAATGTTATAAATATTATTTCTTCTTCTTTATTAGCAGGAATTATATTTTTTATAGTTACGAACTTTAGTGTTTGGTATTTTGGCAATTGGTATACAGCTGATTTATCTGGTTTGATAGCTAGCTATACTATGGCTATCCCATTTTTTAGAAATACCATCATGAGTAATCTATTTTATTCAGGTATATTGTTTGGAACTTATGAAGCTGTTCAATATCTAGTCAAACAAAAAACACTGGCTTACAAAAAATAAATTTTACAAAACGTCTCGCTTATAGCGGGACGTTTTTTATTGTGCCTAAATATGTTATAATAAAAACAAGGTGAATGGCGAAGCCAGAGAGGGTGGCCTGGGCCATATACAAAAATTAAAACAAAACAAAATGAATATCAACGACCTATTTAAACTAGCTACCGAGAACAAAGCTTCTGACTTGCATATTATTGTAGGCAAGCCACCTATTTTGCGTATTGATGGAGAATTAAAAGTAATGGACAAGCTGGCTGTCATTGATCGTGACATGTCCGAAAAACTAGTCTTCAATATTTTGACCGAACGACAAAAAAATAAATTTGTTAAGGGCAGAGAACTGGACATTTCTTATGAAATACCAAACTACTCTCGCTATCGTGTCAATCTTCATTGGGAAAAAGACAATGTAGGATTGGTAGCTCGAGTTATTTCCAACGAAGTACCATCTATCGAAGAATTAGGCTTGCCACCTGTTGCTCATAAGATGATAGAACGGACTGCAGGTCTAGTCTTGGTAACTGGCCCAACTGGTTGTGGTAAATCTACAACTTTGGCTGCTATGGTTGAAAAAATAAACTCTATGCGCTTTGCCAATATTATTACTTTGGAAGATCCTATTGAATTTATCCATCAACCAAAAAAAAGTATTATCAAACAGCGCCAATTAGGTACTGACATGCTTACTTTTCAGGATTCCCTGCGTCATATCTTAAGACAAGATCCAAATGTCATCATGGTCGGTGAGGTCAGAGATCTTGAAACTATGGCAGCGACTATTACTCTAGCTGAAACTGGTCATCTGGTCCTAGCTACCCTACATACTCACAATGCTGCTCAAACTGTTGATCGTATTATTGATGTTTTTCCTCCCCATCAACAGGCTCAAGTCAGATTACAATTATCTATTTCTTTATCTGGTATTATTTCTCAACAACTCCTACCCCAAGTAAATGGTGGTCGAGTTGCAGCTCGTGAAATACTAATAAATACTCCAGCGGTAGCCAATATTATTCGCGAAAACAAAGTTCCGCAGATCAAAAGTGTTATTCAAACCAGCGCTGATGTTGGTATGTTTACTATGGAGCAAAATGTCAAAGAGTTACTTGAATCAAATAAAATAGAAGAAGCCACTGCTATGGCTTATCTAGCTAATACACGTTAAGATGGCTAAAGTTGATCTAGCTACCATACCTCTCTTTACTGGCCTAACAAAAAAAGAGTTAAATTTTGTTAGTACTTTTTTGATTACAAAAAAATATAATCAAGGCGAAAAAATATTTAAAAAAAATACTACTCGCGACAAAATTATTATTATTACTTCTGGACTTGCTGCCCTACAGGTAGATATAAAAGAAGAAGATATTATTGCTATTTTCAAACCATACAATACCCTTGGAGAAATGGCCTTGGTCCAAGCCAATAGTCAACACCAATATGATCTGATAGTCGATAGTCCCCAACTAGAAGTGCTAGAATTATCTATTTATAATTGGCATACGATCGTCAAAAAACATCCAAATCTGGCTAATAAAATTTATAAAAATATTAGTACTATTATGCATGATAGGCTTACTCATGCCAACAACAAACTAGCTACTTTATTTGCTACTGGAAAAATTGTCGGTGAATACAAAAATATCGATAATGTAGCTGAACATATTCTTGATGTAATCCTCAAAATAATTCCTTCTGATAAAGCCTTATTTATGAGTTATTATCAGGATACTGGCAAAATTCATATTCGTTATAGCCAAGGTTATAAAAAAATTAGGAGTAATATTTATTTTAATAGCAAACAAGATACTCTTCTCAACAAAATCATAGATACACCACGAACTATTATCTTAAATAAAAATGAATGGCCACAAGAATACAAAAGATTGCCTTATAGCTGTCAGACTATGATTGTCTCTCCTATTCGTGTTCAAGAAAAAGTCTTAGGTTTTATAATTTTGGGTGACAAAACAAATAAACATAACTTTAGTCATAACAATCTTATTTTACTAGAGGCCATTACTAGTCAGATTGTACCAGCTATCCAACATATCAATCTAGAAGCCCTAGAATCAGCCCAGGCTGAACTTAAAAAAGTATATATTGACTATTGATTTTTTCAAAATATTGTGTTATATTGTGATGTGTTTGTAGCTTAAAAGCTATTTTTTTATACATTATTTGCGCACCTGTAGCTCAATCGGATAGAGCGACTGGCTTCGGACCAGTAGGTTGTGGGTTCGATTCCTGCCGGGTGCACCAAGCCCTTATAGCTCAGTTGGTAGAGCGGTTGCCTCTTAAGCAAATGGTCCTAGGTTCGAGTCCTAGTGGGGGCACCATTTAATATTTACAAATGTCTCAAGATATACAAGCCAATCCAGATAAAAAATTGGAAATAGAATTTGATAATTCTCGTTGGCTTCGGCTACCTATCAAAACTCATGTTATTACTGCAGACGACGACATTCTAGATATAGTAAAAAAATATACTCCTCAAAATTTAAAAGCAGATGATCTGCTTTTTATTAGTGAACGCATTGTGGCTATTAGCCAAGGACGTGCCTGGCACATCGACGATATCAAGCCTTCTAAGCTTGCCAAATTCTTAGTAAGATTTGTTACTAAGTCACCATACGGCATTGGCCTCAAAAGTCCTTGGACTATGGAGCTAGCTGTCAAAGAAGCTGGTGTATCTCGCATAATTTTTGCCGGAATATTATCTGCTATTACCAAAGCTTTTGGCATCCGAGGAGTTTTTTATAAAGCCGTAGGCAAAAATATCAATGCCATAGACGGACCTTGTGATTATACTATCCCTCCATATAATAAATATGCCAAGCTTGGTCCACTCAAACCAAATAAAGTCGCAAAACAAATCAAAGAGCTTATAAAAATCCCAGTAATAATCATAGACGCCAATGATCTAGGCGTAGCTATCTTGGGAAAATCCGATAGTGATATTAGTGATGAATTTTGTAAATCAGCTTTTGCTGATAATCCCCTAGGTCAAGGGGACCAACAAACGCCCATGGCCATTGTCCGGCCCATCCACTAAAGCAAGTCTAGTACTTGCTTTTTTTGATTATATAAACTAAGATATTATGAACTTCGCACTTTCATAAAGGAGGCCAATCATGGCAAGGAAAGTAAAAAAGAAGGTAGCTGTACCTAAAGATCTAGCAGAGGCAGCTGAGTTTTTGTCCAATCTAGGTAAAGCTCAACAAGCCATCGACGAAATCAATGCAGATCTAACAGCTGAGGTAGAAAAACTCAAAAAAGCAGCCGCCACCAAAGCTAAACTCGAACAAGAAAGAATCAATATTCTACTAGAAGGCTTGTTTGCCTTTGCTCATCCTCGTCGCAAAGAGCTGACTGCTGGCGGACCAAGTAAGACAGTGACCTTGCCGACTGGTGAGCTGCGCTGGCGCACTACCCCACCTAAGGTCAATATCTCCAGCACCGAAAAAGTGTTGGCTGCTCTAGAAAAGCTGGGTTTACAGCGCTTTATTCGCCAGACACCGACAGTCAACAAAGAGGCCATGCTAGCTGAAAAAGATGTGGCTACCTCAGTCGACGGTGTGTCTATCACTCAGACTGACGAATTTGTGGCCGCACCGCTAGAAGTAAAGGCTGAAATCAGTTCACGCGTCGATAAGCTGACCAAAGCCACTAAATAACATTATAAGCAAAGAGACCATTTACTCTTTGCTTTTTTTCTGCTAAATTAATCTTATGGAATTTGAATATACATCAGACGAAAAAGAAAGATTAGACAAATGGCTGGCTTTACAGCTGCCAGATATGACTCGTAGTCATATAAAAAAGATTATTTTGGCTGGATCAGTGACTGTCAATGATCAAGACACTACAGTCCATCATTGGCTAAAAAACGGCGATAAAGTTGTCTATAATCCTGATCAACAAATCAAAAAAAATAACACTGATATGATAGAACCTCTAATAATAGACCAAACAGAGGAATATTTGATATTAGAAAAACCTCATGGCTTGTTAATCCATCCTACAGATCAAGGTGAAACCAATACTCTAGCTGATTGGGTAGTAGAAAAATTCCCAACACTGAGCAAAATCGGCGATGATCCAGCTAGACCTGGTATTGTCCATCGTCTAGACAAAGAAGTATCTGGCCTGGTTGTCATAGCTATGACTCAAGATAGTTTTGATAATTTGAAAAAACAGTTCCAAGATCGCACTATCAAAAAAGAATATGTTGCTCTAGTACACGGCAAGCTTATAAATGACAAAGGCGAAATAAATACTCCTATAGAGCGTGACAAAAAAACTGGCTTGATGAAAGTTCAGACTGCCAAGACTGGTGGTAAAATTGCTTTGACACTCTATGAAGTAATGAAAAAATTTATAAACTATACACTCGTTAAAGTAATTATCAAAACTGGTCGCATGCATCAAATCAGAGCACACTTCTACTCTATTGGACACTCTATAATTGGTGACAAGCTTTACAAAACAAAAGATATTCGTAAAAAGAAAAAAGTTTTGACTTCTAGAATATTTTTACACGCTGATTACCTAAAATTTAAAAATTTAGCTGGTGAATTTAGAGAATATCGCTCTGCTTTACCTCAAGAATTAGAAAAATTATTAGATAATATAAAATAATGGATAATAAAAAAATTATTGCTATTATTACTGGTCCTTCAGCTGTAGGAAAAACTACTATAGCTAAAGCATTGCTGAAAAAATTATCAAATTTCAAACCAGCGGTTACTTATACTACTAGACAAAAACGTGATTGGCAGACTGAAGATAAAATAATGAACTATACTGATGTCAAAAATTTTCGCCAAATGATAGACAACGACGAATTTATTGAATGGGCTCAAGTTTATGATAACTTTTATGGTACTCACAAACCCTCTATGGATAAAATCTTAAAAAAAGATAATGTCTTACTCAATATAGATGTCCAGGGTACCAAGATTATCAAGAAAAAAATCCCAAATTGCATTACTATTTTTATCTTGCCAGAGAGTATAAATGACATAAAACAACGCTTAGCTGAACGCCCTGTATCTGATACAATCAAGAAAAAACGATTAGTAACAGCAGAAGAAGAAATTGCTCAAAGCAAGGATTTTGACTACCAAATAGTCAATTATAATGACAAAGTAGAGCAAACTATCACTAAAATAGCCAATATCTTAAAACATTACTAAATCTATCTAGTACCTGCCTGCCGGCAGGCAGGTTGACAAAATAACGATTTTCAACTAGAATAGACTAGTCATTATTTGATTAATGGCTATTTTTATAAGATAAAATGCTAAATATGGCTGAAACTAAAACTATAATCAAACCTGGCATGACTGTCAAAGTTCATGAAAAAATCATTGAAAAAAATGCCAAAGGTGAAGCTAAAGAAAGAATTCAAATTTTTGAAGGTATTGTCTTAGCACATAAACACGGCAAAGAAGCTGGTAGTACTATTACTGTCCGTAAAATATCTGGCGGAATTGGTGTTGAAAAAATCTTTCCTCTTAACTCACCAATTATCACAAAAATAGAGCCAGTCAAACAAGCTCAAGTTAGACGAGCTAAACTTGGCTTTTTACGTAACAGTAAGAAAAAATTAAAAGAAAATAAATTATAAGCGGGTGTGGTGAAATTGGTAGACACGCAGGCTTGAGGGGCCTGTCCTGATTTTCAGGGTGGAGGTTCAAGTCCTCTCGCCCGCACCAAGCACTCTATAATAAAATGGATGCTTAGCTCAGTTGGTTAGAGCATCTCGTTTACACCGAGAGGGCCGGGGGTTCGAATCCCTCAGCATCCACCAGGGCCCATAGCTCAGTTGGCTAGAGCGCCTCGCTTGCACCGAGGAGGTCGCAGGTTCGACTCCTGTTGGGTCCACCATAAAAATAGTTTTTTATAAACTATTTTTTGTTTTTTGTAAAAATTTTATTATTTTAATAAAAACTATACACATTTTTTTAAAAACATGGTATAATTTATTAGTTAAAATTTAAAAAGTAATATGTCAGTTGGAAAATTTATTTTAGGAATAATTATTGCTGCTGTTGGTTTTTTATTAATCTGGAAAAGTGAATGGCTTATAAATAATTTTGGCAGAATTAATTTTGCTGAACAACATTTAGGATCAGCAGGTGGTAGTCGTCTAATGTACAAACTCATTGGCAGTATTATCATTTTCGTTGGTTTGATGATTGCTTTTGATCTATCAGACAATGTCCTAGCCTGGTTTGCCGGACTATTTGGAGGCAATAAAAAATAGCTAATATTAGCTAAAAAACAACAAGAAAACAAAAACAAATAAAACTAAATTGAAAGGGGGTGAAAACAAAGTGCCAAAGAAAAAAAGAAAGGTAGCAAAAAAAAGAGTAGTCAAAAGAAAGGCAGCTCCAAAGAAAAGAAAAGTTGCTAAGAAAAAAACTACTAAAAGAAAGGCTACCAAAAAAAGAGTAGCTAAGAAAAAACCTGCTAAGAAAAAAACTACTAAAAGAAAGCCAGCTAAAAAGAAAAAAGTAGCTAAGAAAAAAGCAGCTCCAAAGAAAAAAAGAAAAGTAGCTAAGAAAAAAACTACTAAACGGAAACCTGCTAAAAAGAAAAAAGCAGCTCCAAAAAAACGGAAAACTACTCGTCGCAAAAAAAGATAATTTTGCGGCTTCAAACATGAAAGCCCATCTACATCCAGTGGAGTAAGTGGGTTTTTATGTTTATTTAATTTTCTAGAATAATTTTGTTTGTTTATTGTCTTTGGCAGCAGCTTGTTCTGCTTCTGAATAAACCAAAACTTTACCATATTGACCATCAAATCCCGGTTCAATATAGATATTATTATTTCGCATCTTGATAATGCCTTGAGCTAAATCTTCAGGCATTATTTTATTTAGTTCGTCTTCAGACAAATCAAGTAATATTTTAAATTCGTTGTCAGCTTTATTTATAATATCTAGATACAAACTCTGCACTCGCTTACTAGTTCTACCCATGCCAAAATAATTAGCAATAATATTTGGTAAAGGCACTATGCTTTTATAAGGAATATGTTTAGATTTGTCTATTTTATCAAGCTTAATATTAGCCAATTTATCAACTTGACTCATCACGCCTATAGTAAGTGGCTTTTTGCATTCAGGACAAAGGCCTTGATGCTTATTTTTAGTATCATCTGGATGACAGCTAAATTTGCAATCTCTATGTCCATCCCAATGATACATACCTTCTTCAGGATAAAATTCTATAGTATATAAAAATTTAGATTTATTTTTAGTTTTAATAATATTATATATCTCGCCATAAGTTTCTTCTTCTAAATCCATAACATTGGCTTCACGGCCAATATGTGGACCCGAATGAGCATCAGAATTGGAAACTATTGTCAGATTATCAAGTTCAGATAATCTCCAATTCATAATAGGATCAGAAGACAAACCGGTTTCTATGGCATAGATATGCGGCGTCAATTCTTCAAAGCATTCTTGAAGACTATCAAAACCAGATTTTGAACCAAAAACTGCAAACCAAGGTGTCCAAACATGAGCTGGGATCATCATGGCTTGTTTGTCAGCTTCCAACATAAATTTTAAAACCTGTTTGGCACTCATACCCAAAATAGGCCGACCATCACTAGCTAATTTTGCACCTGCATCTTGCAAGAGTTTATTAAATTTAGCAGCTGATTCTAAACTTGGCATTAATATACACAAATGCACACGACGAGTTTTGTCATTTTGTCTATAAATACAAGAGACTTCAGTAGAGATTAAAAATTTTATTTTAGAATTATTATTTTTAATTTTATAAAGCCCGGAATTATTTATTTGTTCTAGATTTTTTTCTAAAATATCAAACCAAGCAGGATGAGTAAAGTCAGCAACTGATATAATATCCACGCCTTTGATCGCAGCCCACTTAGCCATTTCTTCTAAGTCAAAAGCTTTGGATGTCGCTCGTGAATATTTACTATGAATATGAAAGTCAATAATTTTTCTCATAAAATTATCTTAGCAAAAAAAGACAAAATAAAAAAGGGCATGATTCTCGCGACGACCTACTCTGGCAAGCCTAGGTGGCTTACTACCATCGGCGCTAAACTGCTTAACTGCTGAGTTCGGAATGGGATCAGGTGGAACCAGTCCGCTAGCATCACGAGAATCATACCCTCTTTAAGGTATAACTTTAGACTATTTGATTTACAGGTGTTAAAAATATAACTAAACCTAAAAATAAAATTAGTCCTAGAAACATCAAGATAACCTTGATTGTTCCATGATTGTTTTTAATGTTCATGAGCATCTTATTTTAGACATCTACCCAAACTAAAAATATAAAAAATTTATAAAATTCTTAGTGGTTGCTTTGATCTATTAGTACTCCTCTGCTAAAGACATTACTGTCATTACACATAGAGCCTATTAACCTGGTAGTCTCCCAGGGATCTATAACGAATTCTAATCTTATGGACGGCTTCGCGCTTATATGCTTTCAGCGCTTATCCGCACCGAACGTAGCTACCCAGCAATGCCTTTGGTAAGACAACTGGTACACTAGAGGTTTGTTCCTTTCGGTCCTCTCGTACTAGAAAGAA
>CAZEWH010000005.1:0-55651 GCA_964515785.1 uncultured Gammaproteobacteria bacterium
AACACTTAAGCTTAATTTGCATCCAAGCAAAATATCTATTAGCACCTTGGCATCAGGAGTGGACTTTTTGGGTTGGGTTCATTTTGTAGACCATAGAGTGTTGAGGAGTGTCAGTAGAAGGAGGATGTTTAGGACTATACGGGTAAAACAAGGAGACAACGGAACAGTGCAATCGTACCTTGGCTTATTGAGGCACGGAAATTCTCATTTTTTGTTGTCAGAGATAGATGAGTTAGTGTCAAAGTATGGTCAAGGAGATGTGCTTGAGGATTTATGAGATTTATAGTAAATTTAATGCATAAAGTTATAATTTTTTATGTCTAATAACGGCGATACATTATATATATTTATTGACGAGTCTGGCAATTTTGATTTTACTCCAAACGGCACCAAATCATTTGTCTTAACTGCTGTAAGCACTAAATTTCCTCTAAAATCTAGAAGCGATTTATTAAATAAGGTTTGTGAAATAAAATACGAAAATTGGAAAGAGGGCAAGGGTGATTATTGTTTTCACGCCACTGAAGACCTACAAGTTGTTAGAGATTGGGTTTTTGCAGAAATTGCCAAGCTTGACGATATTGAAATTGACTCAATTATTGCACAGAAAAATAAAACAAACCCATCTCTTTATATTAAACATACTGTAAACGATAAGCTTAAGGGCGGTGTATATATAAAAACTATACGCACCGAAGAAAAGTTATATGATAAACTCTCCCAATTATTACTGCAATATATAATAGCAAGACACAATGATAAGGAAGACATTAAAAAAATCATCATTGTTTTAGGTTCTCTGTTTACTGAAAAGAAAAGAGGACAAATCCTAAAAAGCCTCAAAACGTACCTAAAATATAAATGTAAAAAAACTTCCTATGTATACTTTTATAAAACTTCCAATGATATAAATTGCCAAATAGCTGATTATTGTTGCTGGGCTGTATATGTTGGCGTTGAAAGGAAAGAAATGAGACCTTACGAGGTTATTAAAAGTAAAGTGAAAAGCACCTTTGATGTATTTAAGGCGGGGGAGAAAGAGTATTATGAGTATAAAAAATGATTATAAAAAAACGACCACCCCGTCTATCTCTTGCGAGAAGAGCCCGAGGGCTCTTATCAACGGGGTGGAACCTTTGATTAAATTATAACATAAAATTATCAAATGTCAAAGTATATTTTTATCAATTTTTATATATAATTATGGACTCAAATTTCATAGAAAAACAGATAAATAGTGTAAATAGCAAGATAGAAGAAACTGTCGGGTCTCGTGATTTTGAGCTGGAAAAGCATCTAAAGATAATACACGATTATTTGTTGTCTTTGCAGCATCCAGAAAAGTTCAGCGAATTGCAAATAGAGGATTTGCGTAAATTGGCACAAGAGTTGAGCTACAAAGAAGATACTGAATTTGATAAGTGGTGGGAGCATTATAAACGAGCTTAGCCTACACGCTTATAATTTAGGTATAATAAAAATACCTATGTTGGGTTTGAATACCAGCGAATACTTTTTTAGTTTTTAAGAGATGGTCTTTCAGGGGTAGAATGTATAATTCTACCTTGTTTGTTTCTTGCCGTGATAATCCGCTTGTATTGCGGAGCAGGCATTTTAATTACAAAGTAAAATGGTAGCAATTTGTCATTTTCATCACTTATTTGATGTCGTATTGTGTTCACACCGTGCCTAAGGAAAATGACATAACGCAGTTATCCCCGACTCGATCGGGGATCAATTCAATTATTAAAAACACAAGCATTAAACCACAAAACAGGGGAAATAGCAATTGTGTTGATATTGACAAAACAAGGAGTTTTGTATTATATTAGATTGTAAAATCTAAATCAGGTTTTATGTTCTTTTCAGTCAATGATTAGCTCTAATAAGAGGAGAAGCGCAATGAAGTCAGGTAATAAAGGTTTTACTTTGATAGAGGTCATCATTGCCATTGCCTTGTTAGCCATCATGACAGTAGCTATTGCACCGGTGGTTATTCAGATAACTAAGGTTTCACAAGCAGATAAAGATACACAAATCATTGGTTTGGATCTGAAGCAATGGAACAAAAATAGACTTTCCCCTCCAGATATGCCAGAAGGTGTTCTTGTACCGTTTTCTGTAAGCTTTGACATTCAGACAGACTTATTAGTAAGTGGCGCTAAGCTAACATCTGAATTACCAGATTTTAGCCAAGGAGTAAAAGGAGCATCTGACTGGAGCAAGACAAACAAGGTTGCACCTTTGGAGGATTTTGACACTTTGCTAGACCCTTGGGGTAATCCCTATATGGTCAATTTACGTGGGCTCAAATTTGGTCACGAGATGTCAAATGTTATGGTCTTGTCAGCTGGTCCCAATGAGATCATTGAGACTCCATTTACCACAATAGCTAGTGATAGTGTTCCTGGTGGTGATGACATTGCATATGTTTTTAGACCAGGCAAAGAACACATCAAAGCATCCAATTAAGGTTAATCTGTCTACTATTATCCCCCGATTCAATTTTGTTTTGGGGGTTTTTATTTTGTATTGACAAAATATATAAAATATGCTATACTAATATATTCTCAGGTTCCTTTTATTGCTTCTTTATTTGGTTTTGTATTTTGTTGATAGGAAGGTCTAAAAAACAAACCCTAAGCTTAGGAGAGTGCTAAATGCGAAAAGGTTTTACCCTGATCGAGTTGATGATCGTGGTAGTGATCATCGGGATCCTGGCTGCTGTTGCCATTCCCAACTTCGTGGCCATGCAGGATCGAGCCTATGAGGCCTCGGTTAAGTCCAATGGTCATACTACTCAGTTGGCTGTTGAGGATCTGGCTGTCCAGGCCAACGGTGTCTACCCTCATGGGACTTACACAGCATCTGCTATCAAGGGAGCTTTGCCTGGAGGTGTTGCTTTTTCCAACCCCTTTGGTGGGCAGTATGGCCTGTTGGTTGCTGCCAAAACAGCCGATGAGTTTGACGAGGACATAGACGGTGTTGAGGGAACCGTAGTCTACTATCCGCCGGCTCCGGGATCAGGAATGTACATCATTGCTTGCTATGGTCATAAGGGTAACTTCATCCTGAAGTTGTCCAACAGTTAAAGCAACAACAATTTCGCGGCTGAGTCCAAGACTCAGCCGCTTTTTTTATACTAATTTTGTGCAAGAGCATAGCAATTGCTTACAAAATTGAACATCCCGCGCCCGAAAGGTTGCGGGGTTTTATTTTATTTTCAAATTAAGTTATAATATCTCCACTATGACTGAAATTAACTTTCAAAAAGAATTAAATAAAGCCCAATATAATGTGGTCACTGCTAGTAAGGGGCCTCATTTGGTTTTGGCTGGAGCAGGTTCTGGCAAGACTAGGACTTTGGTATACCGAGTGGCTTGGTTGATCTCGCAAGGCGTCAAACCAGACCGGATTTTGTTATTGACTTTTACCAATAAGGCTGCCAATGAGATGATGTCTAGAGCCAAACAGCTTTTGCATTATAGTATTAAACAAAGATTGCCGATTTGGGGAGGGACTTTTCATTCTGTAGCCAATCGATTACTTAGAATTTATGGCCGACACATAGATATTTCTCCTGATTTTACTATTTTGGATTCTGACGACAGTAAAACACTTATAAAAAATATTGCCAAACAATATTTTGGTAACTTAGCTGCCAAGCGACAGCCTTCTCCTAGTATTATTCAAGAGACGATTAGCTTTGCGACAAATTCTGGTATAGAGATAAGCGAGAGTTTGGAAATAAAATACCCCGAATGGGAAGGCTTGCAAGAATTTTTTGAAAAAATCGCTGCAGATTACAAAGCTCGCAAACAGCAAGGCAATTTACTTGATTTTGATGATCTTTTATTGTGTTGGAAAGACCTGACAGAGCATCCGCAAGTAGGTGCTCAATTAGCTCGCAAGTGGGATTATGTTTTGGTGGACGAATATCAAGATACCAATACTCTGCAAGCGCAAATTATTTATAATCTAGCTCAAAGTCATCAAAATTTGCTGGTAGTAGGAGATGATGCTCAAAGTATTTATTCTTTCAGGGCTGCCAATATCCAAAATATTTTGGAATTTCCCAAAATATTTCCAAAATGTAAGACTCACAAGCTTGAGCTGAATTATCGCTCTACTCCAGAGATACTAAAAGTAGCCAATCAGGTGATCGCTATAAATCAAAATCAATTCCCCAAAAATCTAGAAGCAGTATTGAAAAATTTTACTAGACCAGAACTGGTGGCAGTGCGTAGTAATATCGAAGAGTCTTTATACATTGCCAATAGAGTAGAAGCTTTATTATCAAGTGGGGTTGCACCAGCAGAAATTGCCGTATTATTTAGAGCTGCTCATCATAGTCAAAATTTAGAAATGGAACTCAATAAACGCGGTATCCTTTATGAAATGCGTGGTGGCCTCAAGTTTTTTGCTAGAGCTCATGTCAAAGATGTACTGTCTTATCTAAAAATATTAGGTAACAAGCAAGACGAAGTAGCTTGGGACAGAGTTTTACAATTATACGATGGTATTGGACAAGTAGCTGCCAATAAGATATATAGATCAACTCAAGATATAAAAAATTTAGATGATCTAAATAAATTAGAAATAAAATTATCAACTGCAGCTGCCAAAGGCTGGAGTCAGTGCCGTGATACTTTACTGAAACTCGTCAGACATCAAGATCAAAACATTGGCAAGCTGCTAGGTATGGTCATTGAAGATTATAGTATTTATCTGACAGCCAAATATCCAGATTACCATCAGCGTCAAGATGATCTAGAACAATTAATAATCTTTGCTTCCAACTATGATAGTCTAGAAGCTTTTTTGTCAGAGATATCTTTGCAGGAAAGTTTTTCTATGACTGACAACAACAAGCCAATGGAAGGAGCTGTGGTCTTGAGTACTGTTCATCAAGCCAAAGGACTAGAGTGGCAGGCAGTTTTTGTAATCAATATTACTGATCAGTCATTTCCTCATCCACTTTGTCAATCAGAAGAAGAGCGAGAAGAAGAGCGGCGTCTTTTTTATGTAGCTATTACCCGAGCCAAACAAAATTTATTTTTATTATATCCCATGACTCAATTCAAATATGATGGTCATCGCAATTTACAACCATCTGAATTTTTATTGGACATAACTAACGATGCTTTGCAGTACAATGACTTAGCTAGAGCTACTTTAGTTAGTATGAGTGAGGGTGTAGAATACGTGACTGACGATGATTATGACCCTCGGCATGATGGATTTTTACCTGATGTCTAAAATCTGCTATAATGACGCTAGTCATCCCGGGATTGATCCGGGACCTATAAAAAAATCAACTAAATTTGCTGGATGCCGCATCCCTGTCCGCCTTTGGCGGGAAGTGCGGCATGACAGAATACAGGCATGAAAGACAAAATTGTATTAGACTTAGAAACCAAAAAGACTTTTGATGAAGTAGGCGGACACCACAATAAGCATTTATTGGGTGTTTCTTTGGTTGGTATTTATTCGTACAATAGAGATCAATATCGTGGTTTTAAAGAAGAAGAGTTTGATGAATTATTGGAAATACTAAAAAATACAGAATTATTGATTGGTTTTAATAGTGTTTCTTTTGACCTACCAGTCTTACAACCTTATTATAAAGATTTTGAATTGGATACTATTCCTCATTTGGATATTATGAATGAAGTAGTTCATGCCTTGGGGCATCGCCTCAAACTAGAATCTGTAGCCATGAGTACTTTGGGTTATGGTAAATCTGGTTCTGGTCTTGATGCTATCCGTTATTTTCGAGAAGGCGATTGGGACAATCTTATCAAGTATTGTCTAGATGATGTCAAAGTTACTAAAGAAGTATATGACTATGGCTTAGCTCATGGTAATATTTGGTATAGTAATGCTGGTGCCAAAGAAAAAATTATTGCTCGTTGGGCCAATGGTGATCCTAAAGTATCTGATATTGTAAGGCAGGCTTCCAAATCTGGTGAACAACTTGAGATAGAATATATGGATGAACAAGGCAAGATCACTACTCGCAAGATTGATATCCAAAATATAAAAGGTAACAAGATAAGAGCTTTTTGCCATTTACGTGATTCTATTCGTATTTTTGATATAGCCAAAATAAAAAATGCCAAGACACTTGGCAAAATGGATAATTGGCAAAATACTTTGATATAGTTCTCCCCCTTAATAAGGGGGAGTCAGAGGGGGTCTTATTTTTTTTCGGCCAATTTAACGGTATTATATAAAAGCATAGCTACAGTCATAGGGCCGACTCCACCTGGTACAGGTGTGATGTGACTGGCTTTTTGAAAAACAGCACTATAATCAACATCTCCGACAACATAATTGTTGTCTATTTTATTTGTGCCAACATCTATCACAATGGCATCATCTTTGACCATGTCAGCAGTCACAAAAAATGCTTGTCCAGCTGCAGCTACTAGGATGTCTGCTTGACTAGTTTTGTCTTTTATATCTTCGTCGTCTGGATGAGCAATAGTTGTACTAGCTCCCTGATCATTGAGTAGCTTGGCTAGCGGTCGATAAAAAATATCACTCTTGGCAATTATCACAGCTTGTTTATGTTCTAGGTTTTCTTCAGTGCTAGCAATTAGTTTGAAAATTCCCAAAGATAAGCCTGGCACAAAGCCAGATTGGTTAGTCAAAAATTTGTCTATATTTTGAGCATGGAAACCATCAACATCTTTGTCTGGGTCCATGGCTTTGATAATTTTGTCTGTGTCAAATTTTTTCGGTAAAGGTAGTTGGATCAATATAGCATCTATATTATTATCTTTGTTCAAAAAATTAATTACTTCCAGGATATGATCTTCATTACAATCAGCATCTAATAAATATTCATGAAATTCAATCCCAGCTTGCTGACAGGCTTTTTTCTTTAGATTGACGTATATTTTAGAGGCCGAATCATCACCAACCAAAACAACAGCCAAATTTGGTGATAAATTTTTGCTAGCAATCTCTTCTTTAAGTTCTTTTTGGATGGATTCAGCCAAAGCTTTGCCATCAATCATTTTTTCCATATTATTTTTAAACCCCTCCTGACCTCCCCTTGTCATGGGAGGAACTAATTAACTAACATTATTCTATACCCATCAAGTCCCCCTGACAAGGGGGATTTAGGGGGTTATAGTTCAGGATAAAGGCTAAATTTTTGCATTAAATTTATTATTTTTTGTTTATTATTATCACTTGCTTGTTTAGTTTTTAAAACATCTATCATAATATCAGCAATTATATCTATATCATCTTCTTTGAGACCCCGAGTAGTTAACGCTGCCGTACCCAATCTAATACCAGACGGGTCTAGAGGTTTTCTTTTATCAAACGGTATCATGTTTTTGTTGGTAAAAATATGGACTGCATCCAATAAAGTTTCGGCTTCCTGGCCGGTCAGATCAATACTAGTCATGTCTAGCATTAATAAATGATTGTCAGTGCCGCCAGAGATCATGCGAATATCAGCTTCACGGAATTTATTTTCCAGAGCTTTAGCATTTTTGATCACCTGTTCTTGATAAGTTTTGAACTCTGGTTGCAGAGCTTCTTGAAAAGCTACAGCTTTGGCTGCAATGATATGTTCAAGTGGTCCACCTTGCATACCAGGAAAAACTGCTTTGTCTATTTTTTTGGCTAGAGATTCTTTACAAAGAATCATAGCACCACGAGGTCCTCGTAGAGTTTTGTGAGTAGTAGTAGTCACTACATCACTATACGGCATAGGATCAGGATGTAGACCAACAGCTATCAGACCTGCAATATGAGCCATGTCAGTCATCAAATAAGCACCAACTTCATCGGCAATTTTTTTAAATTCTACAAAATCTATCTGGCGAGAATAAGCCGAAGCTCCAGCCAAAATTATTTTTGGTTTATGCTTGAGTGCCTGATCCCTGACTTGTTGCATGTCTATTAGTTCTGTTTTTGGATCTACACCATAGCTAACAAAATTATAAAATTTACCAGAAAAATTTACTTTGTGACCATGAGTCAAATGACCACCATGATCCAGAGAAAAACCTAAGATAGTATCACCTAATTCTGCTAACGCAAAATAAGCTTCCATGTTGGCTTGAGAGCCAGCATGAGGTTGGACATTGGCATGCTCAGCCCCAAAAAGTTCTTTGGCTCTATCAATAGCTAGTTGCTCTGACTGATCGATAAATTCATTACCACCATAATATCTTTTATTTGGATAACCTTCGGCATATTTATTGGTAAGTACAGAGCCAGCTGCTTCTAGTACAGCTTGAGAAACAAAATTTTCTGAAGCAATCATTTCTGCACCATGACGCTGACGCTCCAGTTCTTGTTCAATTATTTTTTTGATTTCTTTATCCATGATTTTTAGTGTAGCACAATACTTATTATATGCAAGATATATAGGATATGTTATAATATTATCGTAAAAATTAATTATAAAACTATGAAATTTAATCAAGTAAAAACCTGGCTAATGATAGCTGGTTTGTTGTTTTTTGCATTTCCTCAAACTGGCCAAGCTGGTTGGTTTGATAATGATGCTGAAAATGCTATTGCCTATTATGAAGGCTATAATAGGGCTATGGCTCAGTATGCTGTGCCATACAAAACAACTACTAATACAGTGACTGATACTTCGGTTAGTGAATTAGAAAGTGAGATCAATGATTTGCAGGCTCAAATTAATTCTTTGAATTCTCAAATAGATAATCTAGTGATTGATTCAGGGGATGATTCTGGAAATTTTGTTTCTGCTAGTACTTGGGTGACAAATCCTATGAAGCAAGATTTAGATGCAGCTGGTTATGATATTTTTGATGTTGGTAGTTTTTATGGAAATGAAGTTAATGTTGGTGATAGTGGCGTTCTTTTTCCTACCAATAATAGTTGGGGTGGTATGGTTTTGAGTTCAGGTCTTGATGTAGGTGTAATTTTTGATAATGATAATAATGAACCAATTTCAGCTTTTAGGGTATTAACAGATAGTGATGATATGGATACAGCTACAGAGTTATTTAGAATTAGCTCTGGTGGTGATGTGGGTGTAGGCGATTTTAGAGTAGATCCGCCAAGAGAAAAGATACATGTATCTACTCCCGATGGTTCGCCCAGGGTATTATTAGAAGGCTACAGTCCAGCTTCTTTATATTCTAATACTTTAGCTTCTACAAACAATAAAAATTGGGCATGGATGGCTTCAGGAGATAATTTTTATGGTGATGTTGTTGGGGATGATTTTAACGGAGGTTACCATTGGTTAGAGGTTGTTAGAGATGAATTTGATGTTGATGCAATAAATTTTCCTATGGGTGATATAAATATTTCAGATAGTTTACATGTTGGTACGACTGATGAACCATTTAGTAATGGTTTGATAACGTCTTATACAGAATCTAATACTTATCCAGCTTTCCGTGGAGTAGCTGTAGGTGATCATACGCAAGCTGGTTGGTTTGCAGCCAATGGCGAAGCTGCTTCAGGTATTTTTGCTTCTGCCGAAGGACTTGATGCTTATGCTGGCTATTTTGATGGTAATGTAAAAATTCAATCAGACTCTACTAATGATTCTTTGTATGTAATTTCTGATGGTACTGGTATGGCAGGACGTTTTGAAAGTTATGACTCTGATGCAGTTTATGGTGTTGCCATGGATGATTATAATAATGCTGGACACTTTAGACATATGGGTGAATATGGTTCTGCTTTACATGCTGTAGCCTATGCTTCAAGTAGCCGTGCAGGATTATTTGAAGGTAATGTTAAAATAAGTGGTGATTTAGAAGTTACTACAACTTGGCATGATCCGGCACTTTCTTTAAGTTCTTATGGTGATGGTAATGCATTAAGTACATACTATGGTGATGTTGATATAAATAATGGTAATTTAATAGTGTCTGGTTGGGAAGCTAGTCGTGTAGGTATAGGTACTGAAACACCAAATAAACAATTACATATTTATTCTGACAATGAAAATGCAGAAATAAATATCCAATCTGGACAAAACACTCACTGGGGTATTTATCAAGATGAATGGTCTGGAGATATGTTATTTTGGAACGAACAAAATCGTGTAATCTTTACTGACTATGGTTATGTAGGTATTGGCACTACCACTCCAGAGTATATGTTGGATGTTGGCGGTGATGTACGCGCTTTTGAATTTTGTCTTGATTATACATGTATAAATACTTGGGAGGATTTAGCAGATATTTTGGGCATTGCACCTAGCGCTGCTAATTAAAAAATTTATTTAAAACAAAAAATCCCGCTAACTGCGGGATTTTTTGTTTTATATTTTTTTCGTCATATAAGTATTTTCTAGTTTGTAACCTAGCTTTTTATAATAATTTCGTACGCCAATACCAGAAATTACTGCTATTTTGTTTAAATTATTTTCTTTAGTAATTTTTTCAGCTTCAGCCATGAGTTTTTTGCCTAGGCCCAGATGCTGGGTCTGAGAAATTTCTTGATCTTGATCAACTGGAGTCATTTTACCGTAGACATGCAATTCTCTGACAAGACTAGCGTTATCAAGTTCAGGAAAAATATTTTGTTGAGAACTATTATTAAATCTTAATCTTAGAAAAGCATAGATTTTATTTTTATATTCATAGCTCAAAAATATTTCTGTGCCCTCAGAAGCTTGATATTCACGAGTTATTAACTTTGCTTTTGCTATATCACCAGCCTCATCTTTGATTTCACGGCAACGCATACACTGGCAAGATTTATTTTGTTTTTTGAGCTCTGCTTGCAAGTACTGACGCAAGTTAGTGATTTTATTACCAGCTGTGATGCTCTCTTCAGGAATATCTCGGATCAATCTATTTATTCTTACATAAGGCGGAGTAATTAATTTTATTTTTAATAACAAATCTAGCAAATCTTGTTCTGAATATGGTTTGTATTTTCCTGATTCATGCCATTTATACAATTCGGCATGTTCATTGACTACACAAGGATATATTTTAATCTGATCTGGCTGCAAGTCTGGAGAACTAAAAATATATTTGAACATAGCTAGATCTTTGGCAGGGCTAGAGCCAGGTAAATCTGGCATATAATGATGATCTACTTTAAAGCCAGTTTGTTTTAATAATTTTGTAGCTTTGATGCTCTGTTCTATGCTATCGCCACGTTGAATAAGTTCTAATATTTTGTTATCTGTATGCTGAACGCCTAGTTGGACCCTGGTTGTGCCTAAGCGACGCATTTTTTTGATCTCATCTTCTGTCACAAAATCAGGCCTAGTCTCTAGAGTTAGACCAATTATTTTATAACGGGCATCTTGATTAATATTTTGTTCTTCTTCCAGAGATAATTTATTTCTTTTTTTTGATTCACCAAAAATATTTGCAGCATAAAAGCAATCCCTGATAAATTCATCTTGATACTTATCTGGATAGACAGACCAAGTACCACCCAAGACCATGATTTCTAGTTTATCTACTTGATGGCCGTTGTTTTCTAGAGCCTGGATGCGCATAGTTACTTGTCGCACAGGATCAAAGAGATTCATCTTAGCGCGTGCTGCGGCTGGTTCATTAGACAAATAGCTTTTGGGCATATCTGACTCAGTTGGACAATAGATACATTTACCCGGACAAGCAAATGGCTTGGTCAAGACAGTGATAACCGATACTCCAGACAGAGTACGGACAGCACGCTTTATTAAAAGCTTTTCAAAACTAGATTTTGGTTTTATTTTATTATTTGAGACTAATTGACGATAAATAGAAATTAGTGTAGCTTTTGAGGTAGGTGTTAATTTATATTTAGAAAAAACCTGTCTAAGAGCTTTGACAAAATCAAGTTCACTAGAATATGATTGCTTGTATAATTCTAGGACAATTTTTTCTAAAATTTCTTGATTATCTAAATTCATGAATAAAGTTAAAAAAGATTTACAACAGATTTATGATACCATATCCCAGGAGTTTTCGGCATCCCGAGTTTTTCCTTGGGAAGAGTTACAAATCTTTATACCACATATCAAAGACGGTGACAAGATACTGGATCTTGGTTGTGGTAATGGTCGCATGATCAAAGTTTTGGATGAAACAAAAAAAGATTATCACTATACGGGTGTTGATTTTTCAGTTGGCCTGATAGCCAAAGCTCGAGAACAGTTCCCTGATCATAAATTTATAATAAATGACATTTCTCAAGTAGATTTTGAAGCTGCCAGTTTTGATGTAGTTTTTGTGGTAGCTACTTTTCATCATCTTATTTCTAAAAAAGAAAGACTAAAATTATTAAACAAAATAAATAAATGGCTAAAGCCAGGTGGTTATTTGATTATGACTAATTGGAACCTCTGGCAAAAAAAATATTTTAAAAATTATTTTCAGAAATTCTGGCTCAAGCGATCATACAAAGATTTTTTTGTTTCTTGGCAAATGTACTCTGGAAAAAGCAAAAAATTCTGGCGCTACTATCATAGTTTTTCTGTCAAAGAATTAGAAAAGTTATTAATCAAATCCAGGTTTAAACTCAAGCCTAAAGGCGTTTATAAAACTAAGTGGAATATAAATTGTTTTGTACAAAAAAAGGAAAAATAATTTTTTCCTTTTTTTGTTAGATTCTGGTATAATAAACTTGCCTACCTGCCGGTAGGTAGGAAATTAAAACAAAAATTATGGATTTATTAACTCATCCTCTTTTAATTAATGTTTTATTTTTGTTAGCGGTAGCTTGGTATTTATTGAAAAAGACTGATGGCAAAAAAACAATCAAAACAAAATCATTTCGTCCAGTTATTGGAAGGTTTACTATTGATTTGACTCAACTGGCCCAGCAAAATAAATTGGATCCAGTGGTGGGTCGAGATCAAGAAATCAAAAGAGTCATTCAGGTTTTATCACGTCGAAAGAAAAATAATGTTATTTTGCACGGCAAGGCTGGTATTGGTAAAACAGCTATTGCCGAAGGCCTGGCTATGGCCATTGTAGAAGGCCGAGTGCCACCATCTTTACTTGATAAAAAAGTTTTGAAACTAGACATTTCATCAGTACTGGCTGGCACAAAATATAGAGGAGATTTTGAACAACGTTTCAAAGCATTAATAGATAGTATTATTGATTTGAATAAACAGATTATTGTTTTTATTGATGAAATACATACTATTGTTCAGGCTGGTGGAGCTGAGGGTGCTATTGATGCTGACGATATTATCAAAGCACCACTGGCTAGAGGTGAGTTACAAATGGTAGGTACAACCACAAATAAAGAATATCAACAATATATTGCTCCTGACCCGACCCTAAATAGAAGATTTGAAGCTTTATTGATACAGGAACCGACTAAAGCAAAAACTA
The DNA here is from genome assembly GCA_964515785.1 of uncultured Gammaproteobacteria bacterium. Lineage (GTDB taxonomy): Bacteria > Patescibacteriota > Patescibacteriia > UBA1558 > GWA2-36-10 > CAZEWH01. The sequence continues at coordinate 13,311 of CAZEWH010000005.1, forward strand.
TCAATATGCTCAAAGCGCTGAAGATCGGTTATGAAGAATATCATAATGTCATTATTAGTGATGATATAGTAAAACAAATAATTAATTATTCAGCTAAAATAAAAGATAGAGTTTTTCCAGATAAAGCTATCGATCTTATGGATGAAGTATCTGCCAAAGTTAGATTGGATAACATAAATAATAAAAAAAATATAAAAATTAAAGTCAAAGATGTTAAAGAAGTTTTTGATTTTTTTGTAAAACAATAAATTAATGAATATTATGTCTACTAATCACCGCAAAGCGGGATCCCGTACGCGGGAAAAAACTGTTAGAAAAAAAGCGCCTGTCAAAGCTAAAATTAAATCAAGTGTGTCTGTACAGACTAAAGCTTTGTTATCTATTATGATTTTGAGTTCTATTTTAGCAGCTACTTCTTTTGCTTTATCAATTGCCAGTGCTGTCAGTAGCGGAAACAGTGGTTTAGTTTTTCAACATCAAAATTTTGATAAAAAGAATGATTCCTTTAAAGAAGAGGTAAAAAAAACAGATGTTTCTTTTAGCAGGGGTAGGTTTGAAGAATATACATACAATAGATCAGTTTCAAGTACAGATTTAGTACTTAATGCTAGTTATGGATATATTACACCATATATTGATGGTCGTTTGGAAAATTGGGAATTAGCTGATGCTGGTTACCGTAATATACAAAGTATTAATAATACTGAATTTGATGTTTATTCTAAAACTACTTTTTCAGATAATGGTCGCCAATTGTATATTGGTATGAAGATTACCAATGATAATATTGAGGAGTGTATAGGTCATCCATCGTGGTGTGAAAGTTATTGGGTGAAGTTGTATTTTGATGAAGGTAATGATGGATCTTTTGGTAGTGGATCTGGTGATTTAATTTTAAACAACAATCAAGAAGATTTAAAAGAAATAAATGACTCTATAGGTTCAGTTTTTGGCTGTAGGTATTTTTTTGGTTTTTCAGAAGGTTGTCCTGACGTTTCGTGTGAACCGGAAATACAAAATAATTGTTGGGAGTGTGAAGAAAACAACATTATTACTCCAGATATTTGGACAGGTGATACTTGTTTATATTTATCAACTACCACACCAACCTCAACTCCAGCTATTGGTGGAAAAATGACTAGTATATTAGATGGTCTTTGGGATAATAGAAACTATGGTGTAGGTTGGTATGCAGAGAGTCATGGCAATACAGGTGCTGATGATAGGATTAATTTTTCCTCTTACAAAAGACAACATGATGGTTATTTAGAAGTAGAGTTTATGATTCCACTTGTTGGTTTAGACACTTATTCGCCCGGTCTTTTTGATGATGAAAGTGATATTAATGTAGCTTATAATGATATTTTAGGCATAGGTATTGAATTGTTAGGTTTAGGTGCTGAAACAGATCATGAGTGTTTCTCTGATACAGATTGCGATCAAGATAATGGTTATTTTTGTAGTTGGCCATTGGGTGACTTTTGTATGGAAAATGAACATTGTCAAATGTGGAATCCTAATACACATTGTGTAGATAATCTTTGTAGTGGTGTTTGTTGGGGTGGTGATACGCATATACCCACAAGCTTTGATAGATTTAATGCTACAACTTATGCAAAATTAAAAATTTTATCAAAACCATCAGAACAGTTACCAAATGTCAAGAGTATATTTGATGATTTATAAAAAATTTAAACAAAAATAAAAAAGGAAAGCTAAAGGCTTTCCTTTTTGAATTAGTCTTTGACCAGGTGATGGTCTTCCGGCGTCCAGGCCGGCACAGAGGTGACCAATACCCGAGCTGATTTGTCATCTAGAGAATTGGCCCAATGGGCAATATCAGTAGGGATTGCCAGGCTTTGGCCAGGGACATCTAATACGTGACGTTCTGTCCCGATCCAGATTTCAAGAACACCAGAGACTAGTGTGTATGTTTCTTTGGTTGTGGCATGCCAATGTGCAGCAGAGCTTTTGATATCAGCAATTGCTGTACCAAGACCTATACCATCTTCAGCAGTGATGATTTCATAGACCACTTCTTGGCCGTCATTGACTTCAACTCGATTTTTGTACCATTGTTCTGACATGTTTGACTCCCTTGAATTAACTAAGATCTATTATAATATAACTCAATTATTATAGGCTGGCAATAGCTGTATTTTTATTATCTTTTATGCTAAACTAGAGGCAATTAAGACTTAGCTTTAAAGATTATGAGTAAAAAATTAAAGATTTTATTGATTGCTTTGGTACTACTTTTACCTCTACCAATCTTGGCCCTAGAGATCCATAATAATGACAATGTTACTTTAGGTACTGACAAAGTCATAGATGGTAATTATTATGCAGCAGGTCAAAATATAGAGATCTATGGCACAGTCAATGGGGATTTATTTTTGGCTGGTAATATGATTACTATTGATTCTGAGAATATTAATGGCAATATTTTTATATTTTCTTCTTGGACCAATCCATTCGACATTATGTCCAGCCCTAGTGTAATTATTACTGGAAAAATTAATGGTTCAGTAACAGTAATTGGTGAAAATATAAACATTACTGGTGATATTAATGGTAATGTAATGTTTGCTGGTGAACTAGCCACTATAGATAATGATACTACTATTGCTGGGCATATGACTGCTTGGGGAGAGCGAGTCAATGTGCAAGGTAAAGTAGGTGGAAACCTAGAAGGTGGTCTAAAATCTTTACTTATTAATGGACAAGTAGGTAAAAATGTCGATATTCATATAGGTGCTAGTAAAGACAAAGATGGTTTACAAATTGGTGAAAAGGCTATTATCAACGGTGAGCTAAAATATAAAGCTTGGCAAGAAGCTGATGTTTCAGATCAGGCTACTATTGCTGGAGGCATTTCTTTTGATCAATTATTTAAAACTACAAAATCAAAAGCTTGGGGTTTTGCTATGTTGAAAGTTTTACTTATTCAATTTTTTGGCATGCTAGTAGTTGGTATGGTTTTGTTTTATCTGTGGCCAAAATTTTTGTCACGTGCCTGTGATAAAACTCATCAAAATATGCTAATGACTTTTTTCAAAGGATTAGGACTATTGATTTTGACTCCACTGGCAGCTTTTATTTTGATGATAACTATTATTGGTTTACCACTTGGTTTGATCATTTTAGGATTATGGGTGATTATGCTCTATCTAGCCAAAGTGATTGGTGCTTGGTTATTGATTAGATTTTTACAGATGAAATTTTTTGCTAAGAAAAAGATTTCTGATACTAGTTTATTAGCACTTGGTATTTTACTTTTTATTATTATAAGTAAAATTCCATTTATTGGTTGGATTATAATATTTGTTTTGTTTATAACTGCCTGGGGTACAATATTTGATTATATTTTAAAAACTAAAAAACAATAAATATGGATAATAGTATTTTCAAGAATTATGATATAAGAGGTGTTTATCCTACTCAGCTAGATGTAGAAGCAGCTGCTAAAATAGCTCAGACTTTTTTGATAATTCTTAAAGAAGAGACTGGTAAAGAAATCAAAGATTTGCATATTATTGTCGGTCGTGACATTAGAGAGTCCTCATTACCATTGATGCGAGCAGTCATGGATGTTTTTACAAAATATGGGGTACAGATAGATGATATGGGTTTGGTATCTATCAATGATCTTTATTTTGCCAATGGATATTACAAATATGATGGTGGCATTGTAGCTACTGCTTCTCACAACCCGCCACAGTATGGTGGTTTCAAATTGACTACTTTGACTCCTGATAAAAAAGCTATCAAGTTTATCAGTGGTAAAATGCTTTTAGAAAAAATGGATAAGCTGAAATTTCCTATTGATGAACCAGAAATGCAAGGTAGTACTCAAAATAAAGATGTTAGTCTAGATCATCTAAATCATATCTTATCTTTTATCAATGCAGATCGCCTCAAAAAATTTAAAGTAGTAGTTGATACTGGCAATGGCATGATGGGATTATTGATGTCAAAGCTTTTTGAGAGAATGCCATGCAATTTGATTCCTTTGTTTGCAACTTTAGATAATACTTTTCCTGGTCGTGCACCAAATCCTTTAGACAAAGGTGCTCATGACAAATTATCTTCTGAAGTATTGCGACAACGAGCTGATTTTGGTTTTATCTATGACGTGGATGGTGATCGTATGTTTATGGTTGATGAAAAGGGTCAATTTATCAGAGGGGATATGGTTTTGTTATTACTTGCCAAGGCTATGATCAAAGAAAATCCAGGAGCTGGTATTGCTTATAATTTGATTTGCTCTCATGCTGTACCAGAGTTGATTAGCAAATGGGGCGGTCGGCCGATTCGTTCTGAGGTTGGTTATCGTTTTTTAGCTAAACATATGTTAGAACAAGACGGTATTATGTCTGGTGAAGTTTCAGCTCATTTTGCTTTTTCTAAAAATTATTATGCAGATTCTGGTTTTATTGCTTTAGCATTAGCACTCAAAGTCTTATCTGAAGACAATCGACCTTTGTCAGAAATTATCAAAGAATTTGAACTTTATTATCGAGCCGATGAGATCAATCTAACAGTCAAAGATATAGACAAAGAACTAGATAAAATTAGAGATAAATACAAAGACAATATTCGAGATGAAATAGACGGTATTACTGTTGAGTTTGATGATTGGTGGTTCAATGTTCGTCCATCCAATACTGAACCTTTATTACGTATTACTGTCGAAGCGGCTGATAAAGAATCTGCTAATCAACATCAGCAAGAATTAGTAAGTTTAATAGATAGTATATAAATTATTAATCAAAAATATATGTGGATTTTAATTGGAATCATTTTATTTATCATCTTGATTTCTATTCGTCAGGTCAATCAATACGAACGTGGCGTCAAATTTATGCTTGGTAAATACATCAATACCAAGGGACCGGGTTGGCGTTTGGTTTTTCCTATTATCCAATCTATGACCAAGGTAGATATCCGAGTCAAGGCAGTTGATGTGCCTGACCAAGATGCTATTACCAAAGACAATGTGACTGTCAATGTCAACGCTGTACTTTATTACAAAGTAGTGGCAGTTGACAAAGCAGTCTTGGAAGTTGAACATTTTTATTATGCTGTCTCTCAACTAGCTCAGACTACTATGCGTGATGTAGTCGGTGAAGTTAGTTTGGATGATTTATTGAGCAAGCGTGATCAGATTTCTGACAGGATTCAACAAATTGTTGATAAGGCTACTGATCCTTGGGGTATCAAAGTTGTTTCAGTTGACCTCAAGCATATTGAATTACCAAAAGATATGCAAAGGACTATTGCCAAACAAGCTGAAGCAGAACGTGAAAAACGAGCGGTCATCATCAAAGCAGAAGGTGAAGTCATTGCCGCTGACAATATGGCTAAAGCAGCCAATACTTTGGCAGGCTCTACTGGTGCTTTGCATTTGAGGACTTTGCAATCAGTCAATGATTTATCTTCTGATCAGTCAAACACTGTAATCTTTGCTTTGCCGCTGGAGATTTTACGTGCTTTTGAAGGCATGGCCAAAAAATAAAAATATTAAAAATAAAATTATGAATTTTTTTAAAAATCAAGCAGGGATTACAGATGTAATTGTTATTATTATTATATTTGGTATATTGGGATCTATATTTATAACTGGAGTTTTTGTATGGAAGGAAATTGATAATAATCAAAGTTTGGTCAATTTGTTAGCAAGTGTCAATCAACCGGTAAGCGATGAAGTTGAAGAAGACATACAAGAAACTTTAGCTATTTTTCCTGGTGACTATATTTTATCGGATGACAAAATTCCGGATTATTTCACCTTGGTTTTAGAAGACAGAGCAAACTGGACTTCTGATTTATTAGAGAGTGCAAATCAAAAAAATGACTTGGATAATTTTTATGCAGGTATAATTTTTGATAATGTTGATAGTTATTGGAGTGATACATACATAGATGATCAGGAAAAAATTCGTATAGATATGTTTAAATATTTTGATTATGATAAATTAAAAGAAGATGCAAGTGCATTAATTAGGCAAGAAAAGAGATTTACAGACGAGAAAAACATAGCATTTCGTTATTATAGAAATACAGACAATGTATTAATGGTTGTTACTAGTGACAAGTTAGATTCAGAATCTATTGAATATTTTGCCGCGGCTGCTTATCTATATAATGATAATCTGGGTTTTATCAGATCTGATAGTAATATTGTTAGATATACAGAAGGGGTAGATACTTATAGCCATTATGGAGAAAAATTACTCTTGTCTGGAGTAAAAACAGATTTTGTTGCCCATAAATTTGAAGAACAAGGCTATATATTATTTGTTGATGACGAAGGAATTCTAAAGACAATAGATATGGAAGAGCCTTATACTCAAAGTATTTTGGCTGAAAATGTCGAGATGAGTGAGTGTCAAGATACTGATGGATTATATCTTTGTGAAATAAGAGCAGATGGTCCGGGGTATCTTATTAGAATATTGCTTTTGGATCCCGAAACAAAAGAATTTGTTTATGTTCGGGATGGGTCTAAAGGTTTTTATGCTGGGGCAACAAGAATGTTTAGCAGCTCTTTTTCAGACGACATGTTTTATGCTTATTTTGAAGGAGGTTGTAATGATGGGAGCTGTATTGGCGTAGAAAATTTAGTTACTATAGACGCATCTATCAATAATGCCAATTATAATAAAGAACAATACTTGGCTGATGTAGATGGTGTAAGGACACTATTTGAATGTCGTTTTGATTATGATCCTATCAGCAAAGGATATGGTTCAGAAGATATTGATGTAGAAAATTTCCCTCCAGATAGATTGGATTGTTACTCAGACGGTGAATTGCTTGGATATATTGATCTTATAAATAGTGAATTTGTCTTAGAATAATATTTTAATGATAGGAATTTTTGACTCAGGTTTTGGCGGGCTGATAATTTTTAAAGAAATTGAGCAGGCTCTGCCAGATTATGATTATATTTATTTAGGTGACAACGCTCGGGCTCCCTACGGGGACAAAAGCCAGAGCGTTGTTTATGATTATACAAAGCAAGCTGTAGATTATTTATTTGCTCAAGGCTGTCAACTTATTATTTTGGCTTGCAATACAGCTTCAGCTGAAGCTTTGCGTAAAATCCAGCAAAACTATGAAAGCGTTTTAGGGGTAGTCAGGCCCTTGGCAGAAGAAGCTAGTCAAAAAACTAGCAACAAAAAAATTGCAGTTTTAGGTACGACTAGTACTATAGACTCTGGAGCTTATATCCGTGAATTACAAAATCAAGATCAAGATATTGAAGTTATACAACAAGCCTGTCCTTTGTTAGTGCCTTTAATAGAACATGATCAAGAGCAAGATTTGATGACAGAAGATATTGTAGAGCATTATATCAAAGCACTCAAACAACAAAACCCAGATACAGTCATATTGGGTTGTACTCATTATGGATGTTTACAAGATTTGATTCAAAAAAAATTTGGCAAAGATATTTTAGTTTTAGATAGCGGGCAGATAATTGCCAAAAAATTATCTGAGTATTTGCAAAAACACAAAAATTTAGTAAAATTAAGCGACCAGCCAAAAATAATTTTTTTGACAACAGGTGATAATAAAAAATTTGATAAAGCAGCTGAGAAATTTCTTGGCCAAGCAATAAAATCTAAACAAATTAATCTATAAATATATGAAAAATAAAGTTACAATCATTGGGGCCGGAATGGTCGGCTCTACTTTAGCATATAGTCTAGTCACTCAAGACATTGCTGAAGAAATTGCTTTGATTGATATCAACAAAAAATTGGTCAAAGCCCAAGTTATGGATTTGCAACATGCCGTACCTTTTACTAGACAGACAAAAGTAAAAGTTGGTAGCTATCAAGATTGTAAAAATAGTTCAGTTGTAGCTATTACTTGTGGTGCTTCTCAAAAACCAGGCGAAACCCGCCTTGATCTCATAGAAAAAAATACCAAAATCATCAAAGAGATTATTCCTCAGATTTTCAAAGTCAATCCTCATGCTATTATCTTGATGATTACCAATCCAGTAGATGTTTTGACTTATATTGCTATTTCTATGTTTCCCAAAAAAGCTCATCAGATTATGGGTACTGGTACCACTCTTGACTCTGCTCGTTTTCGGCATTTGATTAGTCAAAAACTTAATATTAATCCTCAGAGTATCCATGCTTATATCATGGGTGAACATGGTGATAGTGAATTTCCTGTTTGGAGTTCTGCTAGTATTGGAAATACCAAATTAAGTACTTATAAGAGTTTTAGTAAAAAAGATAGACAAGATATTTTTAATCAAGCCAAAAATGCTGCTTATGCTATTATTGAAGGTAAGCAAGCTACATATTATGGTATTGGTTCTGCTGGAGCTTATGTTATTCAAGCTATTTTGCATGACAAGCGAATGGTCTTGCCGGTCTCGCATTTGATAAAAAATATCTACGGAGTAAAAGATGTTTGTCTGAGCACTCCAGCCGTAATAGGTCGTAGTGGTATTATTGGAGAATTATCTTTGGAATTATCTAAACAAGAACAAGCTTTATTTATAAAATCTGCCAAAGTAATCCAAAAAGCTATTGCTTCTGTAAATTGACAAATATACTAGTATCTAGTAGTTTTAGATATTATGAAGTATTTAGTGACAGGTTGTGCTGGGTTTATTGGTAGTAATCTTACAGTAAAATTATTAGATGCTGGTCATCAAGTTATCGGCATTGATAATTTTAATGATTATTATGATCCAGCTATCAAACAGAGAAATATCTTAGCTTTCAAAGATCATGATAATTTTAAGCTATACAAAATAGATATTCTTGAATTTGATAAATTAAAACAAATTTTTGCTAGTGAAAAAATTGACAAAATTATTCATCTAGCAGCTCGAGCAGGAGTACGAGCTTCTATCGAGCAACCCTTGCTCTACAATCAAGTCAATAATCAAGGTACTGCCAATTTATTGGAATTGGCTAGAGAATATAATATTCAAAATTTTATTTTTGCCTCTTCATCTTCAGTTTATGGTGAGCGTGATGATGTGCCTTTTAGAGAAAGTGATGAAATCAAGCCAATCAGTCCTTATGCAACTACCAAAAAGTACGGAGAATTATTAGGTTATACTTATAATCATCTTTATAAAATTCCTTTTACTGCTTTGCGTTTTTTTACTGTCTATGGTCCCAAAGGTCGTCCAGATATGGCGCCTTACAAATTTATGAAAGCTATTGTAGAAGATCAGATCATCTATGTCTATGGCCGTGGTGACCATTTGCGTGATTTTACTTTTATAGATGATATAATTAATGGCATTATAAAAGCAGCTGACAAAAATTTGGATTATGAAATTATTAACCTCGGCAATTCTAATCCAACTGTACTAATGGATTTTATTCAAACTTGGAGTAATGTAATCGGTAAGAGAGTTAGGATTCAGCATCAAGCAGAGCAGCTTGGCGATGTGTCCAAGACTTATGCTGATACTAGCAAGGCTAAAGAGCTGCTTGATTGGCAAGCTCAGACTGATCTCAAAACCGGCCTAACAAAGATGTATGAATATTTCAAAAATTTATAAATTTTAAAACCCCAAAGTCTAAGACTTTGGGGTTTTTGGTTTCTTGAAACCAAGAACGTAAAGAAGAGCGTAGAGGAGTGAAAAGCCGGCAAAAAAGCATGCGCTCATCAACAGGCTTTGGAGGAAGTCGTGGATGATTATTAGCCAGGCTAATCCATAGCCAATGGTCAAGTATGACCCTAGGCGATAAGGCTTGAGAAAGCCAAAACAGAAGCCAGCTAATGCTGAAAGATAAATAAAGGCAAGTAGATAGTAAACTGTCAAATAGATGCCAGCTGTAATCAAGCCAATAATTACCCCCCAGAACATTGTTGAGAAAAACAGTTTCATGATTATCTCCTTCACTAAAATGAACCGTCAATTTCAGATTACTATCTAAAAATTTTATTGTCAATCCATTCGACTTCGCTCAGGACATTTAAAATAATCGGCTTAGAAGCCGATTATTTTTTTGATATCTTGTAGATTTTGCGTTGCTATTTTCTGTGCTTTTTTATTGCCTTGGTTTATAATCTTGTCTACTTGTTTAGGATTTTTTTGATAATAATCTATTTTTTCTTGAACAGGCTCTAAAAATTTCAAGATTACTTTAGTAAGCTCTTTCTTAAGATCAGAATTCATTAGTTTGCCTGCTTTGGCATCTTTGGCCATAGACATATATTTTGCTTTACTACCAAAGTACGAATATAGTGTCAGTAAATTTTGCACGCCTTTGTCGTCTGTAATAGCTTTTTGAATTTTTTGTTTGACAGTTGATGCATTATCACGGATAGCAATATAGCTTTTGACACCTAGTGATTTACTCATTTTTTTGTCTGGATCATTGAGGGACATTAGTCGTGGAGTCTGTGAAAGTATAGGTGATATTTCTATAAAATATTTGCCATAGCGATTATTAAATTTACGAGCTGCCATTCTAGTTAATTCTAGATGTTGGAGTTGGTCTTCACCTACTGGTACCACTTCAGCCTTGTAGAGCAAAATATCGGCTGCTTGTAGTGCCGGATAAGTCAGTAAGCCGGCATTGACATTGCTTGGCTGACGGATGGACATGTCTTTGAATTGAGTCATGCGCTCCAGTTCTGCCACTGGCATCAGACAATCAAAAATCCAGCCCAAGTCAGTATGACCGACGATATCTGATTGTTTGAACAAGACAGATTTTTTGGGGTCTATACCTAGAGCCAACAAATCAATAATAACTTCGCGAGTTTGTTTGTTTAATTCTTCGCGAGAAATTTTGACAGTCAAAGCATGAAGATCAGCAATAAAATAAAAGCACTGGTATTTGTCTTGCAGTTTGACCCAGTTTTTGATTGCTCCTAGATAATTGCCTAGATGCAATTGTCCAGTAGGTTTGATACCTGAAACTAAAGTTTTTCCGCCAGAGGCGGACCCGCCTCTGGCGGGCATATTTTTACTTTTCATGATCTAATTCTAACTAAATTTAGTTATATGGTCAATATAAATAAAAAACCCCAATTAATGTATAGTGGGGTTTTTATAATTACTAGCTACGATCTAAGTTGATTTCTTGATTAGTGAAGGGTCTGGGGTTGGGTTTTGTGTATAGACTCCCAGCAAGTTTCAAACCGATTAGAGCACCTACAGCAGACCAAAATATGATGTACACTACACTGAAATCAGGTATCACGACAATAAAGCTGACAGTAAATCCTGAGAACATGCCCAGGGAGAACATTTTGCTAAGTAAGAAATTTTGTTTAGCAAATCCTCCCTTGAAAAGAACTGGTAAGATCAAAGCAGGAAATAATGAAAACATACCTACAGCTAAGCTCATTAAGTAGATATTTCCATTGTTGTTTATGAAGTCAAGGGCAAAAAAATATCCCAGAATAAGACTAAAAATCAATGAACTGATTAGAGAAATCCAGGCTCTTTTTTTCACAATACTCTCCTTGAGTTTATACTGCGTAATGAACGATTGTTGGTTAATAATAACCTATCAAAAAATACCCGTCGGGTCAAATGACCCGACGGGTGTTTTAAAAAATAAAATTATACTTCAATCACTACAGGTAAAATCATTGGACGACGTTTTGTCTTGGAAAAGACAAATTGTCCTAGATCATTACGCAGAGTATCTTTGATATAAGTATCGTTGACTTGTGCATTAGTTTTGTTGTGATCATTGATAATATTTTTTGATTTAGTACGGATAGCTTCTACCAAATTTTTGTTTTCTTTCATATAGATAAAGCCACGAGAGATAATATCAGGCGAATGAATCAAACGGCCAGTTTTACCAGAAATGGTAGTAATGATTACAATCATGCCATCACCGGCCATCATTTTTCTATCACGTAAGACAATGTTAGAAACATCACCAACTCCTAGGCCATCGACAAAAACATATTCTGAAGGAGCCTTTTGTTTGAGAATTTTAGCCACACCACGATTATCAAATTCTATAATCTGACCATTGTCGGGTACGATAACATTATGTTTTTTCATACCAGCACGTTCTGCAACTTTGGCATGAATTTTCAAAAAAGAATGATTACCATAGACTGGAATATGATATTTCGGTTTGACCATTTTGATCATATCAAATAAATCTTCCTGCTTTGCATGGCCACCAGCATGGACGTCCATCATTTTATAATGAATGACTTCTGCTCCAAGACGATAAAGATTGTCTTTGAGGCGTTGGACAGAACGTTCGTTGCCAGGGATGACGGAAGATGAAAAGACGATAGTATCACCTTTTTCTACTTTGAGAGTGCGGTGTTCACGATTGGCAATTCTCATCATGACAGCATTGTCTTCACCTTGAGCACCAGTACAAAGAATCACAATTTTGTTATCAGGAAATTGTTTCATGTTTTTGTTGGTAATGATAGTGCCTTTTTTGACTTTCATGTAGCCCAAGTTTTGAGCTAGTTCTACATTGCGCTTCATACCAAAACCCTCAATCAGGATTTTTTTATTTATTTTTTCAGCGGCCCAGATGATCTGTTGCAGACGGCCTATCAAAGAAGCAAAGGTGCCGACAATCACACGTCCCTTAGCATCTTTAAGGATTTGATCAATATTACCTTGGATTTCAAATTCTTTGAGCTGATGACCTTCTTGAGTGGCATTGGTACTATCAGCCATCAAAGCTATGACGTTTTGTTTGCCTAGGGCTTTGATTTTATCAATCTCAGTAGGAATATCACCTGAACGGGTAGTATCAAGTTTAAAGTCTCCAGTATGGACGACTTTACCACTAGGAGTATCAATGACTACACCAAGTGAACCAGGAATATTGTGACTAACAGCAAAAAAGTTTAATTTAAATTTACCCAAAGTTAATTTGGTATCAGAAGTAATTGATTTTAATTTTAAGGGTTTGGTTTTAAAATCTTCTTGGCGTTTGGCAATAATACCTAGAGTCAGAGGAGTGCCATAGATAGTTGGATTACTCAAAGGTTCCATCAAGTGAGGGACAGCTCCGATATGGTCATAATGACCATGAGTAATGACTACACCACGAATGTTTTTTTCTTTACCTTTTAGATAAGAAATATTAGGAATAATATAATCAATACCTGGCATGTCCTCTTCTGGCCATTGTAGACCCATATCAACAATCACAATATCATTGCCGTATTCAAAAACAGTCATATTACGACCAACTTCTTCGCAACCGCCAATTGGTATAACACGCAATTTTTGTGGACCAGTAGCTGGTATCAATTTTTTGCCAGCTGATTTTTTACTAAGAGGGCGAGTTGTCTTAGTATGTTTTTTGACCGGTCTAGGTTTTTTTACTTGCTTAATAGGCCTGCTTTTTTTAGCAGTAGATTTTTTAGCTGGTTTAGTTTTTTGTTTAGATTTAGTTTTAGGTTTAAAACGATAAGTTTTTCTCGTGGCAGCATTATCTGACAAGAGTTTATCAGTCGAATCTTTCATAAAATTTGTTTTTTAAAAATTATTTAGTTAGAGTCCTCTTGGTTTTTATGTACCAAGAATTAATATTGTTAAAACGATCAGCTGGCAAGTTTATAAATTGGAGAGACTCCAATCCTTTGATTTTGCTAGCTGTCGGATAAGTATAAGTAGGATTGTATAAAAATATAGCAAAGTTTAGTTCTAGTAATTTTTTTTGAAAATTAACTAGTGGTTCAATTTTTGCTTGATCAGTTTTGGCATTTCGGGCTTCTTCTAGATAAGCATCAATATCTTTGTTAGCCAAGACGCTTAAGTTTAAACCAGGATGTTTATTTTGACTAGAATGCCAAAAAGGATATGGTCCAGAATTTATATTTATCAATTCACCAAAGACAAGTACTTCATATTTGCGAGAATCAATCACATCTTTTTTGATTTTATCTTTTGGTATTATATCAAGAGTGGTTTTGATACCAATTGCTTCCCAATTTTCTTTGATAATAGAGACAATTTTGACACTGGCTGATTGATCAATAGTAGTTAGCTTTATAGATAGTTCTTCTACTTGATCTTCTTCGTCATCATCTCCTTCTACGGTTTTTGTTCTAAATTGTTGATCTTCAGACAAAGTCCAACCAAGTTCATCTAAAATACCAGTAGCAGCTACGGTATTGTACTCAGCAGCTTTGATTGATTCATCATAGCCAGTCATGCCAGGTAAGATAGGAGTGTGGATGATTTGGCCAGCTCCATTTAGGACTTCAGTCAAAATCCTTTGTTTATCTACACCAAGAGACAAGGCTTGACGAAAATCTTTGTCACTCAATAAGCTATTATTGTTTGGGTTAAAGAAAACAGATGTATATTGAGGATAATGTAAATCGTGTAGATTTATTTTTTTGTTATTTATTTGGTCTTTATTTTCTTCTGGTAAATAAGTAAGACCTTCGACATTTTTATTTTGTAAGGCCATCACACCAGTCATAAAGTCTTCATAAAATTTGAAAGACAGTTCTTTGATATAAGCATTATCAAGATGGTAGTCTTCAAAAATTTCCAAACTATAATTTTTTATATTGCCATTTGTATCTTTGGTCAAAGATTTAAATTTATAAGGACCAGATCCAACTGGTTTGGTATTGAGATCAGTCAGAGCAGCACTAAAAGACGGTATACTATACCAAAGATGCTCAGGTATGATGCCAACTGTCATTATAGAAAGAAATGGCGTAAATGGTTTGGCCAATTTAAATTGTACGGTACGATCATTGATGCGTATGACATCTACTCCAGAAAAACTATTTTTTAGAGGACTTTTAAAATCTGGGTCAGTAATTCTTTCAATAGTAAAGATGATATCATCAGCAGTCAGGGGATGGCCGTCATGCCATTTGAGATTTGGTTTTAGCTCAAAAGTATAAGTGGTAGCCTCAGCATCTATAGTATAAGCACTGGCTAGATCAGGTACGATCTCGCCATTAGAATTCAATTTTACTAGTCCAGAGAATACCAATCTAACTAGATCACGATCAACATCAGTATTTGCCAAAATTGGATTGACAAATTGTGGAGCGCCAATAAGTCCCTCAGTATAAGTACCACCAACAGCTGGTACTTCGATAGAATTACGCCAATACATGCGCCAAGTAAAAGTACTAGCTGAAATCAAAAATACTAATAAAATTATTAATAATTTTATTTTTTCTGGTTTTTGCAAAATTTTTGATAGTTGTTTGAGTTGAGACCAACTTGGAATTTTCTTTTTATTTAGTTGCAAGAGCAATTGTTGGTTTATATCATCATCAACTGGTTGTTTTAGACTGTCTTTAGTCTTATTAAATATACTTAAAAAACCACCAGATAACTTGCTTGTTTTTTGTTTAACAAAAAACACTGTTTTCTTAAAAATTTTTGAGAGAGACTTGATAGTTTTGCTTTAATTTTTAAACTATAAAGAAATTGGCAATAGCACTTGCCAAAAATAAAATTGCTAAGATAATAGTCAAACGGACTATAAATTTTTCTGGGCCTCTTTTTGTACGAGGTACGCCACTATCACCACCAAAGGCAGAGCCTAAACCAGAGCCTTTTTGTTGAATCAAAATAGCAACCATCAAGAGGACAGAAATAATAATTTGGATTGTATAGAGTATATTTTGCATTAGTATAAAATTTGCAGGACTTATGTATACTAGCAGGAAAGCATATTTTTGTCAATCCCGCCTACGGACGGGATTGATCCCGCTAGAGGCGGCGATCAAGAATTAGGCTATTTATAGCTCTGACTATGCTGTTTTCTATAATGATTTATAGCAAAACGATGAGCTTGATTGCGCATATGCTGTAATAACAAGGAAATAGGGTTATTTTGGGCTATTTTAAGAGATTTAGACTTACCCGGCAAGAATATTTCTTCCTGTTTTTTAGCTAAGGCAATTACTTTAGATTGCCAGATTTTTGGCAAAGCAGGATAGACTATATTCAGTTGAGGCTTACCACCATCCAAAATTATCAGATCTGGACTTGACCATTCGCTATGCTTGGTACGACGCTCTAAAACTTGCTTGAGCATGGCTGTGTCATTGGCTTGCTTTATACCTTTTATCTTAAAAATTCTATATTGATCACTATCTATCTTGCCATTAGTAAAAACTATCATTGATCCCATGGCATATTGGCCCTGGATGTTTGAAATGTCATAAACTTCTATGCGATTTGGGAAGTCTGCTAGTTTTAATAATTTTTGTAAGTTTAATAAAATTTGACTTTGTTTATTATTTAGATTTTTTTCTAAATAATCACGAGCATTTTGTTTTATTAATTCCAATAATTGTTTATTTTGACCACGTTGGGGAATAATTAGTTTGGTTTTATTTTTTATTAGAATATTTTGTTGTCTTATTTTTGTAGGCAATATAATTTCTTTCGGGGCTTGCAGGCCACGAGTATAAAATTGATTTATAAAATTTTCCAAAATACTTTTATTATCTAAATTTAATTTATTATTAATTTTAAAATTAAATTTATCACCCAACACTCCAGATCTTACTTGCATCAGAGTAATTATTACTATCTGTCCAGCTTGAGCTAAGTTAATTATATCTTGATTTATTTTTTTAGAGCGAATTATTTTTTGTTTATCTTGTAATCTCTGCAAAGATAATAATTGATCTCGTTTTAGTTTGGCTAGTTCATAATTTTTGTCACTACTAGCTTTTAAAATTTGTTTACGCAAATTTTCAGCCAAATTTTTTGTATGGCCATTTAATAAATTTTTAACTTGTTTAATATTTTTTTCATAATTAACTAAGCTAACCAATTTTTCACAAGGTCCCTGGCATCTGCCCATGTGATACTCCAGGCAAACTTTGCCTTTAGGTAATTTTGACAAATTACGGCGACAGGTTCGTAATGGTAAAATACGATGAAGCATTTTGACAATTATGCGAGCAGATTGTGTAGAAGTATAAGGACCAAAATATTGGCCACGACGTCGTTGTCTACCATGGACCACTGACACTCTAGGAAAGTTTTCGTCATGTATTAATATATAACCCCAATTTTTATCGTCCTTGAGAGCAATATTATACTTGGGTTGATGTTTTCTGATTTGTTCAGCTTCGAGTAATAGACTCTCTAATTCACTATCTACAATAGTATAATTAATTTTATAAACTTCAGAGATCATTTGCTGTTTCTGAGCTGTGAGCTCAGTAGATTTTGTCCAATAGGATTTGACGCGATTACGCAAGTTTTTAGCTTTACCAATATAAATAATCTCTCTACTTTTATTAAGGAAGAAATATATTCCTGGCTTATTTGATATTTTGCTAAAATTAGGTTTGCTCATGAGATAAATATAGACAATTTTTGCACATAAAACAACCCGACGGGTCGAAATCGACCCGTCGGGTTGTTTAAACATTGACATAATATCAAACAAATACTATTTTAGATGGGTGGTAGGGCTTAGGTTTTGACATAGTGTCAAAATAGGGGTTAGGCCACAAACAAGGAGATAAGATAAATGTCTCGTCAAACAAGTAGTATCAAGAGTGGTTTGGACAAAGGTCGCGAAATCGTTTTTTCATTACTCGAGGGTATTGAAGATGCAGGTGGTAATGAAGATGATGTTCGCCGTCTTAATACCAATCCTCATCTCAAGGCACAAGTTGGCAAGCTTATCATGATCCACAAAGACATGATGACTCGTCAGGTAACAGTAGACTGGCACCATACCCCTGAGGACTTACTTAGGACGACTGGTTGTCAGCAAAACCTTACAGAGGGAGGTATCGAAAGTATACCTTTACCTGTTAAAAAGCCACTTATGCCTGAAGTGATGGATCTTTGGCTCTTTCGCATTGGTCGCGAAGTCAAAGACCCTGAAGAGATCTTTAGGGAGTACAAACTACGTGGTCTCAAGCCTGCACCTTTTCATGCTGTAGTTCAGCTCAATATCGATGATCCATTCTTGGCTCATCGCTGTAATAGTAAGACTTACTGGCGTGATGCAGAGGGTCGATTGTTTAGTGTTCGTTTTGATACTTGGCACTCTAGGTCATCTGATAAAAATCCTCGAGTTAGTCGAGTAATGCTCCAGGCTTATGACCCAGCCATTATCGAATCTGGTCGTTACAACTACTGGTGTGACCAAGATTGGCTAGTAGGTGTCGCTGATGACTTAGTCTGCTTGGTCTAGATCTCTATACCCCATACATGGTATGGGGTTTTTGTTTTATACCCCCTCTCTTTCTCCCCCTAATCTAGGGGGAGATGTCCGCTAGGACAGTGGGGGTATTATGACAAGCAACTATTAGTTCTTGACAGCTCATCAAATACATGATATCATTTTTCAGATTATCGTTATCATAAATTATCTAAAATAATATATGCCAAAAAACATAACTATCAAAGGAGCGGCGGTTCACAACTTACAAAATGTTGATGTAAAAATTCCACGAGATAAATTTGTGGTTATCACTGGCTTGTCAGGCAGTGGTAAATCTTCTCTGGCCTTTGATACGATCTATGCCGAAGGGCAAAGGCGTTATGTAGAATCACTGTCTTCTTATGCAAGACAGTTTTTAGGTTTGATGGACAAGCCTGATGTAGAGCAAATAGATGGTCTATCTCCAGCTATTTCTATAGATCAGAGATCTTCTTCTCGTAATCCACGCTCTACAGTAGGAACTGTGACAGAAATTTATGATTATCTTAGATTATTGTTTGCCAAAATTGGTGTGCCTCATTGTCACAAATGTAATAAAGCAGTTGTCAGACAAACTCAACAACAAATTACAGAAAAGATTTGGAATCTTCCTGCTGAAACTGACTTTATGTTGATGGCTCCAATTGTCCGTGACAAAAAAGGTGAACATCGCAAAGCTCTAGAAAGAGTCAAAACAGCTGGTTATCGCAAAGTGCGACTTGATGGTGATTTGATTACTCTAGATGAAGCTCTAGGAGCTGAGCTTGATAAATATAAAAAGCATACTATAGAAGTAGTGATTGATCGTTTGCGACGTGATGGTACCAAAGAAACCAAAAGTCGCTTGCAACAATCTCTAGAAACTTGTCTTGATTATGGCAATGGCTTTATAGTAATCAATTTACCTAAAGAAAATAAAGACTTGCCATTTTCTGAACACTTTACTTGTCCTGATCATTCTGAAGTTAGTTTTGCAGAAATAGAATCTCGTGATTTTTCATTCAATAGTCCTCATGGAGCTTGTCCAACTTGTACAGGTTTGGGCACCAAGCTGACTGTTGATCCTGATTTGGTCATTCCCAACAAAAGATTAGCCATAGCCGAAGGTGCTATCCGTCCTTGGTCACGTACTGCTGCCAATCAAGGTTGGTTTTCTGTTATTTTGGAAGCAGTTGCCAAAAAATATAAATTTTCTACTAGAGTGCCAGTCGCCAAACTAACCAAAAAACAATTGGATTTGATTTTCCATGGTACTGGTGATCAAAAGTATGATGTTGATTGGAATAGTAACAAATTTAACGGAAATTATAATGCTACTTTTGAAGGAGTAATTCCTAATCTAGAAAGACGTTATCGTGAAACTGATTCTGATTATATTCGTTCTGAGATTGAACGTTATATGAAGATAGAACTTTGTGAATCTTGCCAAGGTAAGAGACTTAAGCCAAGAGCTCTGTCTGTCAAAGTCAACCAACAAAGCATTGCTGATGTCTCAGCAATGAATATTGATGAATTACAAAAGTTTTTCAATGCTTTGCCAAAGCAATTAAACGAACGAGAGATGTTGATTGCCAAACAAATCTTACGGGAAATAAAAGACAGATTACAGTTTTTAAACAACGTAGGTTTGAATTATCTGACTCTAGATCGGACAGCCAATACTTTGTCTGGTGGTGAAGCTCAGCGTATCAGACTAGCTACTCAGATTGGTTCATCTTTGACTGGTGTTTTGTATATCCTTGATGAGCCGTCTATTGGTCTGCATCAGCGAGACAATGCTCGTCTGATCAAAACTTTGCAGGATCTCAGAGATTTAGGTAATACAGTCATAGTAGTAGAGCATGATGAAGAAACTATTTTGGCAGCTGATCATGTCATAGATATTGGTCCAGGAGCTGGCAAACATGGTGGAAAGATTGTAGCTCAAGGTACTTTTCAGACTATCAAGAAAAATAAAAAATCTTTGACTGGTCAGTATTTGTCTGGTAGCAAAGTCGTGCCAGCACCCAAAAAATATCGAACTGGCAATGGTAAAGAGTTAGCTATTATTGGAGCAGAAGAATTTAATCTCAAAAATATAGATGTTAGTTTTCCGCTTGGCAGATTTATTAGTATTACTGGTGTTTCAGGATCAGGTAAATCTACTTTGATGACTGAAATTTTGGCCAAGTCTTTGTCCAAGCATTTTTATAGAGCCAAAGATGATCCAGGAAAGCACAAAGAAATCACAGGTCTTGAAAATATCGACAAAGTAATCAATATAGATCAATCGCCTATAGGCAGAACGCCACGATCCAATCCAGCAACTTATACTGGTGTCTTTACATATATAAGAGATTTGTTTGCAGAGCTGCCTGAGGCAAAAATTCGTGGCTACAAAGCTGGACGCTTTAGTTTCAACGTCAAAGGTGGCCGTTGTGAAGCTTGCCAAGGCGATGGAGTCATAAAAATAGAAATGAACTTTTTACCAAATGTCTATGTTGAGTGTAAAGAATGTCATGGTAAACGCTACAATGATGAAGCTCTAGAGATTCATTATAAAGGCAAAGACATTTCAGAAATATTATCTCTGACTACTGAAGAAGCCATGAATTTTTTCTCAAATATTCCAAATATTTTCAATAAACTCAAAACCTTAGTTGATGTTGGTCTTGGTTATATCCAGCTAGGTCAACCAGCCACTACTTTGTCTGGTGGTGAAGCGCAGAGAATTAAATTGGCGACAGAACTTTCTCGCAGATCAAGTGGTAAGACTTTATATATTCTTGATGAACCAACTACTGGTTTGCATTTTGATGATGTCAAAAGACTGCTTGAAGTCTTGCATCGTCTGGTAGACAAAGGAAATACTGTCTTGGTGATTGAACACAATCTTGATGTAATCAAATCTTCTGACTGGGTTGTCGATCTAGGACCTGGTGGAGGAGACAAAGGTGGTAATGTAGTAGCTGAAGGCACGCCTCGGCAAGTTGCCAAAGTCAAACAAAGTTATACTGGTCAATATCTAGCTGATATGTTTGCCAAGAAAAAATAATTTTTATATTAGACCCGCGAGGTTCTAGAACCTCGCGGGTCTTTAGTTTATTTGACAAAACATGTTAAATATAATACTTTTATTTTGTTTTAAGCGTTCCTTGAACAGGAGAAGATCATGGCTAAAAAGAAGTCGCCTCGAGATAAAGTTCTTCAAGTTCTTGTCAGTCACTTAGGTCCACAAATTAAAAAACTTTCAGATTTTGAAATGCTGGAGCTAATTTGTGACATTGAAGAAGTGTTTGGCGAAAAATTTGATATAATTGATGATCCTGGAGTGGAAACTGTTCAGGATTATATCGACTATTTCCGTCGAAACTTGGCTACACCTCGCAAACTTTTTTCTCGCCTAAGATCTTTAGGTGTTACCTAAACCCAGGAGGAAAGTATGGAAGGCACGATTCAAGAACGGCTGTACAAAGTCATCGAAACTGAGCTAGGTGTCAAACCTGAAGAAATCAAGCCTGAGGCTTCGTTTACCGAAGATCTGGGAGCTGATTCTCTCGATGCTACTGAAGTGATCATGAAGATCGAGGAAGAGTTTGACATTAGCATCGAAGACGATGATGCTGAGAAGATGACCACGGTCGGAGCTGCGCTTGAGTATCTCAAGCAACACGTCAGCGAATGATCATCTTCCCAAAGCCCTCTATTTGTAAGAGGGCTTTTTTATTTGCCTAAAAACATGATTTTAAGTAAGATAAATTCATGAGTAATTTGAATATTGCTATCCTAAAAACCATTGCTTTTTTTGATGTTTTCAACTATCCATTGACAGCTACTGAGATTTGGAAGTGGCTTTATAAACCAAACAAAGCCTATAGTTTGATTGAAATAAAAGAAGCTTTGGCTCATAGTCAATTTTTACATGGCAAGTTGTCTGCTATTGAGGGTTTTTATTGTTTGCGTGATAGGGAGAGTACTTGTTATCTTAGAAAGAAAAATAATAATTTAGCTGAGCGTAAGTTTCGTAAAGCTCGCCGTTTGGTAAAATTATTTCGTTATATTCCTTATGTCCGGATGGTAGCAATTTGTAATTCATTGGCTTATAGCAATGCTCGTGATGATAGTGATATAGACTTTTTTATTATTACCAAACATGGTAAAATTTGGTTAGCAAGGTTTTTTACAGTTTTGATTGTCAAAATACTACGAGCTCAACCTCAACCAGACGAGAACAAAGATACTTTTTGTTTAAGTTTTTTTGTAGATGAATCCAATCTAAATATTCAAAACATAAAATTAAAAAACGATATTTATTATACTTATTGGCTTCAACAAATACTACCAATTTATGATTCAGATAATTTATATTCAAAATTTATAAAAGCTAATAAAATAAATTTAGAATTTTTACCAAATTCTTATAGCAATACTTTTTCCAAAGAAGTAAAATTTACTAAAGCTTCATTTATTATTAGCCGTATTATTGAATTTTTGACCTCACCACCAATTATAAACAAATTTACAGATGATGCTTATCGTAAAATTCAGAGTAAGATTATTGATAAAAACCTCAAAAGCATAATCAATATTGATACTAGAGTAGTAGTCAATGATCAGATGTTAAAATTTCATGCCAATGATCGTCGGGAAGAATATTATAAAGCCTGGAAAGAGCGCATCAAGGATTTACTAAATCATTGCTCACTAAAATATTAAAATAAATATATGTTTAAGAATTTATTCAAAAGCAAAGAAGAAAAGATCACCCATCAGTGGTTTAAATATTTATTTGCTTTGTTTATTATTTTGATTCCTTGGCAAGTACGCTGGATTTTTTATGATTGGCGTTTGGATGGTCAGATTTGGGAGTATGGCCGTTTGAGTATGTATGGTAGCTTGATAGTTTTGATACTAGCCGCTATTTTATTTGCTTATTCTCATAGAAAAGAATTACATTTTTCAAAAAATAAATTATTATATTCAGTTTTTGTTTATTCTATTATTATTCCATTTTTTTCTGCTCTGCCTTTAGTTTCATTTTATTGGGTATTACTTATTTATGTAGCTGTTTTATTTGCATATTTATCTCGTTTTTTACAGAAAAAATTTGTTCTCAATGCTATATTGTTATCTGGTTTGATTCAAGGTTTGGTGGCTTTGCAGCAATTTTTTAATCAACAAATCTTGGCTAATAAATGGTTTGGTATGGCGGAACATCTGCCAGAGACTTTGGGTACTTCTGTTGTTTTGGTAAATGGTGATAGAATTTTGCGAGCCTATGGTAGCTTGCCGCATCCAAATATTTTGGGTGGCTTTTTATTTGTAGCTATTTTTGTAGGAATTTATTTATTGTTAAAGTTCTATAAAGAATTGGAAGATAGTAAATGGTCCAAAAAATTTATTCGACAAAACTTAGTTCGTTATTTATTTATTACTATTAGTTTGATAATTGCCACTTATGGTTTGTTGGCTAGTTTTTCTAGAAGTGCTTTATTAGCTTTAGCTGTATCAATGGTCTCTGTGTTATTGATAAATATTTTTCAAAATAAATGGAGAGTAGTCAAAGTATTTTTAAAATATTTTGTAGTATTGTTTATTATTTTTTATTCTTTCAATTGGATGATACCAGGTGCTTGGCAAGCTCGTTGGACTGTTGCCAATCATTTAGAGACTCAATCAATCAATCAACGAGTTGATACTTTTGAACAACTCAAATTGGATGGTCCTAAAGAAATTTTGTTTGGTCAGGGATTGGGGATGAATACTTATGATACTTGGCAACAAAATCCCAATCAGACAATTTATAATATTCAGCCAATCCACGATATATTTTTATTAGCTTTAGCTGAAATTGGTTTGATAGGTATTATTATTTTGATAGCTTTAGTAAGATTGATTTTACGTAAAGCTGATAAAATAGATGTGCTAGCTTCTAGTTTATTACTTGGTTTGATAGTAATAGGTATTTTTGATCATTATCTGTGGACTTCTTGGACTGGTTGGCTTTTACTTACTTTTGGCTTGGTAAATCTGTATAAACAAAGGAAATAAAATAGAGTATATAAATTTGACAATTTTTAATTAGCACTCTATAATATGGAGTGCTAATTTTTATTATTAAATAATAAGAAAAATGAATTTAAGACCTTTAGGAGACAGGGTAATTGTAAAGCCTTTACCCAAAGAAGAAACCACAAAATCAGGTATTATACTGCCTGATACTGTCAATAAAGAATCTCGCCAGGAAGGCAAATTAGTTGCTATTGGTTCTGGTGAAAAAATAACTAAATTACTTTTATCAACTGGTCAAAAAGTTGTATTTTCAGAATATGGTGGTTCTGAAATTAAGATCGAAGATCAAGAATACAAAATTTTGAATCATGATGATTTACTCGCTGTTGTTGAGTAGATCTGTCACTCTGGAGCGTAGTCGAGAGATCTAGATTTCTCTATTCACTGCGTTCAGTCGAAATGACAAACAACTTTATAACTTTATAAATATTTAAACTATAAAAAATATGGCTAAACAAATTATTTTTGATGAAGAAGCTCGTGCTGAGATGAAAGAGGGTGTTGATGTACTAGCAAATTCTGTCAAAGTGACTTTAGGACCAAAAGGACGCAATGTTGTCCTTGATCGTGGCTTCGGTACACCAACTATTACCAAAGATGGTGTGACTGTTGCCAAAGATATTGAACTAGAAGACAAATTCCAAAATCTTGGAGCAGAGATTGTCAAAGAAGTAGCTTCCAAAACAGGTGATGTAGCTGGTGATGGTACAACAACCGCTACTGTCTTAGCTCAAAATATTATTGCTGAAGGTATTAAGAATGTTACAGCTGGAGTCAGTCCTTTGGCACTCAAGCGTGGCATTGATAAAGCTGCAGCAGCTGTAGTAGATTATCTAAAAGAAACTTCTCGTGAAGTATCTGATCATGGTGAGATTCAGCAAGTGGCCTCTATTTCTGCCAACGACAAAAAAATTGGTAAGATTATTGCTGAGGCTATGGAATCAGTTGGCAAAAACGGTGTAATCACTGTCGAAGAATCTCAAAGTTTTGGGATTGAAAAAGAAGTGGTCGAAGGTATGCAATTTGATAAAGGATATATTTCTCCTTATATGATTACTGATGCTGACAAAATGAAAGCTGTTTATAGTGATCCTTATATTTTATTGACTGACCAAAAAATATCTTCTGTGCAAGATCTTTTGCCTTTGCTTGAATCAATGGCTCAAGCTGGTAAAAAAGATTTGGTGATTATTGCTGAAGATGTCGAAGGTGAAGCTCTAGCTACTCTAGTAGTCAACAAGATCCGTGGTGTAATGAATACTTTGGCTATCAAGACTCCTGGTTTTGGTGATCACAAAAAAGCTCTGTTACAAGATATTGCTGTGCTGACTGGTGCCAAAGTAATTTCTGAAGAAGTTGGTTTGAAAATTAGTACTACTACCATAGATATGTTGGGTTCTGCTCGCAAGATCGTAGCTACCAAAGAAAATACTACTATTGTTGACGGTAAAGGCGATGAAGCTCATATCAAAGAAAGAGTAAATCAAATTGAACAAGCTATCAAAAAAGCTGAATCTGATTTTGATAAAGAAAAATTACAAGAACGTCTAGCCAAACTAACAGGCGGTGTAGCTGTCATCAAAGTTGGAGCAGCCACTGAGACTGAAATGAAAGAAATGAAAGATCGGATTGACGATGCTTTGCATGCTACTCGGGCTGCAGTTGAAGAAGGTATTGTTGTCGGTGGTGGTGTAGCTTATATTAGAGCTATGTCAGCCATTGATAAACTTGATTTGGATAATGAAGAAGAACTAGGCGCTGAAATTTTAAAAAGAGCTCTAGTCACTCCTTTGCAGCAAATTTCTCAAAATGCTGGTCAAGATGGTGGTGTAGTTGTAGCTGAGATTATGAAGCACGAAGATAATTATGGTTATAATGCTCAAACAGATAAGTACGAAGATCTGGTAGAATCTGGTATTATTGATCCAACCAAAGTGACTCGCTCTGCTTTACAAAATGCTGCTTCTGCTGCTGGTATGTTTTTGACTACTGAAGCAGTTATTACTGATATTCCATCAAAAGAAGATGATATGCCAGCTGGCGGTGGTATGCCTCCAATGGGTATGGGTGGCGGAATGCCAATGATGTAATGCAAAGCATTATCCCGTACGTCTCGACCGTGCTCGACACGGGCTAGATGCAGGATCTAATCCATATATACTTTTAAAAATCCCGTCTATGGCGGGATTTTTTGTTTTTTGCTATTATATAGGCATAATTATTAATAAAATAATATGAAAAAAACAAGTTTTATTTTGGTCATATTCTGTATGCTTGTCAGTTTGTTTGCTTTTGATGCAAACTCATCATCTGCTGCAGTATCAGATTGTGAACCAGGCAGTTTATTCAAGCTTCAAGGCTTGGAAGGAGCAGCTGTTTATCAAATTGGTACTGACTGTAAAAAATATATTTTTAACAATGAAAAGACATTTAAAACATGGAAGGATGATTTTTCTGAAGTACAGGCTGTGTCTCAAGACACTTTGGATAGTTATGCAGGTGGTGGCTCTGTCACCGTCAGACCAGGTACTAGACTTTTGACTCATATCAATACAGCCAAAACTTATGCTGTAGGTGCAAATGGTCAATTGATTTATATTCCCAACGAGAATACTGCTCGTAGATTGTACGGAGATGATTGGGCTTCATTTGTGATAGATATTGATCCAGGCTTTTTCTCACAAAATTATACAGTAAGTGATGGAGAATTATCTGAAGACAATCTTCCTGAAGGTAGTCTAGTCATGGAGCAAAATACCAACAAATATTATCTAATAGAAAATGGTTTGAAAAGAAGAGTTCATAACAAAGCTTTTGCAAAAAATAGATTGCATAAGAAAAAAGCTATTATGCTAAACTCTTTGACTGGTGATTATGAAGTTGGTCCAGCCTTAGAACTTGAAGAAGAAGATATCAATACTTTTGAACCAGGGTCAGCAGCAGACAAAGTAATTATTTGTCATACAACTAGATCACTTAGCAACCCACATAAAACAATCAGAGTATCTAGCCGTGCTTTAGCAGCTCATCTAGCTCACGGTGATACAGAAGGTGAATGTGATAGTGATGATTATGTTGACGAGGATAATGTTACAGATAAATTACCAGATATTAGAGTAGATGATATTACTATAATGTCACTTAGTGCTTTGGGTACTCACGTTACCTCTACTTTGACAGTTTATATCGAAAACAGTGGTGAAGTTACTTTGACTGACACTACTGGAGTTTTGAATTTTTTCAAAAGTTTTGAAGATTTTGAATCTACTGTCATGCCAGCCAGTATCCCAGTAATTACTGAAGATGAACCATTTGAACCAGGTAATAGAGTAGGTATTGTTTGGAATGGATATTTTACTACTACTGGTGAAAAGCTATTAGCTTTTACTGTAGATAATGCTGATGAACTTGAAGAAGCTGATGAAACTAACAATGAATATAGTGAGACTATAACTATTGAATAATAAATTTTATTTTTAAAACCCCCTCGCAATGCGAGGGGGTTTTATTATTGACATTTAATAAATTAAGTGTTAGATTAGATCATTGTTTTATAGAGCGTTCATTGAAGACCAAGAAGGAGGAGCTTATGAAAATGAGCTTAGGTTTGTCGCAGAGGCAAGAACTGTCACTGGTACAGGTATTGAGACAGACAGTTACTGATACGATCATCACTTCTCGGGGGATTTGCCCTGAATGTGAGCATCATCTGTCCGAAGAAGAGATCAGGGCTGGCTGGAATACTGATCCGCAGGATTACACGACACAGTGTCCTCAGTGTGAGCATCGCTTCCAGGCTCACCTGTTCTTGTCTCGGCAAGGCAAGATCATTGGTGAGCAGCCTTACCTTTGTTTGCAGCAGCTCTTTGCTGGTTTGCAAGCTGCTCGGCGAGGTAAGAGGCAAATCCTGGGTGAAGTCTATTTGTCCGAAAATCATCCCATGCTTTTCTGGAATATGATTCGCCACTTCGCCACCTATAACAAAGGCTTGTTGGCCTTGGCTCGTTATGAACAGGGCATACTAATCTGAGCTTTTGGGCTATTGATCAAAATCGATAGCCTTTTTTATTTGTATATTTTGATTAAATTTGTTATGCTGTTATCTGCTCTTGATCAAGGAGGTGAAGAATGACAGGGGAACAGCTCTTTTTATACTATGCTTTTCCTTGCGTACAAGCCAGGGAAATAATGGGGAAAATATCTCCAGAACATAGCCAGCAATTGACTACTTGGGTAAAACAAGGTTTACAACCAACTAGACGACGACTAAAGTTTTGTTTCCCGCATGCTTTCCGAGCTTTACGTCGGTTGGCTTGGGCTAATAATAGGCCAACTTGGAGTTTGATCAATGTCCAAGACTATTGGCATAATCATCATGGTCACGAAGGTGATTGTGCTGTACAACTAGTGACAGTTGTTAATCTTAATAAGATTGTTACAGTTGACAATAGCACTGGTCAACTACCAGTAGTCAATCTCTATGGTTTGCATCTTCAGGTGGGTAGTAAAGTCCGTACTCACAATAGATTTATCATAGAGGTAGTCACCTAACAAACGCTACTTATTTAAGTGGCGTTTTTTATATTTCTTATTTTCTGTTATAATATAGATGTTCATATTTTTATGACAGATACCAAAAATAAACAATTCAATGAATTTGCAGAATCCAGTGAAATCTGGGTAGCAGATTTTGGCTCTCATGAATTGGAGCATGAGTTGCGTCAAGAAGTAATCAAGCTCAAACCACGCGCTGCCAAAGGTTTTTCTTGGATTTTTGCAGCGCTTATTTTATTTTTTCTTATAATAATTGTTGAATTATTATTTCGTCAATATGCACAAGTCAATTTTTGGCCAGAGATGACCATCTTATGGACTACTTGGATTTGGCGTTTTGTTTTATTGATAATCTGGTTTACTCTAGCTCTTAAGAAAATGAGATACAATAAAGAAAAGGTGGTCGTTGCTACTTTAGTATCCTTTACTCTAGCTGTGATTGCCCTGGCTTTATTTAAGATTATATTTATTAGTTCAGCTTGGACTTGGCTCAATCTACTAGTCGAGCCAATCTGGATGATTATCCTTGTAGCATTTTTAGGATTTATTTTTACAAAATTAATTTTTAAAAAATAATTAAAAAACAAAAATATGTCAAACAAAGAAATTAAACCAAACAGTAAAGACATTGCAGACAACAAAATGATTGCTGCTATTGGCTATGTTAGTATTTTATTTGTTTTGCCTTTGTTTCTAAAAAAGGATTCAAAGTTTGCTCAGTTTCATGCCAAACAAGGCTTGTTACTTTTTATTATTGAAGTTGTATCTACTTGGATAGCTGCTCTTTTATGGCCATTTTTGGTTTTGGCTATTTTGGCTGCCCTTTGGGGTATCAAATCAGCTATGGAAGGTAAATATTGGGAAATTCCTTTTGTTGGCAAACTTACCGAGAAATTGAATATTTAATTTTTAATAAATTATTAATAAAAACTAAGTCAGAGCGTATTTAGCTTTGGCTTAATTTTTCTAAAATAAAAACATTATGGCTAAGAAAAAATACATTCTATGGTTCAAAGAGATTAATAATAAAGATGTCCCAAAAGTTGGTGGTAAAAATGCTTCTCTAGGAGAAATGTACTCTAAACTTACATCAAAAGGTGTAGCAATTCCCAATGGTTTTGCCGTCACAGCTCAAGCTTATGATTATTTTGTGACAAGCACTGGAGTCAAAAAACAAATTCGTAAGATTTTGAAAGATCTTGATACACATGATATTCATAATTTGCAAGAAAGAGCAAAAGCAGTCCGCGAAGCAATTTTGGCAGCTGAACTTCCGCAAGACTTGAAAGATCAGATTGTAGCGGCGTACAAAAAATTGTCCAAGCAATACAAATCACGAGCAGTTGATGTAGCGGTACGCTCATCTGCAACTGCCGAAGATCTACCTGATGCTAGTTTTGCTGGCCAGCAAGATACTTATCTTAATGTCGAAGGACAAAAAGAGTTATTAGAAGATTGTAAAAGATGTATGGCTTCTTTATTTACTGACCGAGCTATTTCTTATCGCCATGACAAAGGCTTTAATCATTTCAAAGTCAAACTTTCTATCACTGTCCAAAAGATGGTGCGGGCTGATCTAGCTACTTCTGGTGTGATGTTTTCTATTGATACAGAATCTGGGTTTCGTGATGCAGTCTTGATCAATGCTATCTATGGTTTGGGTGAATACATTGTCCAAGGCATGGTCAATCCTGATGAATACTATGTTCATAAACCTACTTTGAATCAAGGCTACAAGCCAATTATTTCTAAAAGCATTGGCCTGAAGAGTAAAAAATTAGTTTATGATTCAAAAGCAAAAACTAATATGAAAAACCAGCCAGTGGCCGTGGAAGATAGAGATAAATTTGCTTTGTCAGACAAAGAAATTATGCAATTGGCCAAATGGGCTATCCAAATTGAAGATCATTACAAAAAACCAATGGATATGGAATGGGCCAAAGATGGCCGCACTGGCAAATTGTTTATTGTCCAAGCCAGACCTGAGACTGTCCGTTCGCAAGATGATCCCAATACTTTGATTGAATACAAAATGAAAGCCAAGGGTCGGGTCGTAACGACCGGTGCTTCAGTTGGCAACAAGATCGGTCAAGGTAAAGCTCATATTATAAAAGATGCCAAGAATATTGATAAATTCAAAAAAGGTGAAGTCTTGATCACAGAGATGACTGATCCTGATTGGGAACCAATTATGAAAATTGCTTCTGCAATTGTGACCAATTCTGGTGGCCGCACTTGCCATGCTGCCATTATTTCTCGTGAGTTGGGTATTCCCTGTATTGTAGGTACTGGTAATGCTACTACTAAGATAAAAAATAATCAGAATATTACTATTTCTTGTGCTGAAGGTGAAAAAGGTTTTGTTTATAATGGTTTGTTAGATTTTGCAGTCAAAAAGACCAACCTCAAAAAATTCAAAGCACCTAAAACTAAAGTAATGATGAATGTCGGTAATCCAGATATGGCTATGGCTCAAAGTTTTATACCTAATGAAGGTGTTGGTTTAGCTCGTGAAGAATTTATTATTTCCAATTATATTCGTATTCATCCTTTGGCATTATTAAATTTTAATAAAGTAAAAGACGAACGAGCTAAGAAAACTATTGAAAAGCTCACAGCTGCTTATAGTAGCAAGCCTCAGTTTTTTGTAGATAAGCTAGCTGAAGGTGTTGCTCGTATTGCAGCTAGTTTTTATCCTAAAGATGTAATTTTACGTTTATCAGATTTCAAGTCCAATGAATATGCCAATCTGATCGGTGGCAGTCAATTTGAACCAACTGAATCCAATCCAATGATTGGCTGGCGTGGAGCTTCACGATATTATGACCCCAAATATTTAGCTGCTTTTGTGCTAGAGTGTCGAGCTATAGTCAAAGTCCGTAAAGCTATGGGTCTGAATAATCTCAAAATCATGGTGCCATTTTGTCGGACCATAGAAGAAGCTAAAAAAGTCCTCAAAATCATGGCTGACAATGGTCTCAAGCGAGGAGTAGGTGGCCTTGAGGTTTATGTGATGTGTGAGATTCCTTCCAATGTTATTTTGGCTGAAGAGTTTTCCAAAATATTTGATGGATTCTCTATTGGTTCAAATGATTTGACTCAACTTGTCTTAGGGGTAGATAGAGACAGTGAACTAGTAGCTCATGTTTATGACGAGCGCAATAAAGCAGTCAAAGATATGGTTGCTTGGGTTATCAAAACAGCCAAAGCTAATAATTGTAAGATAGGTATTTGTGGTCAGGCTCCATCTGATTTTCCAGACTTTGCTCAATTTTTAGTAGAACAGGGTATTGATACTATTTCACTGATTCCTGATACTGTGATACCAACTAGTATTGCTATCAAGCAGACAGAAGCTAAGTTGGCTAGGAAAAAGCCTCGTGAAAAATCTAAAAAAACAACTAAAAAGAAAGTAGTTAAGAAACGCAAAAAATAATTTATAATAAAAACCCCCTCGCAATGCGAGGGGGTTTTTATAGTGTTGACATTTTATTAATTTAGTGCTATTATCTAATGTTTTTTTCAAACTGTACATTTTCGCGATCAATGAATGTAGGAGGATGTCATGAGTACAAAAGTAAAACGATCAGTTCTTGAGGTGATTCTCGATAAGTTGCGGTACGCCGCACAGGACGGCTACTCGTGTCACGAGGCCTTCCAACTCCGAATCCATGTGCTTGCTGACGTTCTGGTTGAGTCGGAGATTCCCGATGAAATGCAGGAGCTAGTTCTCGACTGCGTGATGAACGATGTGGAGCCGAAGGTGTGGCGTGAGACTGACACCCATAAAATTGTCATGCGCCTGCTTACCGTTCTGCAACAGTAGAGCATTCCACCGTCGCTTGTTTCATCAACCTCCGTTCGGACAACATGTCCAGCGGGGGTTTTTAAATTATATTACATTTGATTTGGCACAGTCGATTGTTTTTTATTTTTAAGAAACATTATGATCAAAATTAAGGCTATTAGAGCTACAGCAATTAATGCAAAAATATTATGAATTATCATCGATACTATTATAGTAATAATTGATAAAACTAGAGCAACAACAAAACTAACTAATCCTGTAGCACCTCTACCAACAGAGCCAAGGAAAGGTACAACATCCAAGATGACACTAATTGGTCCCAATATAGCCATCAAACCAAACCACATTAGTAAAAAGCCAATAAGTCTAAATATCCAGGTCATTATTTTATGTTCAGTCTTCATGGTTGATAAAGCAGTGTCTCTATCACCTTCAAATATACGGTATAATTTTGTATCCTTTTTTCCGTAGTAA
The DNA here is from genome assembly GCA_964515785.1 of uncultured Gammaproteobacteria bacterium. GTDB lineage: Bacteria > Patescibacteriota > Patescibacteriia > UBA1558 > GWA2-36-10 > CAZEWH01. The sequence goes on from CAZEWH010000005.1 coordinate 46,356, forward strand.
GGAGAAATATTTTTACCATCTAGTTTTCCAAAGATAGTGTGGTTGTCACCAGTATTATTTTTGACAGCTGAATAACTAATACGTAAATCTCCTATTTGAGGATCTGTGATAGTGCCACTACCTTTGAACATATAATCTTCATTGGCTAATGTAAGACCGTCATGGGGTATGGCTTTACCATTGAGTTTTAATTTTTCATAACTTGGTAGCTGTACTTTATTCATATCTATATTATAGATACCTAGTCTTGCATTTTCGACATTTCTAGTGCCACTGCTTATTGTTTTGTTAGGATTAGTGTGACCTTCTGGATATTCAAAATTTTCTGAATCAGCAGGATTTTCTATCCAATCTTTTTCATAGTTATAGGTTTCGGTTTTAGTTTCAGAACCACCCATATTTTTTTCTGATTGTGTTTTTTTATTTTCAGTCCAAGCATACATTTCTGTTGTTCTTTTCAAAGAAATATAATTTCCATGATTGAGATATGTATCTCCTAGTACTTGGCTTGTGCTTAAAATACCAGTACTAAAAACTAACTGTTGATCAAGTTCTGTATTTTGTACAGTAGAACTTACCCCAACTGCGTTTTCTGCAATCTTAGTAACATTAACTCTACCCTCATTCCAATACAAAATTCCAAATGAAATAATAAATAAGAGAAATCCAACAAAGATACCTTTTAATGAACCTAAGATTCTTGATCCCCATCCTTGGGTGCTTATTTTAGTAAATTGATCAGGCATAATTTTGTGTTAGTTTTTTAAGTAATATTTTATTATATTTTATTATATATTAGTTATTTTGTAAATTTAAAACAAAAACCCCGTCCATTCAACTACGCTCAGGACGGGGTTTTTAAAAATTTTACATGTTTAAAAATGCTAGCATTTCATAGGCCATCAAAGCTGGCCAAACAAAAGCCTGTATTACTCCCAAGACTCCGGCTCCAAAGCTATCAGCCTGTTGGACAAAATAGACTAGTGAGCCTACAAAGCCTAGACAGTATAGACCACCACCACTGGCAACGTGTTTACATTTGTTTTTCATAATATTTTTGATTAATTATTTATTAGTTTGATAATAATTATCCAGCTCTTTAATTATACTTTGTTTAGTATCTTTGTCTAGCCAACTAGCTTTAAAAGAATTTTTAGCTAAGTTATAAATATCTTGTTTTGATAGATCAAGAGCCTCAGCTAAGCTCAAATAATTTTCATTTAAATAACCACCAAAATAAGCCGGATCATCAGAATTGATAGTTACTAACATATTTTTGTCTAGCATTGCTTTGAGAGGGTGCTTCTTCAAATCATCAACTACTTTGAGTTTGAGATTAGATAGAGGACAGATAGTCAAAGGCATTTGCTCGGTGATCAATCTATCTAATAATTTTTGATCTTGCATAGCATTATTACCATGATCTATACGAGATACTTTGAGCAAATTTAGAGCTTCCCAGATATATTCAGCTGGTCCTTCTTCACCAGCATGAGCAACTGTCAAAAATCCTGCCTCTCTGGCTTTAGCAAAAACTTTGATAAATTTTGATGGAGGATGACCAAGTTCAGAAGAATCAAGCCCCACAGCTGTGATTTTATCTTTATAAGGTAGAGCTTGTTCTAAAGTCTCAAAAGCTGCTTTTTCATCAAGATGTCTTAAAAAACATAATATCAATTTGCTAGATATATTTAATTTATTTTGAGCATCTTCTAGAGCTTTATAAATACCGTTTATCACAGTAGCAAACTCTATACCACGATCAGTATGAGTTTGAGGATCAAAAAATATTTCTACATGAATGACATTTTGCTTATAGACTTTTTCTAAATAAGCCCAAGTCATATCATAAAAATCTTGTTCAGTGATCAAGACGCTAGCACCTTGATAATATATATCTAAAAAATCTTGTAAGTTACTAAAATCATAAGCTGATTTTAATTCAGCTATAGATTTATATTTAAGATCTATATTATTGCGCTGAGCAATAGCAAACATTAGTTCTGGCTCAAAAGTCCCTTCAATATGAAGGTGTAATTCTGCTTTGGGAATATTGCTTATAAAATCTTTCATATATAAAGCATATCTAATAAAGCATATTTTGTAAAACTATTTATTATTGACTAAAGTTATTATAAAATCTATACTAAAATCTGTTTGGAAGGGTGCCAGAGTGGTCGAATGGGCCTGCTTGGAAAGCATGTGAACCTTTACGGGTTCCGCGGGTTCGAATCCCGCCCCTTCCGCCATCCGCCTACGTCCGCCTACGCTTTGCTTTGGCGTGACTACGGCGAGATGTCGGTAATTAAGAAAGGCGATATGTTTTATACTTATATTTTAAAACAAAAAGATATAAATCATTTTTATATCGGTTATACAAATAACTTAAAAAGAAGGATAGAAGAACATAAAAGTAGTGAAACTATTTCTACACAAGGAAGATTATGGAACTTATATTGTTATTTTGTATTCCCTACTAAAAAGTTAGCTGAAGATTTTGAAAGATATTTAAAAACAGGATCAGGTAGAGCTTTTTCTAAAAGACACTTCGCATTTAAAATCGACGAAGCTTTAGTAAAATCAGGCAAATCGACGAAGCTTTAGCGAAGTCGTTTGACAAAAAATATTATTTTATATTAAGATAAAAATTGTGCTTTAGTTCCTTTTCATACTCGTTTCAAGGAGGAATATATGGGTCATTCAGGCTGGGACTGTAAAAGTTGTGGTCATAAAAACAAACGTAAGGCTGAGCATTGCATCTGTGGTCGTCATCGTCATGATCGTAGCAAAATTAATCATCATCCAACTGAGCTGGACAAAGGATCCAAAGCCAAGCAACCAGTGGTCAAGCCAACAACCGATAGTAAATCTTAAAATCAAGCAAAATCAAATCAAATATCATTACTCTGAGTCTATCATGACTCAGAGTTTTTTGATTGATAGGCTAGAAAATAAAAAAACAGCCCTTTGAGTATATTTAGGGCTGTTTTTTTATAGTAAACTATTTCTTTGAAGTAATTCTCTTATTTATTAGTAGAATATTATTCTATACAGTGTATTAGTTTTGTTCCTGTTGTGTATCTTCATCGCCTGAGTCTTTCAAGCCTTTTCTTAAATTTCTGATAGCTTCAGCAATGTTTTTTCCAAGTTCTGGGATGAACTTTGAGCCAAAAAGTAAGATAAGGACAGCAATAATAATTATAAGCTCTTTTGCGTCTAATCCAAACATAAGATTTGTTTATTAAATTTTTATTTATTATACCTGTTCTTTATCGACATTTTCGACACTTTTAGTATCATCGACATTTTCGACACTTTTAACATTGTCAGTATCTTTAAATCCTCCTCTGAGATTTTGAATACCCTCAGCAATACCTTTGGCAAGTTCTGGAAGTTTCTTTGAACCAAAGAGTAAGACAACGACAGCAACAATGATTATAAGTTCTTTTGTTCCTAATCCAAACATAAAATTTGTTTATTAAATTATTAAATGAAGGTATTATACCTTCTCTTTATCGACATCATCGACACTTTTAGTATCATCGACACTTTTAGTATCATCAACATCTTTAAATCCTCCTTTGAGATTCCGGATGCCTTCAGCAATACCTTTGGTAAGTTCTGGAATTTTCTTTGAACCAAAGAGTAAGATGACGACAGCGGCAATGATTATAAGTTCTTTTGCTCCTAATCCAAACATAAAATTTGTTTATTAAATTATTAATAGCACTTCCATTATACACCATTATTTGACGGGAGTAAAGAGGTGATAATAACATTAAAATAGATCTTTTATTTATAGCATTAATAGCTTATTTAGGCTTAGGTTCGCCTTAATAAATGACATCAAGCGGTCAACAATTTCATAATATTATTATATTAATAGTTATTTGTTTTAAATCGAGAAATTTACTATAATAAGTTCTAAAAATTTTGCATAAGTATTTTAATATGGTAAAATTTATACGTATATCTATATTTTCTATTATTGAGTAAAAAATTGGATAAAAATCAATGCTTGGCAATAAAAATAAAAATAAAATAGGCTTTTTTTCAGCAAAAACTTCTAAAAAAGTCGCTGATTCGCGCGAACCTTTAGATTTGCGAATAGGTGGAATGGGTGGGATGCCCTTGGATGGGATGCCCTTGGATGGAATGATAATAGATGGAATTATTAGAAAAGAAAGTTTGATCCAAGAAGAGATAGAAGAAAAGACAGCGGAAGAGAAAATTGATAATAGAAAAAGAACATTTTTGAAAACTGCAGGGGTTGCGGGGATTGGTTTAGCTGCTTCTACTTTACTCCCAAAGTCAGCAGAAGCATACGTTGCTGGTAGTACTCCGACTTCCAACGTAGTAGGACTTAAAAATGCGGCTAACACTAGAATCAATCCTGCTACTGAAGATACAAGTGCTACTTTACTAAAAACTTCAGATTTGACTTTTGATGCTGGGGCTGTGGAAGTCAAAGTTACTTCTATGCCTGCTTCGGGTGGTACTAGTGCTTTTAGTGATGCATCAGACGTGGACCAAAAAGGTTTGGTTGATGGTGACAGACATGTACAAGTTGATGTCTTGAGTTCAGCACTACCAACATCTGCTTCGACCGAAACTACACTTCAAACTATTTCATTTGGTGGAGTTAAATATTCTTAGGCTATTGTCACTAGTTCAACTTCATCAACTAAAGCAGCTCCTCAAACCCCTTCTCTTTCTCCAGATGGCAAGACCATTTCTTTTGTAGGTGGAATTCCAGGAGGCATAAATGCCGATAAAATTACTCTATTTAATATTATTGTTGAAACCAATGAAGCAGGCGATATAAATTTTTCTCCCGAAAATGTCATTGCTTTTGCTAATGATGGGCAAGGTACAAAACTTCCTGTTAGGGTTAATGATTTAGAAATTAAGGTAGTCCCTAGAAATATCGATGATGTGGTCAATAACGAATGGCTTGATTTGGTAAATCAAGACAAGGAGAGTCCAAGCGTTCTGCTCATTAATTTAGGAAGAGAACATTCTATGTTTGAAGGCAAGAGATTTGCTTTCTTTACATCTATAGATGAACAGTCAGGTGTGAGCCATTATGAGGTCTCTGAAGATGGAGGACCGGCAATTCGAAGTGGTAATATGTATGTTTTACGAAACCAAGACGACGATAGTACCCCTGATTTGGTAGTAACCGTATATGATAATGCTGGCAATAAAACAACTGCGGTTTATAAGGCACCAGATTATGCTGTCCTAGGTTTTCCTATTAAGCTTTCTACAATTTTTGTAGCAGCATTTATAATATTTATATTTGTACTAGGGTTTATTGTTAGAGCAAAAAGAAAAAAATAGAAACAAAGAAAAAAACAAAGAAAAAAATAGAAATAATGTTTAGATTAATTAACAAGTTTAAAGTTGGACATTTTTTTCTCCTGCTTTCATGCATGGTGTCTTTGTTGTCTTTTGCCAACAAAGCTGAGGCAGCGACTTTGTTTTTTTCTCCTAGTACTGCAAATGTTTCTGTGGGCAACATAGTGTCTGTTAAGATTTTTGTTAATACATCAGGCGACCCAATAAACAATGCAGAAGCAGTTATTCAATTTCCTCCTGATTTATTAGAAGTGGTTTCTGTAAGTAAAAGCCCTTCTGTTTTTTCTTTGTGGGTTGAAGAACCTACTTTTTCTAATGCATCAGGTATTGTAAAATTTAATGGTGGGATTCCTAGTCCAGGCTACAACGGAGGTGGTGGTTCTATTGCATCGATTACTTTTAAAGCCAAGGCTCCCGGAACTGCATCACTTCTTTTTTCAAATGCTGCAGTACGAAAAAATGATGGTTTAGGAACAGATATTTTGACTTCAGCTAGTTCTGGTACTGTTAAAATTAGTGTTGTCGAAGAACCAGAACCAGAGCCTGATCCTGGTCCAGAACCAGAGCCTGATAATATAGGAACACCTCTAGCTCCACAAATAAAATCTTCTACCCACCCTGATCCTAATTCTTGGTATGCAGTGAGTATTGCAGAATTTAACTGGGATTTACCAGTCGGCACTACAGGTGCTAGATTGTTGGTTGGAGAAAAACCTCAATCTACTCCATCAATTACTTATGTACCAGCAGTTAGTGAAAAAACATTAGAAGCCTTGGATGATGGCATTTGGTATTTTCATGCACGACTTAGAAATGCTCGTGGCTGGGGAGATGTAGCACACTTTAGATTCCAAATCGATACCGTAGATCCAGAATATTTCAATATGGAGATGGTGTCAGAAACAGATCTGACCAATCCAACCCGTAGCTTTACCGTTGATGCTCACGATGTTACTTCAGGTGTTAGTCATTATACAATACAAATAGACGATGGTGATGCCATAGAATGGTATGACGAAGAAGAAACAAAAATCTACACAACTCCGGTACTAGGTCCTGGTCGACATACCATAACCATGAATGTTTTAGATAAGGCTGGTAATTTCCTGACTAATTTTGAGGAATTTGTTATTGAACCATTGGATCCACCGACTATTACTGAATATACCGAGAAATTAACCAATAAAGATCTTTTTGTAGTAAAAGGTGAGAGTTATCCAAATTCTCAGGTAGTCATTTGGTTACAATGGGGAGCTACCGAACCACAAAATTATATAGTCAAGACAGATACATCTGGTAGATTTGCTTTTGTAGCAGAAGAAAAATTGAAAGATGGTAATTATCAATTATGGGCTGAAGTTATTGATGAACGAGGAGCTCGTAGCGAAGCAAGCGAAAAATTGAAAGTTTTGGTCCAACCTACTAAGTTGTGGCAGATAGGAATTATGACCAGCAATATCTTGTCTGTTACAATTCCGCTGATAGCTCTGTTATTCCTATTAGTATTTATGGTTTGGTATTTATGGTTGAAGTTGGTAGTACTTCGTCGTCGAGTTAGACGTGAGGCCAATGAAGCTGAAATGGTTCTACATAAAGAATTTAAGGCACTCAAGAAGCGCTTAACTGCACATATTATTACCATAGAAAAGACTGGTAAGAGACGTAAACTAACCGCTATAGAAAAAAGACTAGCTACTCAATTAAGGAAAGAATTAAGTGTGATTGAAGATAAGATAGATAAAAAAAAATAATAAATTAAAAAACAAAAAAAAAAAAATTTTAGACCCGCGAGGTTCTAGAACCTCGCGGGTCTTTATTTTTCGTGTTATAATATATCTATGAAATTATCGATTAAAAAAGGATTTTCATTTGGTCTGACTTCTGGGATTATTACGACTTTGGGTCTAATGGTAGGTTTATACGCTAGTACATCATCCGAGATGGTAGTATTGGGAGGTATATTGACTATTGCAGTAGCTGATAGTTTATCTGATGCTTTAGGTATTCATATGGCTGAAGAATCTGTTCGAGGCAATACTCACAAGCAGGTTTGGGAATCAACTATTGCTGCTTTTTTTACCAAATTTTTATTTGCTTTGACATTTATTATTCCGGTTTTGTTTTTAGCATTACAAACTGCTATTATTATTAGTATAGTATGGGGTTTGATATCTTTGATATTTATCAATTATTTTATTGCCAAAGATAAAAATGAAAAGTTTTGGGTATTAGCAGCCGAACATGTTTCTATCGCTGCCGTTGTTATTGTAGCTACTTATTTCATTGGTATTTGGATTTCAACAGTATTTAAATAATAATTAATTAAAATATATGGATATTTATACATTTGTTGGTATTTTAGGATTAGTAATTATTTCAATTAGTGTATATTCTCAAAAGAAATACATTGAAGATTTACTTTATATTTTAGGTGGTGCATCTCTGTTTCTATATAGTTATTATATTGCAGATTTTATATTTATTATTTTTTCTGTACTATTTGTAATATCAGCCTTTGTACATTTATTTAGAACAATTATACCTAAAAAAGTTAATAAAAAAGTCGATAAAGTAGTTGATAAAGTAGTTGATAAAATAGAAAATAATTAATAAAAAAATATGTCTATTACAAAACAAGAACTCATCAAATTACTCAACAAAGATCTAGAACTAGAATATTCAGCAGCTATTCAGTATATCAATCATGCTGCTGTCATGACTGGAGCTCAATATGGTGATATTATCAAAGAGCTCAAAGTTCATGCCAATGAGGAAATTGCTCATGCCTTGGTGCTGGCTGACCAGATTGCCTATCTAGGTGGTATGCCATCTGTAGACGTTGGTAATATAGAAGTTGACAAAGACAATATCAAAATGCTTGAACAAGATTTGGCTGGTGAAGAAGATGCTATCGCCAGGTACAAAGTCAGAGTACAGCAGGCTGAAGAATTACAAGAATATGCTCTGTCACAGCAATTGCGTAATATTTTGGCTATGGAACAAGAGCATGCCATGGATCTAGAATCTGCTTTAGGCAAATAAAATAATAAAAAAATAATTATTAAATTATAATACTATGTCTAATCACAACTCAGCAAAATATGCTTTTTTCTATATGCTGTCGCTAGTAGCTTTGGTATTTGTAGCCCTATCTACTGGGATGATTATTTTTCAGATTATAAATACATTGTAGATATTATTCAGCAATATTCTGGTTCTTATTCACCAGAAGCTATGAAGTTTGCTATTTCAGCTATCATCGTAGCTACACCAATTTATTTTGTGACTACTCGCTATATTTATAAGAGTCTTTATAAAGGTGAACTCAATAAAGACGCTGGCGTGCGTCGTTGGCTGGGTTATCTGATCTTATTGGTAACTATTATTGTCATGATTGGCTGGTTGATTGCTATCATAAATAATTTATTAGATGGCGAATTGACTAGCAAATTTATCTTGAAAGCTTTGACTGCTATTGTCATCTCAGGGTCTATCTTTTCTTTTTACTTTTATGATATGCGTCGAGAAAAAGTCCAAGGTCGCCAAGATAATGTTTTAAAAACTTATTTTGTGGCTGCTCTAGTTATAATCATAGCTGTATTTGTGACTTCTCTTTTTATAGTCGAATCACCACTAGAAGCCCGCAACCGTAAAACTGATCAACAGGTTATCAATGATTTTCATAATATAGATGGTTTGATATATAATTATTATAAAGAATATGAAAAATTACCTGCTAGCCTCAATGTCTTGCAAGATGAATATCCTCATTTAGATAATGAAGATATAGAGCATCCAGCCAGTGGACAAGAGTATGAGTATAATATTTTGGAGGATAATAAATATGAACTATGTGCTGATTTTTTGACAAGCAGTGAAAGTTTTGATGAAAGAAGGGGTTATTCTATTGCTTATAATAACTGGGAACATGAAGC
>CAZEWH010000005.1:55751-68727 GCA_964515785.1 uncultured Gammaproteobacteria bacterium
AACATGAAGCATAATAATTATTTAAGCTAATATTAGCTAAATAAAATAACCCGACGGGTCAAAATCGACCCGTCGGGTTATTTTATGCTTGACAAATTTATGAAAATATGCTATGATGTTTTATCTATTAATGTTCACTTCTTTTTTCTTTAGCTTTGGCTGTAGCCAAGGAGAATCCAATGTCCGATGCGATCATTTACCTGGTGCTCATCGCTATCATCGTGACCATCTATTTCGCTGTGCGTCGCATGTCCGGCGGGCGCTCCTCGCGTCGGCTGCAGCCCATCCCGGTTCCGGTTCGCGATGACCGCCGTCAGCCGCTGACTCCGGTCAGGGATTTCTCGCCGAGGCCGGCCCCTGTCTATGAGGGTCCGACTCTGGTCGAGCTGGTCGAGCTCCATCTCAGTGCTCACGTGCCGCGCACGGCCAAGACCATCTACCGCCGGATGCGCAAGTCGGGCATCAATATGCCCTTCAGCGTCAAGACCGTGGAGCAGATGCTCAAGAAGCTGGTGAGCAATCACCACACGGTGATCCACCGCCGCGTCCCCGGGGCCAAGCGTCCCGGCTATCTGGCCGCCTAGAACTTCAACCCCCTTCGAGTCTATCTCGAAGGGGTTTTTCTTTTGACTAAAATTAGATTATGCCCTAATATAACAGCATGGATCAAGTAGAAGAAGTCAAAAAACGACTAGATATCGTAGATATAATTGGGGGCTATATTGCTCTCAATAAAGCAGGTGGCAATTTTAAAGCTGTCTGTCCTTTTCATAATGAAAAAACTCCTAGTTTTATGGTTTCTAGGGAAAAACAGATCTGGCATTGTTTTGGTTGCGACAAAGGTGGTGATGTGCTGACTTTTGTCCAAGAGTATGAAGGCATAGATTTTCCAGCTGCTTTGAAAATATTAGCAGATAAAGCCAATGTCACCTTAACTAATATGCGCTTTGAAGCCAAAAAAGATTATTCTCGTCTTTATGAAGCCAATAGACTAGCTACAGAATTTTATCAAGCTAATTTAGCCAAAAATAATAAAGTCTTGGATTATTTGAAAAATAGAAAAATAAATCAAGATAGTATTGCCAAATGGCAACTTGGTTTGTCTGGTGAAAAATGGGATGATCTTTATCAATATTTATTGAGTAAAAAATTTACTGACCAAGAAATATTTCAAGCCGGCTTATCTCTAAAACAAAAATCTGGCTCTGGTTATTTTGATCGTTTCCGCAAAAGGTTAATGTTTCCTATCTGCGATACTCAAGGTAGAGTAGTAGCTTTTACTTCTCGGACTTTACATGGCATTGTCTATGATGAAGAAGAACCGGGCGGTAAATACATAAACAGTCCGCAGTCAGTCATCTATGACAAGAGTCGGATACTTTATGGCTGGCATTTAGCCAAAGACGCTATCCGCAAACAAAAATATTTGATAATAGTTGAAGGCAACATGGATGCTATAGCCAGCTATCAAGCCAATACTCAAAATACAGTAGCAGTCTCAGGTACTGCCTTGACCATAGATCATATAAAATTAATCAAACGCTATACCAACAATGTGATATTAGCATTTGATGGTGACGCAGCTGGTTCTCGAGCAGTTTTTCGCAGTATTACTCTGGGCTGGCAAGAAGATCTCAATCTCAAAATTTTATTATTACAAAAAGACAAAGATCCAGCTGATATTATTTCAGAAGATGCTGATATCTGGCGCCAAGCCATCAAAGATTCTGTACCAGTAATGGATTATTATTTTAAACGTATTATAGCTGGTGTTGATCTCAATAGATCTGACCACAAAAAAATTGCTGTACAAAAATTATTGCCGATTATAAAATTTTTGAAAAGCAATATAGAACAAATGCATTATTTGAAATTATTATCAGATAAATTACAGATTCCTTTAGAATTATTACAACAAAATTTAAATAAAGCTGAATCTTTTATCAAACCAGCTGATAATGAAAAGCCATCTGAAACTAATAACAAAACTACGGCCTATTCTATAAGCGAACAATTATTGTCATTGGTGTTTTCTCATAACAAATATCTAGATAAAATGATTGCAGATATTGAGCCAGATATGATAGAGGAGTCATTACGACCTCTTTACAGAAAGGTCATAATCTATTATACTAAGCACCAGAATTTGGAGAATTTTACAAACTTTGAAGAACTAGAAAATTTAGACAAAGAACAATGGATAAAATTATCTTTGTTGGGAGAAAAGACTTATAGCGATACTAGTGCTGGTGATTTGGATAATACCTGGCAAAATTTGCTTGGCTATCTCAAAAATCAAGCTTTACAGGATCAACGTCAAGATTTGATAGCTAAGTTACGTCAAGCTGAACTATCTAACAATACAGAGGAACAAGATATTATTACTCATAAAATAAATTTAATTAACAAGGAAATACAAACAATACAACGTTAGACATGCCTGTTAAGAAAAAACAATTGAATAAAAAAAAGCCAAAAACTGCGCCAAAAAAACGCAGTACTAGCAAGCCTATCAAGGCACGTAAACCAGCTGTAAAAAAGAAAACAGCGGTAAAGAAAAAAGCTGTCAAAAAGACAGTCAAGAAAGTTAAGAAAACAATTAAGAAAACTGCTAAAAAACCAGCCAAGAAAAAAGCTGTCAAAAAAGCAGTTAAAAAAACACCTCGCAAAAAAGCTGTTCGCAAATCCAAAGCTCCCAAAGAAAAATTGGAAGAAGCTTTAGTAGAACAACTTATCAAAAAAGGTCATTCTCGTAGTTTTTTGACTGAAGATGAGATCTTGAGAGTTTTTAATAATCTAGAAGATTATGTTCCTTTGTTTGAAGAATTCTTAGACACACTAAATGACATGACTATTCAGATTTTGGTGACAGAAGGTACTCTTTTTGAAGGTGCTCAAGGTACAAATGATATTTTGAAACAATCAGGAGTAGCCACTGACGAAAAGAGAGGAGATCTGACAGATATTGCTGCTGATTCTATTCAGATGTATTTACGGGAAATCGGTAAGGTGCCACTCTTGAATCAAGAAGAAGAAGTAATGTATGCCAAGCGTAAAGAAAAAAATGATATTGAAGCCAAGAAAAAATTGATTGAAGCCAATTTACGATTGGTAGTCAGTATAGCCAAAAAATTTACTGGTCGTTCTCTGACTCTACTTGATTTAATTCAAGAAGGAAACATTGGTCTGTTTCGAGCAGTAGAAAAATTTGATTATCGTAAGGGTTATAAGTTTTCTACTTATGCAACTTGGTGGATCAGACAAGCCATTACTCGAGCTTTAGCTGATCAGTCTCGGACTATCCGTATTCCAGTCCATATGGTAGAAACTATAAATAGATTTAATCAGATCGAACGTCGTTTAGTCCAAGAACTTGGTCGTGATCCACTACCAGAAGAAATAGCTGCTGAGATGGGTGAAGAAATAGACAAGATTCGACAGATCATCAAGATCTCACAAGAGACTGTTTCATTGGAAGCTTCTGTAGGTGATGATGAGGAAGATAGTACTCTAGGAGATTTTATTGAAGATGAAAAAAATATTGGTCCAGATAGGGTAGCAGCCCTGAAGTTGCTTGGAGATCATGTTCGTAAGGTAATTGGGGATTTGACTCCACGTGAGCAAAAAATCTTGGAAATGCGTTTTGGTCTAGCTGATGGGGTAGCTCATACTTTGGAAGAAGTTGGTCAAGAATTTGGTGTAACTCGTGAGCGTATTAGACAGATAGAAGCTAAAGCTCTAGAGCGTATCAAAAAGCATGAAGATATGAGAAAATTACGTGATTATTAATATGATTTTAACAGCCTCCCGCCGTTGGCGGGAGGCTGTTTTTTATGTTATTATATAAGTAATATTTTTAATAAATTATACTTAGATATATATGTTTTTAGCACCTCATACAGTGACTGCTTTGTGGGTCACTACCAAAATAACCAATCCTTTATTAGCTTTTGTTTTAGCAGTTGTTTCTCATTTTTTATTGGATATCATACCACATGGTGATGAAGAATTGGGCAAGTATGTAAATACAAAAGATCGTAAAATAAATTATATTTTAAAAGTTGGTTCTTTTGATATTTTGGTATCAATTGCTTTGGTATACTTTTATATTATAAGATATCCTGATGTTGATTTATTGCTTGTCTATGCAGCGGCTTTGGGGGCTTGGTTGCCTGATCTTTTATGGATTTCTATCGAAGTTTTAAAAGTAAAAACTATGTATTGGTATATACGTTTTCATACTAGAGTACATAGTCTTATAGATTATCGTTATCCTTTGACTTATGGAGTACCAGCTCAGCTTGGTTTTACTATTTTGATGATGAAGTTGGTCTATTGAAATAATATAAATATAATTTTATGACTCAAAAAAACAAACAAAATAAATTTAGACCACAACTTATTTGGTTGGTATTTTTATTGATTGCCTTAGCAGTTTTTTCAAAACTATTTGGCAATTTTTTTGTATCAGATGATTGGCATTGGTTGTGGCTAGCTGACAATCAAGCTTGGTCTTGGCATATTTTTGCTAGTAATTATGCAGGAGAAAATTTTGGTGGTTCTTACAATCCTTTATTATTGATTTTATTTAAAATTGCTTGGCCGATTTTTGGTCTTAAATATATTTGGTATCATCTGATTTCTATTATAATACATGCTAGCAATGCTTTCTTGGTTTATATGATAGCCCGTCAAATATTTTCTTTCATAAAAATAAAATTATTTGACAAGGCAGCTTATTTGTCTGGTATTTTATTTTTATTATGGCCTGTCCAAGTCGAAGCAGTAGCCTGGATAGCGGCTTGGCCACATTTATGGGTGACTTTATTTGTTTTATTATCTTTATGGAGTTATTTCAAATTTAGATTTGATAATTTATTCAAGTATTTTATTTTTTCCTTGATATTTTTTGTTTTAGCTTTATTAATAAAAGAAACTGCTGTTGTTTTACCTTTTATTATTTTGTTATGGGAAGTTTATTTGAGGTCAGACAAGAAGTTTAAGATCAAGAAAAAATTAAAAAATATCTGGGCTTATATTATTTTATTAATAGCTTTTATTGTAGCTAGGTATGCATCTATTGGTTTGTTGTTTGGATATTATGGTAGTAAAACCATCAGACTGTCACCAATAGAATGGATCAATAATGCCGCTGGTCTGATCAACGAAACTATTACTTTTAGTTTTGCTCGAGAGATGTTTTTTAGATTTTCTTATTTGCATCTAGAAACTATAGCTGTTTTGTCGATGACTTTTATGGCTTTATATTTTTATTATTTATTACGGACCAAAAAAGTTTTTCATTTTACAGTTTTTGTTTCTTGGTTACTGATGTTGATACCTTTTACTTTTGTACTATTACATCGGACTACTTTTAGCGGTGAAAGGTATCTTTATCTACCAATGATATTTTTTGCTATGTGGTTTGCTTATATTTTTTATGAAATAAAAATATCAAAATACGCCAGAACAGTTATGATAGTTTTATTAATATTATTTTGTCTAGCTTTGATAAATTTCAAAGCAAGTATTTGGCAACATAGTGGAGCATTAAGTAAACAAATCATAGCTAGTTATCCCAAGCTCAATTTATCTCCAGGTCAAAAATTGTATTCTGTTGGCTTGCCTGACAATATAGCTGGAGCAGAAGTTTTTAGAAACAATTTACAGCAAGCTTTAGAATTATCTTATCCTCACAATTATCCTGCTATTACTCCACTTTTGGCTTATGTACATGTAAATCCTTATAACAAAAATAACCATCTCCTGAGCTGGCGATCTGATGACATTGGTTGGTTTGCTGAAAGTGTTTCAGGGCAATTTATTGTGACTGGTATTACTTCTATAGAAATCGCCAATATGTATTATGAGCTTTGGCATTATAATTATCAAAACTATACAGCCAATCTTATTCGTCTAGTTCCTAAAGGCGACTTGTCTAAACAAATCAAAAATAAAACAGTCAAATTATTGACTTTTGATCAAGGTGTTTTAAAGATTATTGATTAGAACCAGCCATATAGCCAGTACTCCAGCAAACCTGTAAATTGTAACCACCAGTTGGACCATCTAGATCCAAAATCTCTCCTGCTAGGTAGAGATTTTTGATTATTTTGGATTGCATGGTCTGGGGATCTACTTCTTTGAGGCTGACACCACCAGAGGTGATGATGGCTTTAGAAAAGCCAGATAAAGATTTTATATTTAGTTCAAAGTTTTTGAGTAAATGCAATAATTTTTTTCTTTCAAGCTTAGTAATATCATTTGCTTTTTTATCTGGATCTATTTCAGATAAATTTATAATAATAGGAATTAATTTTTTAGGCAATAAATTATTTAAGCTATTTCTAAATAGTTTTTTATTTGATTTGGCAAAATCATTTTGAAGACGTTTGTCCAAAGTTTTGAAATCTAGCTTTGGTTTGAAATCAATGACCAGCTTGACTGGATTTTTTTTGAGAGCCAGACCAATATTTTTACTCATATCTAGTATGATCGGTCCACTCATACCATCAGCAGTAAACAATGCCTCACCAAAACGTGAGTCTATTTTTTTGTTGGCTTGATATATATCGATAGCTACATTTTTGAGACTCAAGCCTTCTAACTCTTTGATAAAAGATTCTTTTATTATTAGAGGAGTCAAAGCTGGATTTGTATCTACTATAGTATGACCCATTTTTTTGAGCCATTTGTGTCCATCACCACTAGAGCCAGTCACTGGATAAGATTTACCACCAGTGGTAATCAGGTATTTTTTAGCCTGCAGCTCTGTTTTATTATTTAATATTATTTTAGATATTTTATTATTCTGGCTAATTATATTTTTTATATTAATTTTAGTTTTTATTTTGACTTTATTTTGCTGCAAATATTTTTCTAGTACTTTCAAGACATCCATAGCCGAATCACTGACAGGGAAGACACGATTACCTCTTTCTACTTTTGTTTTGAGTCCTCGGGATTCAAAAAAATCAATAGCGTCCTGATTACTAAATTTATTCAAAGCAGTCATAAGCCAGCGGCCATTTTTGCCAAATTTGTCTACTAGATTTTTGCTATCAAATTCACTATTTGTAATATTGCAGCGTCCTTTGCCAGTAGCTAGTAGCTTGATACCCAATAATTCGTTTTTTTCTAGCAGCAAAACACTAGCACCATCTTCAGCTGCTCGTCCGGCGGCCATCATCCCAGCTGGTCCACCACCTATTACTATCAGGTCATATATCATATTTGTCTATTATAACAGATAATACCCTCACTGTCCTGCGGACATCTCCCCCTAGTCTAGGGGGAGACAGAGAGGGGGTATTTTAGATTTTATTTAGGGTTGACAAAATGTCAAAAATATGATATCTTACTAAGTTCGTTCAAAAAGAGGGGTTAGCAGTAGTGGCATCTTCCAAGGTGTAGGCGGTTGGTTAAGGAATTGCCTTAACTATAAATGTCAGCAATTCCGCTGACCGCCACCAAGGAGGCAGCCATGAACTGGCTCAAGCCCAACGGACAAGGACCGACCGAAGAAGAACTCAACACCAAGCTTGAGGACTTCTTTACCGAGTACGGGCCCTTGGCCAGCATTGCTCTTGATGCTTGGAATTCAGTGGATCCTTTCCGCTGTTTCTTTGACATCAACGCTGACGAATATCTTGGCTACGCCAGGAGGTTTGTCGAGCAGATGCAGGCCGTGTTCCCGGACGACAGGTCCGAACCCGCGCTCGTGGAAGAGCTTGTTCGACGCAGTTTCGCTGCGTCACAAGTGATTACTCGCGCTTGTGGTCATCAGTTTGCAGCTGATGATGACATCCAAGCCATTGCCGGACGCATTGCAGCTGGCATTGAGCAAATGGGACTGGATCTCGAGGAGCTCCAGTTTCGACGCAAGCGCTAGCCGCGAGCAAAAACCACTTACTCTCGTAAGTGGTTTTTTCTTTTGACTTATTAATACTAAATTGCTAATATCAAAATAGATTAGTTAGTTTTTTCAGTTCTTTTCAAGGAGGCAAAGCATGGAAATTCCCTATGAAGTTGTTGAAGTAGATGATAGCAAGATAGTTGCCATTGACTTGGCTGATTTTGGTGACGATGGTTTTGCCTATACTGCTTTTTTTGACATCATCAAAAAAGAGTTTGGTCAAAATAATCTTCAAAAATTGAAGATCACCAACGATGGACAGACTATGTATATTGTCTTGCCAGCCCCGACTGCTGAAGAGTTGGAAATCAAGAAATTGCTAGATGAAGCTTGTAGTCGTTCTCGTTCTCGTTCTCGTCCCCGTGCTAGTGGCTTGATTATCGAAAAAAGTCGTTGTTGTGGTGCTAGTATCACATACACCCGTGGTGGCATGCGCATGAAGATCTGTTCAAATTGCAGACAACCAGTCAAGGATATTGTGTTCAAGTGAACAAGTAAAAAGGAAGCAATTGCTTCCTTTTTTTATTTTAGATTTTATTATTGTAAAATCATAAACATTGTTAATGTTTAGAAAAAAGAAAAACCCCCACCAGACTTTGGTGCCTAGTAGGGGGTAATAGGTTCTCTTTTTTTGTCGCCATTTTTTCATGGTCTGATTTTTCAGCGGAAGGCCATGAGACCACTAGATGAAATCCTAAGATTACATCTAACCGTACTTCGAAATGAGAACCGTCGGTCGCTGCGCAGTTAAATCTTTAGAACCGCAATGTCTGCCGCCAACCCCACCATCTATGATGGCTATCGACTTGTTGTACGTATGATCTAGACGACAATAAACTTTATCATATTGTAAAATATATGTCAACCTGCCTGTCAGCAGGTAAATATTTAGGAAAAAGAAAAAAGGCGTAACTAAATAGTCAACGCCTTATTAATTCAGTTTTCAGTGACCTTCCGTTGTTTGCCTCTGCCATTGTTCTTGAGTACAACAGCCAAGAAGATAAAAATTATGCCTGCTGCAGCCTGTTGTATGGAATCGATGTTTGTCGTGGGTACGACAAGAAAAAGTGCTACAAGAAAAGCTTGAATAGCCATGCCAGTCAAAAGCCAAGATATTTTACTCATGGGTTACCTCCAGTCTGGGTAAAAGGTTACGTTTCAATGAAACTAGATATTAGCACTTTCACAGCTAGGATTGATAAAGGTCGGTTGAGTGCAACGGTTTTTTGGATGGTGATCCTCGAGAAATTGCTTTAGTGAAGTAGGACGTTCAGAGCATCGCACTGAAACCAGAGTATTGCAAGATGCACATCTACCCACAATTCTTAGATCCCCACGTCTTTCTTCGGGAATATCAGGCATTTTGACCTCCATTTGGGAAATAACGATTCTTTGGGAGTTTAGCTTATATTGGATTATTAGTCAAAAAGAAAAAACAGGCTCTAGGCCTGTTTTTTATCTTCAATTAGTTTCTTTATTTTCGGAGCATAGTCTTTACCAATCTGATAACCTTTTTTATAAAACTCTTTCATTTCATCGTTTCTAAAATAACTAAGAAAAGTTTTTTTCCAATTGGAAAAGCTTATCTTAAAATTTTCTAGAGGAGTGATTATGACATCAGAATTTTGTTTGATAATTTTGTCTCTATATTTATAAGGTCGTAATAGCAAAGTTCTCAAGATAGTAGTCAAACGACCGCTAGGATTTTCTTCTATCAATTCTAGTCTCAAAGTCACACTAACAACTATGCCATCAGTACCAACTTTTTTTCTAGCAATATCAGCTGGATCAGGGTTCAATACCCCACCATCGACTAGATAATAATCTTTATATTTGACTGGTCTAAAAAGTCCAGGAAAGGCACAAGATCCCAAAGTAATGGGTAGAGGATTACCTTTTTCAAAGATCACTTCTTGTCCTTTTTTCAAATCAACTGTCACTACTGTGATTGGAATATTGGTTTGATCTAGATCAGTAATATTTTTTGTTTTGAGAGTTTGTTTGAGAACATGTTTAAACATCGAACCACGAATAAACTTTAACCATTTTCCTCTTTGGTTAAATTTGTCCATGATTTCTTGACTAGACATATCCAGTGCAGCCATCAGACCAACAAGAGAGGAGGCTGAAGAAGTTATCAGATAATCTACAGGAATATTAGATTCCTTAAAAGCATCCATTACTCCTAGATGAGCAAAGGTTTTGGCTCCACCACCACTGAGCGACAAAGCAAGCAAAGGTTGTTGTTTGCTTTTGCTGGACATGATGCTATTTCTTTTTCTTAGCTACTTTTTTTGTTGTGGCTTTTTTAGTAGTTTTCTTAGCTGGTTTTTTAGCAGCTGTTTTTGTTGTGGCTTTTTTAGCTGGTTTTTTAGCAGCTGTTTTTTTAGCAGTTGTTTTTGGTTTTTCTTCTGTGGTTTCTCCAGCTAGAGCTTTGATAAGCTCATCAAGTTTATAATTCAAAGTCTTGATGCCTTTTAAAATTTCTTTTGAATTGTCACCGCCTCTATTTTCAAAACGAGGTTTTCTATCTCTAGCACCACCGCCTTGTTTTTCAAAACAATCACTGCAGTATACTGGCTTACTACCAGTAGGTCTAAAAGGTACTTCACAATCATTACCACAGTCACTACAAGTAGCTTTGTGCATATTTGATCCACCACCGCCACGATTGAAACCGCGATTTGAATTGCGACGGTCAAAGCCACCGCCACCTCTTCTATCTCTATTAAAGTTTCCCATAAATATTTTTTTAATTAATATAATAGAATTCTAGCTATTTTGGCGATAAAAAGCAATAGTTTGTAGAATTAAATATAATATTTTATATTTTTACCAGGATTGACAAAAGTATTATTTTTTGTTAAAGTGTTATGTTTTCAGATTAAGTACATACAAACAAGAGGGGTGCGTCAAATGCTCTTTGATTTAAATGATGAACATTCGATAAAGGTGGTAAGAGATTTTCTGGCTGGTGTTCGATCAGCTGGTAAAATTATCGGCTTGACATCTGGCCGTTTTGATCTCATCCATTTTTATCACTTCAGTTTTTTCCTGCGTTGTCGTCGCTCATGTGATTATCTCATCGTAGGTGTTGATGTAGATGAGATGGTGCGAGCTGACAAGGGGCCGACAAGACCGATCATTCCTGATTTTCAACGAGTGATCATGGTGGATGCTTTGCGTCCAGTTGCCTTTTCCTTCATTATGAATGATGTTGAAGATTTTGGCAGAGCAGCTGAGATCCTTATGCCAGATATTATCTTCAAGAATCAAGATTTTGAAGGAAAAGAAGACACAATCCTTGGTCGTGAACATGCTCAACAGATTGTGATACTGAGAGATCAGCTTTCTCACCATTCCACAACTGATATCATCCGTGAAGCGGCAGCTAAAGAGTTAGATAAGCTAAGCTCTGAATAAGCTCAATCAAGAGAGGTATATAATTGCCTCTCTTTTTTATTAAACAAAAAATCGCCTTAAAGACGATTTTTTAACTAGTACTATGCATTTTTTTTCTTTTTATAGGGGTCTACTCCTGCTTTTCTTAATTGTTCTTTTTGATCTTCAACTTCATCAGGATTAGCAACTAATGAAGTAATCTGCCCTGGATATAATCCATATCCACAATCACAACCCAATAATCTTTTATGGTTTCTTTTATGTAGCACAACCCAGTTGGTGTCTGGATCTTCAGGGTTAGATATTTTTTTACAATTATAACATTCGTATTTATCCATTTTTAACTTTATTTAATATTTATTTATATAATAAGTATATCATAAACACACAAGTTAGCCCTAATGACTGATTCTGTACTCGATTCCTACGCTTTGCTCAGGATCTTAGATAAGGATGTCGCCCACAAAGAAAAAGACTCCAGCTTCTAGCTGATGTTTTTTTCTTTGGCTCCGTATTCTGAACGAAATCCGAACTTTTTTCAAAGAAAATCCCGAACAAGAATGAGGTACGTTTCCGCTTGCCTCTGCTTCGCTACGGCAAAGCGATAATTTAGCCCAAAAGCGATATTATTAAAAAAATAATTTTTCAAAACTATGGACAAATACTTTCTCTACATTAGAAAATCAACAGACGAAGATGACAGACAAGTTTTGTCGCTGGACGCGCAAGAAACAGAATTGCGGGAATTGGCGGAAAAAGAAAAATTGATGATTGTTGATACTTTTCGCGAATCACAGACCGCCAAAGAGCCGGGGCGACCGATTTTCAATCAAATGCTGGATAGAATAGAAAAAGGCGAAGCGGACGGGATTTTAGCTTGGCATCCCGATCGGCTCGCCCGCAATTCCGTTGACGGCGGGAAAATTATTTTTTTAATAGATTCCGAAAAAATAAAATTTTTAAAATTTCCCACATTTTGGTTTGAAGCTACTCCACAGGGAAAGTTTATGTTAAATATCGCTTTTGGGCAGTCAAAATATTTTGTTGATAATCTTTCAGAGAATACAAAAAGAGGTTTAAGGCAAAAATTAAGGCGAGGCGAAATGCCAGGCTATGCTCCGCTTGGATATTTGAATGATTTGAAAAATCACACAATGATAAAAGACCCTGAAAGATTTCGCCTCGTTCGGAAAATTTTTGACTTATATTCAACTGGAAACTATTCTCTGAAAGATTTAAGAGACAAAATTTTTGACATCGGCTTGTTGACCAGAAATGAAAAAATGCTTTCCGTTTCAATGGTGCAAAGTATTTTACAAAATCCTTTCTATTACGGCGTATTCAGATACAACGGCGAATTGTGGCAAGGCAAGCATGAGCCAATGATTGCAAAGAAACTTTTTGATAAATGCCAGCAAGTTTTATCTGACCGCGCCAGACCGCAAAAAAGGAAGATTAAAGAATTTGCTTTTCGCGGACTTTTATTTTGCGGTGAGTGCGGTTGCGCCATAACTTCGGAAACGCAAAAAGGACACAACTATTATCGTTGCACAAAAAAGCGAGGCAAATGTTCACAAGGTTATGTTCGCGAGGAAGTTTTGGCGGATCAGATAAACAAGCAAATTCAAAAAGTTTCTTTGCCTCCGTCTTGGGCTGACA
>CAZEWH010000006.1:0-4171 GCA_964515785.1 uncultured Gammaproteobacteria bacterium
GAAAAAATCAGGAATTAATAAAAAAGTATCTTGTCATAATTTTAGACATTCTTTTTCACATTTACTGCCTTCAAAGTATGGATATTCTACTCTATTGCCATCTATCTCCAGATCAACCGTATGTTTAAGAGCATGGACTGCCTTGACCTTGCCATCACCAGCTTTAGTCTTGATAATATCCCCTACTTTGGGTAAATGTTCCAGATGATATTTATAGACCTCTTCTTCATATCTGAGACAGCACTTCAGGCGTCCACAGACGCCTGTAAGCCTATCAGCACCGCGATGCATAAGTTCTTGGTCTTTGATATAATCTGGAGAAACATTACCAATCACTCGCAACCAAGCTCGACAACAAAGTGGTAAACCACAAGGACCGTGGTCACCAGTAATCTTGGCTGCATCCCGGACACCTATTTGCTGCAAACGAATTTTTTTGTGAAATTTTTTGACTAGGTCTTTGACTAATTCCCGAAAATCTACTCTGCTATCTGCCACAAAATAAAAAGTCAATCGTGCTCCATCAAAAGATTCCATAACATCTATCAAGCGCATTTCATTGAGATTAAGCTTGTTGAGTAATTCATGAAAATTTTTGAAATAAACTGGATAACGTTTTATCTGACGCTTGATTTGATCAAAATCATCTTGACTAGCTGGCCGTAGCATGGATTTGATATCTTCTTCTTTGCTTTGCTGTAAAGAATTATTATCTCCGTTAGATTTATCATCTTTCTCTTTACTGGGCTGCCAATCTACCCAATCGGTAATTGTGCCCATATCTTTACCTAAAGTTGTTTGTACTATGACTTGTTGACCAATATAAAAATTTTCTTGCTCGGTTTCTGTAAATTGAGGCAAGAAAAAGTATTCTTTGTCTATTTGATGAAATTTGATTTTAACAACTTTCATAGATCTATTATTACATAAAAAAGCCGCCCTGTTAAGGGCGGCTTTTATTTATATTTTAGAGAGAAAAATAAGCAAAATTTGTCACTTCAGCGCCAGCGGCTGATGCAAGATCTTCAATAGACTGTTTATCATCTTTGACATAAGCTTGCTTGAGTAAGCAGACTTCTGTATAAAACTTTTGTACTTTACCTTCCAGAATTTTGGCAATAATATCTTCTGGTTTATTTTCTTGTTTTAATTGCTCTGTATAGATTTCTTTTTCTTTATCTACAATTTCAGTAGGTACATCTTCTGGCTTGAGATACCCAGGAGCAGTGGCTGCTGCATGCATAGCAATATTTTTCGCCAATTCTTCATCACCACCTGATAGCACAACTACAGCTGCTATTTTTTTGTTGGTATGTAGATAAGATCCAATTACATCGCCAGTGATAATATCAAATTTGCCAAGTTGCAAATTTTCACCAATTTTGACGATCAAATTATTCTTGATTTCATCTTCAGCCCAAGCTGCAAATTTTTCTTTGTCTAGTTCAAGCAATTTGTCAGCCATGGTTTGGACAGCAGCTACAAAATCTTCATTTCGAGCTACAAAATCAGTTTCACAATAAATCTCAACTACAGCCAATTTGTTATCTTGGCTGCTAAAAGCAATCACACCTTCTTTTGTTTGACGAGCAGATTTTTTGGCCGCCATTTGCTGACCTTGTTTACGTAAAACTTCAATAGTTTTATCTTTGTCACCATCAGCTTCTCGCAAAGCCTTGCTGACATCAGACATACCAGCGCCAGTAATTTGACGAATTTCTTTGATAAGTTCTAAAGACATTTTTATTTTGTATTAATTATTTAGAAGTTTGCACAACTTGAGATTTTGCTTGGTTGATAGTTTCAGCAACCAAATTAGAAATCATATTGATAGATTTGATAGCATCGTCATTGGCTGGAATAGGATAGCTAGTTTTTTCTGGATTGACATTGGTATCAGTCATAGCAATCACTGAAATACCCATTTTAATAGCTTCAGACACAGCTGTACTTTCTTTTTTAATATCAACTACAAAGACAGCTTGTGGCAGTTTTTTCATACTTTTGATACCACCGACATTTTCTTGCAGTTTATTGAGTTCTTTTTTGAAAGTAACTTGTTCTTTTTTTGTATAAACTTCCCAAGAACCATCTTCTTCTTCTTTTTCCATTTTTTCTAATTTGCGTGTTAATTTCACAATATTAGCAAAATTGGTAAAAGTACCACCAAGCCAGCGACCGATAATATATGGCATACCACAACTATCAGCTGCATCTTTGACAATTGCCTTGGCTTGTTTTTTGGAACCAATAAACAAAATAACGCCCCCGGCTTTGACCACTTGTTCTACATAAGTCAAAGCTTTTTCCAAGCCTTCGACTGTTTTCTGTAGATCAATAATGTGAACACCGTTGCGTTGTGTGTGAATATAAGAAGCTGCTTTGGGATAGCGTTTTGAAGTCTGATGACCAAAATGCACACCATTTTTCAGCAACTCCTCAAGAGTTGGTAAATTTTTCATAATTTTTCCTTTTTATACCCGCATTTCTGCATTCTAGCTACTCCCGCCACGGCGGGAGAAAGACAGCTAAAATTAAGCAAAAATGTTTGTGATTAATTAAAGTAGCCATACTTTAACATAATGCTTTAAAAAAAGCAACCCTAACTAGTTAGATATTGACAAAAATATGTAATAATGCTAATTTTAGTTGTTTTCCAGTACTTTAAACTCTAAGGAGGTCTCATGAAAGCGGCTATTATTACAGCTCCAGAGGGATCACAGCTTGACCCCGGACTCAAGCTAACGCTGCAAGCGCAGTTTGAGCTAGTAGATCCTAATAAAGCTGAAGTACTCTTGGTAGTCGGTGGTGATGGCACCATGGTTTGGGTCACCAAAGAGTACCAAGGGTTAGAAATTCCGTTTTATGGTATCAATCGTGGTACAATTGGCTTTTTACTCAACAACCACGGAGATTCCAATCACTTTGCCAGCGAAGTCGAGAGCGCTATTTCAACTGAATTCCCGCTCTTGCAAGCCAATATCTACCATACAGATGGTAATGTTGTCTCAGCTCTAGCCTTCAATGATGTCTGGACCAAAGCTACCAATCTGCGTGGTCAAGGCGCCAAACACCGTATCTTTATCAATGATAAAGATATTATGGAGGGCACTCGCTTTGGCTTTTTCTCTGGTGATGGTATTATTGTCTGTACTCCAGGTGGCTCCACAGCTTACAGTCGTTCAGCTGGTGGTATTATCTTGGATCCACATGACAGCAGTTCCATCCAGCTGACGCCGATTTGCCCCTACATCCCCTATGATTTTCGACCTCAGGTCCTACCTGGTAGTAGCGAAATCAAACTCGAAATGTTAGAGCAAGACAAGCGACAGCATATCGTGGTAGCTGATAATCAGGTTTTTACTGACATCGCAGCAGTGGTCATAGTTAAATCTAAAAAGACTGTTTCCCTGCTTTTCCGCCAAAAGCTGTCCTATTTTTCCAAGACTGCCGCCTTACGCTTTCCTTGGAACCAACAAGCATAACCTTAACCCTGTCGTGTCTCAAACGGCAGGGTTTTTTTCTTTAGGGTTGACTAAAAATAATGATTATGCTATTCTGGGCTAGTAAATTTATTAGATTTTACGTGTCCCGTCAAAAATTTACTATATATTACGGGACAAAAATATTAATTAATTTAAATTTTATACGGGATGAAAAAAGACATACATCCAACTTATTTTACTGACGCCAAAATCATCTGTGCTTGTGGCAATAAGATGACAGTTGGTTCTACAATCAAAGAAGTACAAGTAGAAATCTGTTCTGCCTGTCATCCTTTTTATACTGGCAAAGAAAAATTAGTTGATACTGCTGGTAGAGTTGATCGTTTCAAAAAAATTAAAGAACTACAAAAAACAACTAGTCAAACCCGTAAAGGTAAAGCAGCTAAAAAAGAAAGATCTGCTGCTCGTAAAATTGAAAAAGAAAAAGAAAAGATCAAGGCTGAATTGTCAGAGAGCGCTAAACCAGCTGCAAAGAAAAAACCAGCCAAGAAAACTACCAAAAAAGTAAGTCCTAAAAAATAACTTTGTAAAATACAAAAACTCTTGTTTGTATCAAAACGGGAGTTTTTTTGTTATAATAAATCTTAGGGTGTAGTCCCGGGGGGGGGGGGGGGGTGCGGGCGGCGCCGAAAGTGCAAAAAAATCAAAATAATTTAAAAAAAAAA
>CAZEWH010000006.1:4181-58720 GCA_964515785.1 uncultured Gammaproteobacteria bacterium
GTTTTTTTTTTATATTAATTCTTAGGTTGTAGTGCCGGGGCCTCCGGCCGCGGGCACAGAACATTTTGTTATAATAAATAACTATGTTGATCCCGCACTTGATGCGGAAACCAGGAAGCTTAATTAAATTAATATACTAGACCCCGCATCAAGCCCGTGTCGAGCACGGTCGAGACATGCGAGGTGACTAGAAAAAATTATGGAAATAGACATCAAAAAAATCAAACAACAAGTAGAAGAACTAGAGACAAAGATGCAAGATAAAAAAGTAGTCTCTGATTCCAAACAAATGTCCAAACTTGGTAAAGAATACAACAACATCAAGCAAGCTTTGGAATTGGCAGAAAATCTAGAAGCCAACAAACATACTCTAGCTAATCTACAAGAAACTATCAAAACAGAAACAGATGAAGAAATGATTTTATTGACTGAAGAAGAAGTCTTGGTTTTGAAACAAAAAATATCTGAAGATGAAGAAAAATTGGAAGAAATCGTCCACCCTCAAGATCCCAATGACACTAAAGATATTATTTTGGAAATCCGAGCCGGTACTGGTGGTGAAGAATCAGCCTTGTTTGCAGCTGAACTATTTCGTATGTATTCTCGCTTTGCAGAAAATAAAAACTGGAAAATCAATATTTTATCAACCAACAAAACAGAAATCGGCGGCTTCAAAGAAATAATTGCCGAAGTGACTGGTGAAAATGTTTATAAATTTTTCAAATTTGAAAGTGGTGTCCATCGCGTCCAACGTGTACCAGAAACTGAAAAAGCTGGTCGAGTACATACTAGTGCAGCTTCCGTAGCTGTTATGCCTGAAGCTGAAGAAGTAGATCTAGAAATAAAAAATGAAGATTTGAGAATAGATACTTTTTGTTCCTCTGGAAAAGGTGGCCAATCTGTCAACACTACTTATTCTGCTGTACGTATTACTCATCTACCAACCAATACCGTAGTTTCTTGTCAGGATGAAAAAAAACAGCAGCAAAATAAAATTAAAGCAATGCGGGTCTTACGCTCTAGAATTTTAGCAAAACTCGAAGAAGAAGAGCATGCTAAAAATGCAGCTGAAAGAAAAAATCAAATTGGTTCTGGAGATCGCTCTGAAAAAATCCGCACTTATAATTTTCCTCAAGATAGACTGACAGATCATCGCATTAAACTATCTTTACATAATTTACCAGATATTATGAATGGTGATTTGATGCCTTTGCTTGAAAAATTACAACAAGCATCTAAACAACAGCATGCAAATTAAAGAGTTACTCTTAAAAAATAAAGATAAACTAGACAATAGCGAATTAGATGATTTGCTAGCTTTAGCTTTGCATAAATCTAAAAATTATATCTATAAAAACCTAGATAAGCAAATATCTCGCTCTAGTATTCAAGCTTTTAATAAATTACTAAACAAACGTATAAATAATTGGCCTTTAGCTTATTTAGAAAAATCTAAAAATTTTTATGGCCTAAATTTTATTATTAATAAAAATGTCCTAGTCCCCCGCCCTGATAGTGAAGTGTTAATAGAACAAGCTTTGGAATATTTAAAAAATAAAAAAAGCCTTAATATTTTAGATATAGGCACTGGTAGTGGATGTTTGATAATTTCTGTAGCTAAAAATGCTGAAAATAATAATTTTTATGCTAGTGACATTTCTACTAAAGCTCTACAAATAGCCAAGACAAATTCTAGAAAAAATAAAACTAAAATTAATTTTATAAAATCTAATCTATTTAGTGTATTTGAGTCCCCGCCCCCGCGGAGCGGGGGCGGGGTTTTACCCCACTCTTTTGATGTAATAATTGCTAATCTGCCATATCTTACTCCAGAGCAACTCAAAGAACCAAGTATTAGCCAAGAACCAAAGCTAGCTTTGCTAGCAGGCAAAGATGGCTTGGATTATTATCAAAAATTATTATCTAATATATCAAAATATTTAGCTAAAAAATATTTAGTATTATTAGAAATAGATCCAGATCAACAAGCTAAAATAGAAAAAATAATTAAAAAAAATCTGCCAAAAGGCAGACTAGAGTTTATCAAAGATTTAGCAAATAATATTCGTGTAGCTAAAATTACTGACTAATATCTAATATATTTAGTCTCTCTTCAGTATTAATTACCTCAATCCAGGTTTGGCCTGGATTTAATTTTAAGGCATTACCGTCTTTGTCAAAAAACAAAGTCCGACCATCTTCTACAAGCCAGACGCCATCTTGCTGACCATATTTATTAAAAATAAAAGCCAAACCGCCGTCCTCTGTATTCATATTACGACGTTCTGCATCTATCAACCAATCATCAGCCACTAAAACTACTACATTGCTAGCTGCAATTTGCTCACCAGTAGCATAGCTATGTTTGACATCACCTTGCCAACGTTGATACTGCTCTTTGAGTGTATTGTATTTCCAATCTACTTGAAAAGAATTACTTGAAAAATCAAGGGAAATATTTTTTATATCTTCACTAACATCTTCATCAACAAAATTCCAAGTTACAAATTTATCTCTATCCAAAGTAGGGACTTCTTTGATTTCTCCTACTCTAAGCCAATTAGAATTAGAAGTAAAGACATTGGCTGGCATTGGCATATCATTGTCTCGCCAAAAATAAACTTCACCAGCTCCAATTTGATCAATATTTACAAAATCATAATCATCTATAGAGTCAAGAGCTTGAGGACTGCCGCCTACATGCATATAAACTCCATTATATTCCTCTACCCAATCAAGAAAATACGGACGAGCAGATCTGACTGGACCAATTTTGTCTAGACGCTGATTACTATCAAAAATAGCCAATAATCTAGTAATTGGACCCTCTACCAAAGCTTCATAAACTATATCAGCTCGCTCCAAGCCAGGCTGTTCATTGATATTATAAGCATTGTCTAGCATCACACCAATAGCAAAAAATTCACGATGATTATCAGTCCAAACTTGGCCGTTTAATGGATGACGAATAATATCAACCTTCTCTTCAACTACTACATCTTCTACAACTTGTTGAGCATTTGGCTTTGGTAAATTGGCTAATCCCACAAATACCAAAATAACTGCCACGACAATGACAGTTACGGAACTATATATTTTAGCTTTGGAGCTTGGCATTATTATTTTTTGTCTTCGCTTTTTTCTTCAGCTTTAGCTTCGCCTTCAGCTGGAGCAGCACCCTCAGCTGGAGTTTCACCTTCAGCACCTTCTTCACCTTCTGGAGTTTCGCCTTCTTCAACAGTTTCTTCAATTTTCATCTTCTTTGGAACTGCTACAGAAACTACTGGGTCATTAGGGTCATTAGAAATAATTACTTTATCACTAACAACCAGATCTTTAATAGATAAAATTTGACCCATTTCTTTTAATAAAGAAACATCAACTTCAATTGTAGCTGGTAAATCATCTGGCAAACATTGAACATTGACTTGCTGATTTTTGATTTCTAATTTACCACCTTGCTCACGAACAACTTTGGAAGTACCAACAAATTCAAGTGGTACTACAGTAGTAAGAGTGCGTTTGGCATCAACAGCCATAAAATCAATATGAGTCAATTTGTCTGTAACTGGATCTTGTTGATATTCACGAACAATAGCCGGAATACTTTTACCATCAACTTGGATATCAATAACATTACTGGTACCAGCTTCTTTCAAAACTTTGAGTAAAGTATTGTAATCCATATCTATATTGACTGGATCTTTCTTAAAACCATAAACCACACCAGGAACACGAGATGATGTTCTGATTTCGGTCAACATACTTTGTTTACCGGTCTTTCTAATCTTTGTTTCTAGCTTAAAATTCATATAATTTTTACTTAGATAAAATTAAGATACAGTGCATATTTAATCACAATCTCAGATAAAAGTCAAGGATATATCTATCTATTCCTCATATAAACACTCTGAGTAATACCAATAGCTATCATTGTAGCCCACATTGAACTACCACCAGCCGAAACAAGCGGCAAAGGAATACCAGTTACTGGCGAAATACCCATATTCATACCTATATTTATAAAAGTCTGAACTAGCAACATCGAGGCAATACCTAGCACTAAATAGGCTCCAAAATCATCCTTACTACGCCGCATAATAATAAATAGTCTATAAAAAATATAAGCAAACATAAATATCAAGACAGTCACTCCCACTAGCCCTAAATCTTCGGCAATTACTGCAAAAATAAAATCAGTGCCTGGCTCTGGTAAAAAATGCAAAGCAGACTGTGAACCAAGTGATAATCCTCTACCAAACCACTGCCCAGATCCTACTGAGATCATCGATTGAATGACATTGTAGCCTTGGCCTTGTGGATCAGAACTCGGATTTATAAAAGTTGTGATTCTAGCTTTTTGATAATCTTGTAAGACAAAAAACCAAGAAGCTACAATTACCAATAAAAATGTAACTGCCAACCACAGTAAATGTTTTTTACGTATACCAGTAAATAATAAAATCACCATCCAAGTACCAAAAAGCACCATGGCTGATCCTAAATCAGGCTGCATAGCTACTAACACTACAAAAATAACAGTTCCAAGACCTGACAATAAAATATGACGCCAAAATTTGAAATCATGAGCATGATCAGAAAAATACCGTGCTAGCCAAATAATCAAAGCTACCTTGGCAAATTCAACTGGTTGTATCGATGCTGGACCAATTTTTATCCAACCAGTCGTACCTTTTACTTGAGTACCAAACAGCAATACAATCAATAAAACAATAATAAATAAAACATAAGCAAGCTTGCTATAAGTAGACCAAGCCGTATAATTGATATTAGCAAACAAAAACATCAATATTATGCCGGATAAAGCGAAAAATATTTGTTTTTTAAAGATTAAAAAATCAGAACCTTCAATATTGAGGTTCAAACTATACAATATGCTGGCACTAAAAATAAACAATATCAGAATGGCCAAAAATAATAACCAATCTACTTTGCGCCATCTAGCTAAAAATTCTCTCATAAATCTGTCCTATTTCCACCCTCCCTATCTGGTGTTATCTCTTTAAAACTATCTAAATCCAACCAATTTAGCAAGGGCCAGACTTCAGTCCTGGTTACTCGTGGCAAATCATTGAGCCAGATGGCCTCTAACTGTCTACTTTCCAAAGAATCAAAATCTTTAGACTTGACCTCAGATACTGCTACTACTCTATCCCCATTATACAATATTACTTGCCAATCAACTTCCCAAAAAGCAAATAATGACATATTTATTGCTTCCCAAGTAGCATGTGGCTGTACAACTATAGTATCATTACCAACTACTTCACGAGACAATGGTTTAAAATTGATGTCTTTGACTTGCCATTGTATGACTGGTGTGTCATTTTCCCAACGACGCCATTTGATATTATCTAAAACAACTTTAAGGCTAGAAATTGCTTTGGTAGATTCATAACCAATATCTAATAAGAAATATTCCTCACCTGGATTCAAAAATAAAGTTTTTGCTTCTAAAGCTTTACCATTTACTACAAAAGTATATTCAAATTCTGATACTGCCCAATCATCATTTGGGTTGGAAACTTTGGCCAATAAATTGTAACGGCCAGCTCCAATAGCCAAAAATTGTGTAGCTGATACATTTATATCTTGTGGCATACGATTTTGATGATAAGTAGCCCAGTCAGTATTATTAGCCATCTGTAAAGCAGCAGTATTAAAACTAGTACCTGTTACATATTTTATAATATTGGAAATAACAAATAAATAAGCCAAAGCTAAAATAGCTATAGCTACCCCATACAAAGCTTTTTTGATCATCGGGCGATGTGTCAAGAAATAATAACCCCGATCTAGTTCTTTTTGTTTTAATGGTTTATAATCATCCATGTTTTATACTCTATATAAACAATTATACAATAATTTGAGATGATTGGCTACTTATGTTATAATTATGACAGTTTATACATAACTAAGTAAACAAAAATAAAATGTTTGACACTTCAAGAGATGTTTTAAATTTAATAATTGCTTTTTCAGTCTTTTGGTTAGCAATTTGGCTTTCTTGGATTTTTTATCAAGTAGGCAAGGGTTTAAAGAATATGAATAACACCCTAGATAGTGCTAAAAAAGTCCTAGAAGGTATTGGTAAGGGCGTTGATCAATTTAGAAACAAAGCCGGTTCTACTATGGCTAGCTTGGCAGTTTTGCTCAAAGGTGGTAAAGAAATCTATGATAAAGTCCAATCCAAAAAAACTACCAGCAAACCCCGCAAAAAAACCCGCAAAAAGAGCACACAAAAAAAACAAAAATAAAAATACCCCGATACATCTAAATATCTGTTAATTTGGTTATCGGGTTTTATTATCCAAAAAAAATAATGTTTGTCCATCTTCATAACCATTCTCATTTTAGTCTATTGGATGGCTTGGGTACTATCGACGATCTGATTGCTAAAGCCAAACAAGACGGAGCCACTGCTCTAGCTCTGACCGATCATGGTGTCATGTACGGTGTTATTGAATTTTATCAAAAATGTAAAGCTGCTGACCTCAAACCAATCATTGGTGTTGAGGCTTATGTGACAACTGGCTCGCTTCACGACAAAACTGCTAGAACCAAACCATATCATCTTATATTATTGGCCAAAAATAATACTGGCTACAAAAACCTTCTAAAATTGGTGAGCATTGCTCATCTAGAAGGTTTTTATTATAAACCAAGACTTGATTGGACTACTATCAAAGAACATAGTGAAGGTCTGATAGCTACTACAGCTTGTCTCAACGGCCCCCTAGCTCGACACCTCAAAGCCAATCAAGAAAAAACTGCAGTCAAAAATCTCAAAAAATTAATAAATATTTTTGGTGAAGACAATCTTTATCTAGAACTCCAGCACCAAAACATGACTGAACAAACAATAGTCAATAATGGTTTGAAAAAACTAGCTAAAGAATATAATTTACCACTTATTGCTACCAACGATGTTCATTATATAAACACTAAAGATGATCAAGCCCATGATGTCTTACTCTGTATCCAGACCAAACACAAACAATCCGACAAAGATCGCATGACTTATCTAGGTGAAAATTATTCTATGTATTCACCAGAGGAAATGCAAAAATTGTTTGCTGATACCCCTGAAGCTATCACTAATACTCAAAAACTAGCTGATCGCTGTGATGTTGAGATCGAGCTAGGTGAGATCCAATTACCTGATTATGATTTACCTCAAGGTATTACAGCTGATGATGAATTACGTCGCCTGAGTATTGAAGGCGTTGCCAAACGTTTTGATTTTAAAGAAAACGCTATTCCTGACAATATCAAAGAACGAGTTGAATATGAGTTAGACATTATCAAAAAAACTGGTTTTGCCGCTTATTTTTTAATTGTTCAAGACTTTGTCAATTGGGCCAAAGAAAAACAAATCGTAGTTGGTCCAGGTCGTGGCTCTGCCGCTGGTAGTCTTGTTTCTTATTTGATTGGTATTACCAATATAGATCCTCTTAAATATGAATTATTATTTGAAAGATTCTTGAATCCAGAACGTGTTTCTATGCCTGATATTGATCTGGATTTTGCTGATGTCAGGCGTGATGAAGTTATTCATTATGTAGAAAACAAATACGGAAAAGATCGTGTAGCTCAAATCATTACTTTTGGAACTATGGCAGCACGTGCTGCAGTCAGAGATGTTGGCCGAGCTATGGGATTTAGCTATTCCTATTGTGATCAAATTGCAAAATTGATTCCAATGTTTACTTCGCTTGATGATGCTCTCCAAAATGTCGATGAGCTCAAAAAAATATACGAAGAAGATGTGGAAGCAGAAAATTTACTAAACATGGCAAAAAAAGTAGAAGGCTTGGCTCGTCATAGTTCAACTCATGCCTGTGGTGTCTTGATTACCAAAGATCCTTTAGTAAACTGTGTACCTCTGCAATACGCTAGTTCTGATGATCAAACTATTGTCTCTCAATATTCACTCTACCCTATTGAAGATTTGGGTTTATTAAAAATGGATTTCCTAGGACTCAAAAACCTTACTATTTTAGAACAAGCTATCAAAATCATTGAAGCTACAAAAGGCGTCCAAATAGATCTAGATAATATCCCACTTGATGATAAAAAAACTTTTAAGACTTTTCAAGATGGCCATACTACTGGAGTATTTCAATTTGAATCTGGTGGCATGAAACGCTATCTAAAACAACTAAAATCAACAGAACTAGAAGACATTATTGCTATGGTCTCACTCTATCGCCCAGGTCCGATAGAATTTATCCCTGATTTTATTGCTGGCAAACATGGACACAAAAAAGTCAATTATCTCCATCCTAAGCTAGAACCAATTTTAAAAAATACCTACGGCATTGCTATTTATCAAGAACAAATCATGCGTATTGCTCGCGATCTAGCTGGTTTTACTTATGGTCAAGCTGATGTACTTCGCAAAGCAATGGGTAAAAAAATCAAAAAACTACTAGACGAGCAAGAAGAAACCCTAATAGATGGCATGGTCAAAAATGGTATAGATAAAAAAACTGCCAACAAAATTTGGGAATTTATTGTACCTTTTGCAAAATATGGATTCAATCGCTCCCATGCTGCTTGCTATGCTATGATTGCTTATCAAACTGCTTATCTCAAGAGTAATTATCCTGAAGCTTTTATGGCAGCTTTACTTACTTCTGATCAAGGTAATATTGATCGAGTAACTATTGATATAAATGAATGCCGTCAGATGGGCATTGAAGTCTTGCAACCAGATATAAATGAAAGTTTTGCTACTTTTACAGTCGTAGAATCTGATACTGAAAATACCAAAATTCGCTTTGGACTCAATGCTATCAAAAACGTAGGGCACCATATTGCTGAAGTTATTATCAAAGAAAGAAAAACTAATGGCCATTATAAAGACATAGAAGACCTATTAAACAGAATCAAAGATAAAGATCTAAACAAAAAATCTCTCGACAGTTTGATAAAAAGTGGAGCTTTTGACTCTCTAATCACTCGCGGTAAAGCTTTGGGAAATTTTGATGCTATTATGGATTTTCACAAAAAAATACAAAGTGAACACAAAAGTGGTCAAAACAATCTTTTTGCTGATTTACCATTAGCTGCCTCTACTCTAGCTCTAAAATTGGATGATTTTCCTGACATCTCTGACGACAAAAAATTGTCCTGGGAAAAAGAACTACTTGGTTTGTATCTGAGTAATCATCCTTTCAAAGAATATATCCAACAAATCGGTAAACATGTCACAACTTTAGATCAATTAAAAAACAAAGAAAATCAAACTGTCCGTGTAGCTGGAATTGTCTCCAATGTCCACAAAATTATTACTCACAAAGGTCAAGCCATGTTGTTTGTAACGATTGAAGATTCAATTAG
Source organism: uncultured Gammaproteobacteria bacterium (assembly GCA_964515785.1). GTDB lineage: Bacteria > Patescibacteriota > Patescibacteriia > UBA1558 > GWA2-36-10 > CAZEWH01. Next base: position 13,548 of record CAZEWH010000006.1, read on the forward strand.
TAGTGTTGAATTATTAATATTTCCAAAATTACTAGAAACTACCTATGGACTTTGGCATGATGAACAAAAAATATTAGCCACCGGTAAAGTATCTGATAAAGATGGTCATCCAAAAATACTAGTTGAAAAAGCAGAAATTATTTCTGATGATTGGCTCAATAAAATAAACGCTCGAAAAATGTCACAGAAAAGACTTTGGATCAAAATCCCAAGTGATTTTACCAAAGAAAAAATGATGAAACTCAAAAATATTTTAGAAAAAAATCAAGGCACCACACCTGTTTATTTAGAGATAAACAATGGAAAAATGCGCAAAGTAAAAACTGATATCAAAATATTACTCAATGATAGTCTAAAAACCACTATCAATGAATTTTTAGGTGAACAATCTTGGTTATTAGAAGACAATTAAATTTTCTGCTATAATAACTACATAAAATAAGATAAATATATGACAAAAGGAAAATCTAAACAAAACAAAGTATATATCAAAATTGTTAGCATTTTTTTGGTATTGACTATTCTAGCTATTTTTATTGTTATTAATTTTGCAGTTTCCAAAGTAACTATAAAAATCTATGCAAATTTAGCCAACAAAACTGACTCAGTACTAATAGAAATGTTACCTGAAACCAGTCCTGATATCACAGCCCAATCATTTTTGGGAAAAATAATGACTGTAGAATTTGAAACTGAAATATCTTCTCCTAGTACTATAAAAAATGTTACTAGTGATAGAGCTGGTGGTTATGTAACTATTTATAATAATTATTCAAAAAGCCAAGCTCTAGTAAAAACAACCAGACTACTTACCCCAGACAACAAACTTTATCGTATTCAAGAAGATGTCACTGTCCCAGCTGGCTCTAGTGTCGAAGTTTGGGCTGAAGCCGATGAAATTGGTGTTGAATTTGTAACTGAAGCTACAAGTTTTATCATTCCTGGATTATGGTCTGGCTTACATGAATTGATCTATGCTGAAACCAAAGAAGGTATGTCACTAACTAGTGCTCCAAAATATGTAGTTACTCAACAAGACATAGATACTGCCCAGCAAAAATTGACTTTACAGGCTGAAACTGAAGCACTAAATCTTATCAATGCCTCTTTGCCAGAAAAATTAGTTATCAATAAATCAAGACTATTTTTAAAATTTACTAATCTAGATAGTACTGCTCTAGATAGTACCAGTGAAGAGACCTACTTAAAACAAGCTGTAACTGCTTATGGTCTGGTATTTTCTGAAGAAGATCTTAATAGTCGTGCCCAAGAAAAATTTGTCAATGAAATGACTAGCCAAGAAAAAATTGTAAAATTTTTGCCTAGTGATTTTTCTTATGATATCTTAGAAATCAATACTGAAACAGAAAAAGCTGTCCTAGATGTAAACTTGACTGCTGTCATTAGTACCAATGAAAAAATAGACCAAGTAGATAAAGATCAGCTTATTGGCAAAAAACAATCTGAAGTTGAGGCTTATCTGCAGACTATCGGTGTTGAGCAAAGTGAAATAAAATTTTTCCCAGTTTGGCTAAGGACAGTCCCAAAAATCAAAGATCATATTATAATAGAATAAAATTATTACCCAGCCCCAGGCATACGCCTGGGACTGTTTTTATTTTGACTTTTTGAGAATTTAAGCTATAATTATATATGCTTTAAATGATTGGAATAACTACCAATTATTCTCCTACTCTAAATGGGATCTAAATCAAATTTGGGCTAAGTTTAAAGTCAATTGAATAAATGAAGTAGATAAATTTTTGTAGTATTTATCAACTTGGGTGGAACCGTCCAGAAAACCTGGGCCCCAAGACTTATATTTTTAGTCTTGGTTTTTTTATTAATAATTATTTAAAAATATGGATAAACAAGAACAAATGCATAATATTAGACATTCACTAGCTCACATCATGGCTATGGCTGTGATGAAAAAATTCCCTGATGCCAAACTTGGTATTGGCCCAGTAATAGACAATGGTTTTTATTATGACTTTTTGCTACCAGAAAAATTATCTGATACTGATATACCAAAAATACAAAAAGACATGAAAAAAATTATCCAACAGAAAATAGAATTTACTAAAGAAGTAGTAGATCGTAAAAAAGCTATATCTACTGTCAAGGGCAATAAATATAAAGAAGAATTGGTCAATGAATTGCCAGATAACGAAGAAATTAGTTTTTATGCTTGTGGTGATTTTAAAGATCTTTGTGCTGGACCGCATGTCTCAGACAGCTCTGAGATCAACCCCAACGCTTTTGCTTTGACTTCTATAGCTGGAGCTTATTGGCGAGGTGATGAAAAAAACGATATGTTGACTCGTATCTATGGTGTGGCTTTTGCTGACAAAAAAGAACTAGATGAATATCTAGCTATGCTTGAAGAAGCCAAAAAACGAGACCATCGCAAACTTGGTAAAGAACTTGATTTATTTTCTTTTTCAGAATTGGTTGGACCTGGTTTGCCACTTTGGTCCCCTAAAGGTACTGTCTTACGTAATGAATTAGACAACTATGTCTGGGAATTACGTAATCAATATGAATATCAAGCAGTAACTATTCCTCATATTACCAAAAAGGCTCTTTACGAAACTAGTGGTCATTGGGACAAATTTTCTGATGAATTATTTAAAATAACTACTCGGGAAGGTCATGAATTTGCTATGAAACCAATGAATTGTCCTCATCATACTCAAATTTATGCTCATCTACCACGCAGCTATCGTGATCTGCCACAACGCTATGCTGAAACTACTATGGTTTACAGAGATGAACAATCTGGTGAACTATTTGGACTATCTCGTGTCCGCTGTATTAGCCAAGATGATGCTCATGTTTTTTGTCGTGATAATCAAGTCAAAGAAGAAATTCTAAAAATTGTTGATATTGTCAAAAATTTTTATAAACCATTTGGTTTTGATCTAAAAATCAGACTATCGCTGCATGATCCAGATAATTTTGATAAATATATTGGTACTCCAGATAATTGGAAAAAAATGGAAACTCAATTGCGTGAATTACTCAAGGAACAAAAAATAGAACACTATGAAGCCATCGGCGAAGCTGCTATGTATAGTCCCAAAATTGACTTTATAACACATGATTCACTTAAGCGTGAATGGCAAGTAGCTACTATTCAACTAGATCGTAATATGCCTGAACGTTTCAAATTGACTTGCACTAATGAAGACAATAAAGAAGAGTCTATAGTCATGTTGCACGCTGCTATTACTGGCTCTATTGAAAGATTTGTCGCTATATTGATAGAGCATCTAGGTGGCAACTTTCCCCTCTGGTGTAGCCCAGTACAAATAAAAATCATGAGTGTTGGAGCTTCACATATAGAATTTTGTCAAAACTTAAAAAAAGAATTTAATGAACAAAACTTGCGAATAGAATTGGACGATAGTTCTGAAACTATTGGCAACAAAATTAGAAAAAATGCTAGCCAACGTATCCCCTATACTCTAGTAATTGGAGACAAAGAAATGAACTCCAAAAAACTATCTGTCCGAGTACGCGGCCAAAAAGATTTATTGGAGATAGACAAATCTGAATTTATTGCTAAAATAAAAGAAGATATCAAAAATCGTACATTAGAGCTTTTATAATTATAATAAAACAAGCATGACTATAAAAACCGCCTTAGCATACGACGATGTTTTGTTGGTGCCCCAAAAATCTAGTATTCGTTCTCGACAGGATGTAGATACTAGTGCAAAGCTGTCAAAAAACATCACCCTAAAAATACCTATAGTAAGTTCAAATATGGATACAGTTACCGAAAGCCACATGGCCATTGCCATGGCCTTGGCTGGTGGTATTGGCTTTATCCATCGTTTTTGTGATATTGATAAACAAGTCAAAGAAGTCACCAAAGTAAAACGCAAACAAAATATTGTTATTGATAAGCCTTTTACTGTAAAGCCATATGATACTCTAGCTGATGTTAAAGAAAAAATAAAAGAACATAACTGTCATAGTTTTTTGGTTTCAGAAAATGGTCACAAACTACAAGGTATTATCACTAGTCGAGATATTGTATTGATCAAAGATGATACAAAACTAGTCTCTGACATGATGACAACAAAAGATAATCTTATTACTGCTGCCAGAGATATTTCTACTGAAAAAGCCAGGGAATTACTCAATAACAATAAAATTGAAAAATTACCTTTAGTTGATCAAGACTTTAATATCCAAGGATTGATCACCTCTACTGATATTGCCAAAAATTATGACAACGAAGAAGCTGCTAAAGATAGTAAAGGACGTTTATTGGTAGCAGCCGCAGTTGGAGTCAGAGGTGATTTTATGGAGCGAGTCGATGCTTTGGTCAGGGCTGAAGTAGATGCCATTGTTTTAGATATTGCTCATGGACATTCTGATAATGAATTGGAAGCTATATCTAAAATAAAAACCAAATACCCAAATGTAGAATTGATTGGAGGTAATATAGCTACTGCCAAAGCAGCCCTAGATCTTATCAAAGCTGGCGTAGATGGCATCAAAGTCGGCGTTGGTCCTGGATCAACTTGTACTACTAGGACAACTACTGGCTTTGGTGTACCACAGCTGACTGCTATCATGAATATTGCATCTGTTTGTCGCCAACACAATATTCCTTTTAATGCTGATGGTGGAATCCGTAAACCAGCTGATTTTGTCAAAGCTATAGCAGCTGGTGCCAATACTATCATGATTGGTGGACAATTTTCTGGTACTGAAGAAACTCCAGGCCCATTGATAACCTATCAAGGAAGACAATACAAAATTTCTCGCGGTATGGCTTCATTGACTGCTGCTCTGTCTCGACCTGATGCTAAAGAAAATATAAATCAAATAACTCCAGAAGGAGTAGAAGCTCGTGTACCTTATCGCGGCCCAGTCCAAAATATTATCAATCAGTTTATGGGAGGTTTGAGATCTGGAATGAGTTATGGCAATGCTCGCAATTTAGATGAATTAATCAAAAATGCTGAATTTATACGTATTACCAATGCTGGTTTTAGAGAATCAGATTCACACGACAACGAGGTTTTATAAAATAATTTATTCAAGCCCGCCCCCGCTCCGCGGGGGCGGGCTTTTATTTAGCCTTGATTTTTCAAGCCAAAAGCTATATAATGCCCTTTATGGCAAATAAGAAATTCCACCTTATTATATTTGGTTGTCAGATGAATTATTCTGATGCAGAAAGACTATCCTCTGTTTTGAAGGATCTTGGCTATCAAGAAACAAAGTCAGAAGACGAAGCTGACTTGATTTGTATTTTGGCCTGCTCTGTCAGACAGACAGCTGTGGATCGTATTCATGGCAAAATACGCAATTGGCAACTTGCCAAAACAAAACGACCTTTGATTACTATTTTGGCTGGTTGTGTCCTGCCAGAAGATCAAAAAAAACTTGAACATAAATTTGATATTTTTATAGATATCAAAAATCTTGATAATTTAGCCAAAAGCATACAAAAAATTAATCCCGCCGAAGGTCCCGAGCGTAGCCGAGGGAAAGAAAAATTAGCTTTACCACAATTTTTTGATATTGCGCCAAGTTATTATTCAAACTATCGAGCTTATGTACCGATCATGACTGGCTGTAATAAATTTTGTACTTATTGTGCTGTACCGCATACTCGCGGCCGCGAAGTATCTCGTCCATCTCAAGACATTATCAAAGAAGTACAAGAATTATTAAAACAAAATTATAAAGAAATAATTTTGCTTGGCCAAAATGTAAATAGTTATGGTCTGGACAAAGAAAACGAAATTAAATTTCCTGAATTGCTAGAAAAAATTGCTAAGCTTGATAATAATTTCTGGCTAAAATTTTTGACTTCTCACCCATATGATATGTCAGATGATTTGATAACAGTCATGGCAGATAATAAAAATATAAATAATTATTTGCATCTACCTGTACAATCTGGATCAGATAGCATGCTTAAACGCATGAACCGGCATTATAGTATAAAAAAATATAAAAATTTAATTAAAAAAATAAAAACTAAAATACCAGATATTGCTATCTCTACAGATCTGATAGTCGGATTTTCTGGTGAAACAGAACAAGAATTTACAGACACTATCAAATTGTTTGACGAACTCAAATTTAATATGGCTTATGTATCTCAATATTCTGAGCGCTCTGGTACTACAGCTGCCAAATTATATTCTGACGACATAGATAAGCAAACAAAAAAACAACGTTGGCAGATAATAAATAAATTACTTACTAAATATTCTTTAGAGTTTAATAAAAAATTAATTAATACTCAGCAAGAAGTCTTGATAGACGTTGTAAAACCAGACAAAGCCATCGGTAAATTATCTAATTATGTGGCTGTACATGTTATGGATAATAAAAAATTAGAAGTAGGTAAATTTTATAAAATAAAAATTACTAAGGCTCTTGACTGGGGCTTGGAGGGAGAAATAAACAATGACTAAACAAGGAAAAATCATAGTAATCTTAGGCCCAACTGCTTCTGGCAAGTCAGATTTGGCAGTGCAAATAGCCAAACAAACAAATGGCGAAGTTATCTCAGCTGATTCTAGACAAATATATAAACAGTTAGATATCGGCTCTGGTAAAATAACGACCCAAGAAATGCAAGGCATTCCTCATTATATGCTAGATATTGTGGAGCCAGATCAAAATTACTCTTTGCATGATTGGCAACAAGCTGCTTTTGATATTATAAATAAAATTATCAAAAATAATAAACTACCAATTATAGCTGGTGGCACTGGGCTTTATCTCTCCTCTATCCTGCAAAATTATAGAATACCAGCTACTGATAAAAATATCAGATCTAAATTAAAAGACTGTAGTTTGCCAGAATTAGTAAAACAACTAAAAACTAATGACCCCGAATCAGCCTCTAATATTAATCTTAAAAACAAAATCCATGTAGTCAGAGCTTTGGAATATTCTTTAGCTTTTAGACAAAGTTTGTCCACTAGTCAAGGAACTGGCGAATGCCCTTATGACTTTTTAGTTTTTGGCATTGATCCTGGTCGCGAAAAATTATACGAAAAAATTAATAATAGAGTTATCAAAATGATAGATCTTGGATTGATAGATGAAGTCAAAAATATTTATAAAAAATTTCCTGACAAATCTCTAGTAGCTCTCAGTGGTATTGGCTATAAAGAAATTTTGGAATATTTAGATAATAATATCTCAAAACAAGAGTCTATAGATCAGATCCAACAAAACACTCGTCGCTATGCCAAGCGGCAGATGACTTGGTTTAGACGTATGGAAAAGCAGGGAATCAAAATACACTGGAACGAATCTCTGTCCAGTGCAGTTGAAAAAATTAAAAAGTTTGTTGATTAAATTACTTTAATTTTTCTTGTAAAATATTTTCTATTTTTTGAGGATTGGCTTTGCCCTTAGAAGCAGCCATGACTTTACCTACAAAAAACTTAAGTAAAACAATTTTACCAGCCTTATAATCCTCTACTTGTTGAGGATTATTTTTTATTACTTCTTCTACAAAAATTTGCAAAGCTTTATCATCATCTACCTGACCCAGATCTTGCTCTTCCATGATATGTGAAGGATCATCACCAGTATCAAACATAGCTTTCAAAACAGTCTGACCAGCAGAACTATTTAATTTAGCTCTATAAATAAGCTTGAGCAATTCAGCCATATTTTCTGCAGTAATTTTTAGATTTTTTATATCAAAACTAGTATCTACTAAGCCAAATAATTCACTTGATAACCAGTTAAAAGCTAGTTTGGACAAAGCTTGTTTATTGTCTTGCCATAAAATATCTGCCTCTTTAGTGCCTGGATCAATATTTTCGTCACGAAACAACCAAGCTCTAAGATCAGACATTATTGCTTCAAAATAGTCAGCCCAATGTTTCAGATTTATCAACACATAAGCATCTTGGATTTTGAGTCCATACTCTTCTACAAAACGATCTCGTCTGTTATTAGGTAACTCTGGCATTAAAGATTTAATCTCCTGTAAAAGTGTTGCTTTAATTATTAAAGGCGGTAAATCTGGCTCAGGAAAATAACGATAATCAGCCGAACCTTCTTTGGTCCTTTGTTCTACTGTAATTTGTTTGGCTTCATCCCAACCACGAGTAGCAGTAATTTGTGGCGCCTGACCTTGTTCCCACAAAGCTGTTTGACGCTCTTGCTCAAATTGCAAAGCTTTGACTACAGCTTTAAATGAATTAAGATTTTTAACTTCTGTTTTATGATACAATTCTTTATCACCTATAGGCCTAAGTGAAATATTGGCATCACAACGCATTTGACCTTTTTCCATATCAGCATCAGATACGTCTAAATAGCGAGCTATCAAACGCACATCCTGCAAAAATATTTTAGTCTGATCCGGTGTCCGAAAATCTGGCTTAGTAACAATCTCAGCTAGCGGTGTACCACCACGATTAAAATCTACCAAAGTTTTATTGTCTTTGTGAATATTTTTAGCAGCGTCTTCTTCCATATGTAAACGCTCAATGCCTATTTTATGATGTTGATTATCTAGATCAATTATTAAATGTCCCTCTTCAGCGAGTGGTTCATCAAATTGAGAAATCTGATAACCTTTTGGTAAATCAGGATAAAAATAATTTTTACGATCAAATTTGGAATGACTTTTTATTTTACAATTCAAAGCCAAAGCCATTATAATACCCTGCTTGATAGCTTCTTTATTCACAGTCGGCAAAATACCAGGATGTCCTAGACATACTGGACAAACAACTGTATTGACTGGCTGATTGCTTCCATCATTAGAACAATTACAAAACATCTTGCTCTTTGTTTTGAGTTGCAAGTGAATTTCTAAACCAATGATAGTCTCGTACTTACTCATCCCGTATAAAATTAAAATTATTTATTGCCCCGTTATTTATACACAACAAATTTTTACGGGACAAGTATATTAACTATATATATTTTTCTACTTTTTTACAAACCTCTTGATGAATATCTTCAATGCTACGCAATTGATTATTAGCATCTATACACTCAATAGTTTCCCAATTATATTTTTTGGATACATAGATGCCAGCATTTTCAGCATCTTTGAGATGCTCTAAGTCGTTTTCGTGTATATCGTTTTTGGATTTAAGATTACCGTGGCGTTGTTCTTTTTTTAGAGACAATTGTTGAGAAATATCAGCTGGTATATGCAAGAAAAAAACAACATCGGGCTTGGGGATAGCAAAAATATTATATTCCAAATCTTCTAGCCATTCCAAAAACTTGTCTCGCTCTACCTGATCCTGAATTTTACCAGCTTGATGGAGCATATTGGAAGTAGTATAGCGGTTAGCTAAAACAATCTTACCCTCTGCCAACCATTTTTTCATATCAAAAGAAGCATCATAACGATCAGCAGCATAAAAAATAGAGGCTCGATAAGGTCCGACTTCTTTGGCTGTACCATAATTTCCGTTTAGATATTCTTCCACCAAAGCAGCAGATGGCTTGCCATACTGTGGAAAATCAGCCAACTCGAGTTGATGTCCGTCTTTAGTCAATTTTTCTTTAAGTAAATTAAACTGCGTGGTTTTTCCAGAACCATCTCCACCTTCTATTACAATAAATTTGCCTTTAGGCATATATTTTTATATTTAATAGCCTGAACTGCCAAAACTGCCAGCTCCTCGTTTAGTTTTATCTAACTCCTCTACTTCTTGCCATTCTATATCTTCTACTTTTTGAATAAGTAGTTGCGCAATACGATCACCTATTTTAATTTTATAATCCTCTTGCCCAAAATTAATAAGTACTATTTTATAGTCTCCCCTGTAATGCGAATCGACTACACCAGCCATAGTATGAATACCATGCTTGATAGCTAGTCCAGAACGATCACGAATATTAGCAAAATAACCAGCTGGCACAGCAATTTGTAAACCAGTATTTACTAAAGCTCGTTCACCTGGCTTTATCACAACCTCTTCACAAGCGTGTAGATCTACGGCTGCATCACCTTCGCCATAAGCAGTGGCTGGAATAGTTGCTTGCGGATGATTTTTTTTAATCTTGAGTTTCATTAGGTTTTACTAATTCTAGGTATTTAAATTTAAGATCATTATACTCATGCTCTTCTTCAGATAAAATTTTGGAAAACTCTGTATATTCTGGAAAAAAAGTATCAGCTTCAAAAGTTTTGTCTATCAAAGTCAAATATAATTTATCTGCATATTTTATACTCTGCGCATAGATAGAGGCTCCACCAATAAAAAATATTTCATCGTCGTCAGAAGCTTTGGCATATTCTAAAGCTTCTTCTATAGAGTATTTGATCACGCAGCCTTCAGCTTTAAAATTTTTATCTTGAGTCAGCACAACATTTATTCTATTGGGAAGTGGTCTACCGATGGATTCAAAAGTAGTCTGACCCATGATAACCATATGGCCAGAAGTAATATTTTTGAAATGCTGCAAATCAGGCGGCAAATGGACTAGCAATTTATTTTTATATCCAATCCCGCGGTCGCGAGCTATAGCACAAATTATACTAATAGTTTTTTTCATATCTAAACAGCTATCGGAGCTTTGATGCCCGGATGCGGATCATAATTTTCTAAAATAAAATCTTCAAACTTAAAATCATTGATATCTTTGATATCTGGATTAATCTTCATAGTTGGTAAAGCTCGAGGTGTACGAGCTAATTGTCTGTCTACTTGTTCTAGATGATTTTTATAAATATGGACATTACCAAAGGAAACAATAAATTCTCCTGACTTCAAACCAGTCACTTGAGCCAACATCATGGTCAATAATGAATAAGAAGCAATATCAAAGGGTACCCCCAAAAATACATCAGCACTACGCTGATAAAGATGACAAGATAATTTGCCATCATGGATATAAAACTGAAAAAATGATGGACAAGGTGGCGGAGCTGTACGCTTGCCTTTGATCAAAGTCTGTAGTTCACCGGTATTCCAAGCAGACACAATAATGCGGCGAGAAGTTGGATTATTCTTTATCTGATCAATTACAATCGCAATTTGATCAATCTCTCCTCCACCTGGACCAAGCCAACGACGCCATTGTTTGCCATAGACTGGACCAAGTTCACCCCAATTTCTAGCAAAATCTGCATTGTCTTTTATTTTGTCTATAAACTCATCTTGGGATAAAAATTTCTTTTCGCCACGAGATTCCATGACTTCTTTATAAACAGCATAAGGCCAATCATCCCAAATATGAACATTATTTTGAACCAACCAGCGAATATTTGTCTCACCTCTTAGCATCCATAATAAATCATAAATAGCTCCTTTTAAGAAAACTTTCTTAGTGGTCACTAAAGGAAATTTTTCAGAAATATCAAAACGGAGCTGGCCACCAAAATAACTACGTGTACCTACTCCAGTACGGTCATCGCCATCATTACCTTCGTCTCTAATTTTTTTTAGTAAATCAAGATATTGTTTCATCTTATTCTACTAGTTTATCTAATTGTTTATACAAATCTTCTAGACTGCCGTTGTTATCTATAGTCACATCAGCTTGCTTTAATAATTCTGGAATATAAACCTCAGTTTCCAATTTATGATCAGCTTGAAACTGCTCCCATGTTTTACTAATATCATCAGCATTTTCTCCTCGTTTTTTTAAACGTTCAAAACGTATTTTACTATCTACTTCAACGCCAATCAACTGAAAACCTTCAATTTTTTTCAAAGCTTCTAAATCATAACTTCTCCTAACACCGTCAATAACTACTAATTCACTTTCAGACTTGGCTGCATCATTGGCAATGACTTTAGAAAAAAGATTTTGCCCAAAAGCTTCTCGTAAAACTAAAGATATCTCTGCCATATTTTTTCGAGACTGTTCCAAATACAGCCTATCTAAAACATCCCTCATGGAAGTAGAAAAACGAAAAGATACAGCCTTGTGTTTCTCTATAAAATATTTGGCAGCTGTACCCTTACCACTAGCAATCAAACCAGTAAAAGCTAAAATCTTTTTATTTGGCATCGTTGTCTGTAATCACAAATTTTTTGGTAGGAGTGTACTTTTTGTATTTGACTTGAGCCAAATCAAAAAGTTTTTTGGCAGCTACAGAATATTCTTCATTGATATACTTGTCATCAAAATAATAGACTTCTTTGATACCAGCTTGAATAATAGTCTTGGCACATTCGTTGCAAGGGAATAAAGTACAATAAACTTTACCGCCTTTGACTGATTTGTTGGAGTTGTAGATAGCATTACGCTCAGCGTGGACTGTATAAGGATATTTGGTATAAGTCCAATCATCGGTTTCTTTGCCCCAAGGCAAATCATCAGTTTCTATTCCTCGTGGAAAACCATTGTAGCCCAATCCCAAAATAACGTTGTTTTCATCGACTACCACTGCTCCAGTGCGGGTAGAAGGCTCTTTTGATCTTTCGGATATCAAAAAGGCCATCAGCATAAAGGTATCGTTCCATGATAAAAAATCTTTTCTTGGTCCTGACATATTTTTATAGGTTAAAAGTATGTATATTTTATCATAAGCTAAGTGCAAAGGCAAACCAAAAAAATCAACCCGACGGGTCAATTTTTAGGCTAATATTAGCTAAATTTTCTTAAGTTCTCTTTCTATTTCTTTATAATTTGGAATAGCCTGAGACACTAGTTGCCAAAAGCTTAGCGAATGATTGAGTTCAGCTAAATGACACATTTCGTGGACAATAATATAATCAGCAATAAAAGGCGGCAATAAGCACAATCGATAGTTAAAATTGAGATTTTTGTCTGAAGAACAAGAGCCCCAGCGAGTTTTTTGATTACGGATGGCTATGCGATTGTATTTAAAATTATATATTTGATTAAAAAATTCTAATCTAGCATATACTAAATTTCTGGTAATTTTTTTATATTTTTTTATTAAAGCTTCGGAATGCTGTTGATGCAATAAACTAGGTGTAGATTTTTGTTTATCTACATTTTGCAAAACCCAAGACCAACGCTTGAGCATAAATTTTTGAATCAAATAAATCGGATAGGTCTTGGCAGCTGTTACAACGACCGTGCCATCATAATCTATCGACAAACGCAAATACTTCGCGCGTGCTCGCCGGCGCAATTTATAATCGTATTGCTGTCCATCTACTTTTAAAATTCTATTTTCCATGCTCTATTAAATTATCTTGCAAAACTTCTTGACCAGCTTTGGTATATGCTCGCACCAAACCCCCTACTCCAAGTTTGGTACCACCAAAATATCTTATTACTACTAACAGACAATTTATTACTTCTTTTTTCTGTAATAAATATAATAAGGGCTTACCAGCAGAATTGACTGGCTCTTTATTATTATCAAACTTTTCTTTCAAAACATTATTATCTAATAATCTATAAGCATAGACAAGATGATTGGCATTTTTATGTTGTTTATTTAGATCTAATAATATTTTTTTAATATCAGCTTCTTCCTCTATTAAAAAAGTAAAGCCCAGAAATCTGGACTTTTTTACTTTTATTTCTGATTTAAGACTTTGCTTGATTGTCAGCATTATTTCTTGGCTTTTTGCAATTTAAAACTATAAGAACCTTCACTTCTCTTATCTATCATACTAAGACCAATCAAGATAACAATTACTGGCCAGACAAAACTCCAAAAATCACCTACAATAAAACCCATGGTCTGTAATAGCCATAAAACACCAACTACTACAAAAATGATTCCAATCATGATAATTTACCTCCTAAAATAATTAATTTTTAATATATTAATTATACACTATTTCATACAAAAATAAAAACCCTATTCTAAATAGAACAGGGTTATTGAAGTTCGATGTCGATGAAATGTTGCTCATAGAGCCACTCTTCACCAAAATTGTCATCCAGCCACTCACGCCAATCACCAGGCAGATAAGAAATAGCCCATTCGATAACTCCCGCAAACTGGGAATTATAGACCATGACTTCGCCCCAAATGCGCATGCCTTGATGCAAGTGAAAACTATTGTCAGCACTGACATCACCAGATGAAATCCAGTAGTCTTTAAAAAGCACTACTTCTTCGTGACTATAATCCTCTAAGCGAACGCCGATAATCCGGTCGTTGTGATTGGATACGGTGATCAGTTTGCCAGAATCTTCAGTCAGATCAAAAGTAATCTGAACCTGGGCATCTTCCACATAAATACTGTAGATATCAGTCTCAGACTCAATGGTCACTGGATCTGAGCAGCCAGCAATAAAAAACAGCAGCACTGCTGCTATTAGCCAAGTCAATGCTTTTTTCATGACTCACCTCCTCCTATGAAAGAACATTTTGCAATTGATAGTCTCTAAGCTACTTGTCAGCATAAAGGTTGTGGCAAGGAGGGATGCTACAAAACCAAGAACTGACAAATAGCTTATAAACCACCAATCTTGGCAAAATACTGGTTTATTGCTACAATCTCTAAGTATTAAGATTCCAGATATTATTTTTTACCAAAAGAAATGAGTTTTGTCAAGTCATGAAACAAACAAAAATAACTTGTACTGACAAAGCCGCAGTACAGACTATCAGTATATGGCAGACCCCCCTATTACAAGGATCTGGGGCGATTTTGTGGTGCCTAGAAAATAATCAACAAATCAAAATTTATTCTGACTTATTAAATACTTGGCAAAAATATTTTGGTAAAAAGAAAAAAGAAATTATAGCTTGGCCAGACAAAGAAGAAATAAATCTAGAATTATTAATTAAATTACAAAATAATAAAAATATTATTATTTTAACTAGTTTTAATAACCTAGAACAAAATATTCCTGCTTGGGAATATTTAAATAAAAATAAAATAACTCTAAAACTTAGGCAAAATTATTCTTTGATTCAGCTAGCTAAAGATCTAGTAGCTCTTGGTTTTGAACAAGAAGCAGAAGTTTATCAAAACAATCAATTTAATATCCATGGCAATGTCATCGATATTCAACAACAAGATAAAATTTTTAGGTTAAATTTTGATATTAATAATCTAGAATATATTTCTCAAGATAATAAAAAAATATCTGAAATAAATATATATTCTAACAAAAATATTCATAAACAAACATTTATAAATTCTTTGCCAATAAAATGCTCATTAATTTATAAAGAACATCAAGCTGAATATTTCCAAGATCTAAAAAATAATAAATTAATTTTTGATAGTTTATCTAAAGCAGATTTTGAATTCAAAACTCAAGCTATTTCTCCACTAATAAAAAACAAAGCAGATATATTTAAAAATAAAACAAATTATAATATCTTTTGGTTTAGTAAAAACAAAGTTCAGGCTAATAAAATATTAAAGCAATATAAACTCAAAGCCAATATTATAGATTATTCCCAGTCTCTCAAGTGGCCTGACATGTTTGTAGTTGATGATCAAAAAATATTGGTAATTAACGACACTCTATTTTTTCTAGAAGACAGATTAACTAAACAAACAAAACAACAACGGGAATTTTTACCAGATTTTAAAGTTGGTGACCTTGTTGTTCATCGTGATCATGGCATAGCTTATTTAGATAAAATAACTACTATGAAAGTTGACGATCATGACAAAGAATACATGGTCTTGGCTTATGCTGACAACGATACTTTGTTTGTACCACTAGAATTAGCTGACAAAATAGAAAAATATATTGGCCCCCAAAACCCAAAAATCCAACGACTATCTATTGGTAATACTTGGCCGCAAACTCTCAAAAAAATAAAAGATCATACTTTGCAATTAGCCAATGAATTATTACATATAGAAGCTACTCGTAAATTACATCAGACTCCTGTTTTAAAAAAACAAGATCTAATAAAACAAGTATCCAGAGACTTTCCTTATCAAGTCACACCATCGCAAGATGCTGCTATCCAGGATGTGATGACTGATTTGGCATCAAGCAATCCAGCTGATCGTCTGATTTGTGGTGATGTTGGTTTTGGTAAAACTGAAGTAGCTCTCAGGGCTGCAGCTCAAGCAGTAGCCAACGGCTACCAAGTAGCTATCCTCTGCCCTACTACAATCCTAGCTCAACAGCATTATGACAATTTTATAAATAGACTAGAGAAATACGGAGTAAATATTGCCTTACTTACTCGCTGGCAAGATAAATCAAAAATAAAACAAAATATTTCTAAAATCAAAAATAATCAAATAGATATTATAATAGGAACTCATAGATTATTGTCTCGTGATATTGTCATTCCTAAATTGCAGTTGTTAATAATAGATGAAGAACAAAATTTTGGTGTCGAAGCCAAAGAAAAACTCAAAAAACACAAAGCTAATATAAATTTATTGACTCTAACTGCTACACCTATACCCCGCACGCTTAACTTGGCATTATCAGCCATCAAAGACATTTCGCTGATTACTCATCCTATTAGTGATCGTAAAAGCATAGAAACTTCAGTCCACAAAACTAGTGATGAAGTTATCAGTCATGCTATCCAGCAAGAGTTAGATAGAAAAGGTCAAGTATATTTTCTGCATAATAGAGTAGAGACTATAAATCTTGCCTACAAAAAAATAGCCAAATTATTCCCTAAAGCCAAAATAGCTATTGCTCACGGACAACTTGAAGACAAGCAACTGGCTCAAGTCATGCATGACTTTGATACTAGTCAAGTAGATATTTTGGTTTGTTCAACGATCATTGCCAATGGCTTGGATATCCCTAATGCCAATACTCTGATAATCACCGAAGCTGATCGTTTTGGTCTAGCTCAGTTGCATCAATTACGTGGCAGGATTGGTCGAGCTAATAAACAAGCTTATGCTTATTTTCTTTATAGTGTTTCTAAACTCAAAAAAAATGCTAGTTTGAGATTATCTCATCTCAAATTAGCTAGTGACTTGGGAGCGGGTTTTAAAATAGCTCATCGTGATCTAGAGCTACGTGGCGTAGGTAATATTTTGGGCAAAGCTCAATCTGGCAAAGTAAAATCTATTGGCTTGGGATTTTATCAACAACTAATAGCTGAAACTATTGCAGATCTAAAAGGTCAAGTTTACCAAACTTGGCGAGATATTGAGATCAAATTAAAACTCGACACTACAGTGCCAGATAAAATGTTTAATAACATTGCCGAAAAACTTAGCTGGTATCAAAAAATTAGTCGCATTAGAAATTTAGAAGAAATCAAAAAATTATACAAAAAATATAAAAACCCAAATATTCACAATATTTTGTGGCTGCAAGAAATTAGAATCCTAGCACAAGACACTGATATTTTTAATATTAATACTTATAAAACCAAAGACAAAGAATTTATTGCTTTTGATTTGTTAAGGGATCTAGATAATAATAAATTATTAAAAATTTTAAAAATAAATCAGAATTATAATTATAATAATCATAGATTAAAAATAGATGTTAATTTATTATCAGATATAAAAGAAATAAAAAAAGCGGTCAAGTATTTATGACCGCTTCTTGTGTCAGCGTGTTACTTGATCGCCTGATGTACTCTGACGACTTCATCCCGATAACAATTGTTATCAAGAACAATCTGACAAGCAGCTTGCACCAGAGCTTTATCGCTCTCAAAGAGGGCTTCCAATCTGCCCTCATCTACTGGAAATTGTTTGCGAGCAAAAAACTCCAGTAAAGTGGTAATAACATCTTTACCACCCATGGTTGTAGCCGAATCCGCAGGCCTTGGCTCTTTGCTAGGCTCTGACTGACTCGAGGCAGCTGATCCACTATGAGGCATGATTCACCCCCTTTCTTTAAAACGAACAGATTTTGTGATATAGTCAAGTCAGATGACTAATCACCAGTCATCGTCTTAATATCATATTTGAGAAAAAATGTCAACTCTTTACTACAATAAAACGGCTACCTATAACTTCAAAATTGAAGAAGAATTTGAAGCTGGTTTGGTGTTGACTGGCCAAGAAGTCAAATCTGTCAAAGCTAAACATTTATCGTTAAAAGGTGCTTTTGTCTCTATAAAAGACGGACAAGCTTGGCTCAAAAAAATGCATATTAGCCCTTATAGTAAGGCTGGGATTGGCCTCAAAAACTACAATCCAGAGCAAGATCGTAGATTATTACTAAAAAAGAAAGAAATCATATATTTATCCAATAAAACTAATGAAAAGGGCTTGACAATTGTCCCTATTTCAGTGTATACTAGTCGAAGATTAATTAAGGTAAAAATTGCCTTAGTTAAAGGAAAAAAGAAATTTGACAAGCGAGAAACCATAAAAAAACGGGAAGTAGGTCGAACTATTGCCCGTAAATTGAAAAGTTTCCGCAGATAATGCGGGGATGTTTACTATTCGATGACAAATCGAATAATATATGGCAAGCAGCCTTGATCTCTTAAAGATCATAAATAAGTGCAAAAAACACTTTAGCCAAAGTTAGAGAGCTCTTCCGAGTACCTCAACTGGCACCAGTTTTAGCATAAATATGCTACGACCGTTCCTAGTTTAGTGAGCCTGAAGCTAGTTAGGGACGCCATTTTATCAGGCTAGAAATATGTAGTGTTGGTATGCATATTTTAAAATTTTATCAAATCGGTTATTAGTTTTTTGTCAATCCACGCCTTTGGCGGGATTGATCCCGCAATATGCGGCGATCAATTTTTAAGCTAATAACTTAAACATAAAACTGACTAAGCTTGTAGGCATATATTAAGACATTTGCCAGACAGGGGTGTAATCCCCCTCATCTCCACCACCCTTCGTTCCGCAAAGCGGAACTTCGGATGGCGGGCCATTACAACGCCTGATCATTCGTGATAAACTCTAAAGGTTTTATAAGGGACCCGTCCTCCGTAGCTTTTTTATCATTCGAAGCCTTGGCGAAGAATGAAGCGCAGGAGGAACCAATTAAATAATTAAAATAAATATATCAGAGGTAGAAGACGTTATAAACCAAAAGACACCACAAAAAAATTCCGTTTCAACGATCATATTCGTGTACCTGAAGTAATGGTTATTGATGATCAGGGAAACAGTTTGGGTGTCTTGGCTACAGATCAAGCTTTGGCTTTGGCCCAAGAAAAAGGTATGGATCTCATAGAGGTCTCTCCCCTAGCCAAGCCGCCTGTCTGTAAAATTTTGGACTACGGCAAATTTCAGTATCAACAAGGTCGTAGCCAACAAAAAACCAAAAAAACTGAAACCAAAGGTGTTCGCCTATCTTTCAAAATTGGTGAACATGATATGGAAGTCAAAGAAAAACAAGTACATAAATTTTTAGAACAAGGTCACAAAGTCAAAGTTGAATTACGCTTGCGTGGCCGAGAAAGAGCTTTTCGTAATAAAGCCAAAGAAGTTGTTCAAACATTTTTGGATAAATTGACTGTTGAATATAAACAAGAAAAGCCAATTGAAATCCAGGGTCCAACCCTATCAGTTATTATTAGCAAACGATAAAAAAACTGTTATGAAAATGAAAACCAAGAAAGTGCTACAGAAGAGAGTAAAAATCACTGGTGGCAAAAAGAAAAAAATTATGATCAGGGCTGGTGGCCAAGATCATTTTAATAGTAGAGAATCTGGCAAAGTGATGCGTAATAAAAGACGTGATAAAGCTATCTCAAAAGCCAATGTTAAAAATGTTAAAAAACTATTACCTTATTTATAAAAAACTATGCCTAGAGTAAAACGTGGCGTTACACATGTAAAAAGACGCAAAAATATCCTCAAAAAAACCAAAGGTTATAAATGGGGACGAAAAAAGAAAACTAAGCAAGCTCAAGAAGCTATTCTTCATGCTGGTACTCATGCTTTGCGTGATCGCAAAAAGAAAAAAAGAGTAAATCGCCGTTTGTGGCAAACTAAGCTAAATGCAGCTTTACGAACTTTAGATACCAAATATTCTGTATTTATTGACTTATTGAAAAAAAATAACTGTGAACTAGACCGTAAAGTCCTATCACAGTTGGCTGAAGAAAATCCCAAGGCCTTTGCTAAAATAGTAAAAAGCTTTAAATAATATTATCTAACCCCCAAACCCCCTTAACAGGGGGCTTTTTGTTTTTGCAAAAAATATTCCTCCCCTGTCAAGGGGAGGTCGGGAGGGGTTAGGGCAAGATTTTTTTTATTTTCTCTCGCCTCGCTTTGCTTTGGCGAAGCGGGTCAAAAATTTATTGGGTGGCCACGAGCTATACAAAGCTGTACCAAATAATACCCCAATAGAGTCTATAAGTATATCTTTGGCTGAGCCATAACGAAATGGCACAAAGGCTTGATGATATTCATCTATAAAAGCATAAGCAATCACAGCAACTATTACAAAATAAATATAAGCGCGTTTATATTTGCTAAAACTTGAAATCAAGAAATAACTCAAGATAAAAAATACAAAAATATGAGCTAGTTTACGCAAAATAAAATCTTGCCAACTTGGCAAAGCGCTTTGTAGATTAGGAATAGATGATAAATAAAAAATAAGCAAGCCCCAAACAGCAGCTGCTATAAAAAATAAAATCTGTGTTTTTTCTTGTTTGGTCATTTATTAATATTCTATTATTTCCACTTCAGTTTCACCAGTTTCAGAATTATATAATCTAGATACTGTTTGTATTTTTGTTATATCCCCAGATTCTAAAGATAAATGCCAAGTAGTAGCTGAGGAAATGGGGCCATCACCAAAAGTTGAATCAAAAGAAACAGTTGTATCATCAAGAAATATAAATTTAGTCATCTCACTTAAAAACCCTTCAAAATATGTCAAAAAACGAGGTGCAGGATTAACTCCATATTTACTTTGAGTTTCAACAAAAAAATAACAATCAGCTGGAGAATATAAACCTCCACACGAATCATGATTGGCCTTGCCGGTCCGTTCAGTAGCTAATACTAATATATAATCTGAGCTGGTAGAAAAAGCTAAATTTAAAACCTTAAAAGATGAATTTAAATAATCATTTACATCAAATGAAGATTCACTATCAGTCTCAGTTGCATTTTCCTCATTTACCTCATTATTAGCTAAAGGTAATGATAATACATGAGCTATTTCAATTTCTTTCCAAGAAAAAATTCCAACAATAAAAATAGCTCCAAGTATTCCAGTAATTATGATAACTTGAATGATATCTATACTGCCTTTTGTATTTAATATTTTCATATTTTTATATTTATATTATAATAGATTAATTAAAATTCTGCATTAGGAAAATAAAACCACATAACCATTAATGATAAAACAATAAAAATAGATGATATTAATAAGTCTCTCTTATTAATTTTCTTATTTTTAGTCCATCTAACTAAATTATAAAAACCAATAAAAGCATTACTAGATAATGCTATATACACTAAAAAAGGCCCAAAAGATTGATCTTTTAAAAATGGACTACCAAAAATTATAAGAATTGAAATAATAAATATTTTATTAGGATTTTTTACTTTTTCCTCCAACCTTTCATATCCTTTATCAGGCACACTTTGTTTTTCTTTAGAAATTTTTTGTACATCTTTCAATTTCTGTCTTTGATTAATTTGTTTTTTTTCCTGAAAAAAAGTAATAATTAACAAAAGAATCCCAATAAACATCAATGTACCTATGACAAGCATTATGGCAGAATCTTCATTTATTGCTCCAACTACCATCATCAAAACCCATAAAATCCCAACAAAGATAGCTACATTTTTCATTGTTAATTTCATAAACAAATTATACCAAAAAATCGCCTAAATGGCGATAAATGGCGTGCCACGTGATAAGCGACAGCGAATATACGTGGCGGGATGGAAGGGACTCGAACCCTCGACCTCCTGCGTGACAGGCAGGCGTTCTAACCAACTGAACTACCACCCCGCGTATAAAACAAAAGTATAATACACTATTTTTTAGACTTTGGCAAGGGCTTAAAAGCTAGCATAAAAATCAAGGCAATAGCTGCTATTATAATGACTAAACTAATCAACTGAGGTAGTCTAAAACCCCAAAGTATAAAAGTCTCATCTATACGCACAAATTCCATAAAAAATCGAATAATAGAGTAGCTAATGAAATAGCTAAGTGTAATAATACCTGCTTTTAACTTAGATATTTTTAAAGCAAAATGCAAAATAATAAACAAAATCAAATTCAATATAGATTCAAAGAAAAAAGCTGGTTGAAAATGAGAAAAATATTGATAGCCCTCTATTCTATTGATTTCAGCAATAGGAATCCCCCACCACTTATCAGTCGGTGTACCATAAAGCTCTTGATTAAAATAATTTCCCCAACGGCCAATAAATTGTCCTAGAGCTACAGCTGGAACTAATCTATCAAACAATTTCCAAAAATTTATTTTATTATAACGAGACCAAATAATAATAGTAATCAAACCACCAAGTAATGCTCCTTGAATAGAAATACCACCGTGCCATATTTTAAAAATATCCACAGGGTTGGCCATATAATAAGCCCATTCAAAAAAGAAAACATGCCCCAGACGAGCTCCTAATAAACCAAAAATTATAATATAAAAAAACAAGTCATCTACTTGTTTGGATAATAAAACTTTTTTCTTTATCAAAGAATGACCAGCATAAAAACTAGCTAAAACAATAGCTATGACCAAAATCAATCCATACCATCTAATTGGTAATGGACCAAAGCTAAACAAAATCGGATCTGGTATCCAAGTTTGCCACCACATTTAATAAGTTTCTTTAAGAATAAAACCAATAATTTCTTCCCACACATTATAAGGTATGGCACCTGGTATCAAATTCCCATTTACCAAATAACTAGGTGTACCTACCACACCAGCTTGAACACCATCAGCATAATCTTGCCTAATTTCTTGAGAAAACTTTTCACTATCAAAGCAACTATCAAATTGTTGTTCATTGAGTCCAAATTGATTAGCTAATTTTTTGATATTAGTTTTGCTAAAATCACCTTGATTGTCAAACAAAATATCACGAAACTCCCAATAACGACCTTGTTCATTGGCACAATCTGCAGCTAGATGAGCATTAAAAACATCAGGATGTAAACCTTCAGTAGGAAAATCTTTGCTAATAAAACGCACAATAGAGCTAAACTTTGTCATCATCTGCCTAATATTTTCTTGATCTTCTTTACAAAATGGACAGGCAAAAGATTCAAAACCAACTATATAAATCAAAGGCTCCTCTGCTCCCAACCAAGGATCATCTCCAGTAAATAAATCAGCAGTAGCTATCTGTCTTTCCTGAAATTGCTCAGCTGTAATCCAAAGATTATTTTCTGCAATATAAATATCGCCATTATTGATATGCCTAATATTACTGATAGTCATAAAAACAAAATACAATAAATATAAGATAAAAAATATAGCAATCAAAATCAATAATATGCCCCACCAACGTTTTGACCATTTTTTATAATAGCTACCAGCCACTGCATCAGCTAATCGCTCTTTTATTTTACTTTGAACTCCCATATGATTGATTATAAATATTATAAATTTTCAATATAATTTCCTAACATAAATAATTTTGACTCTTGATAAACATCAGCTAGCAATTGCATGCCAATTGGCAAATTATTTTTGTCTTTAGCAGTTGGCAATACCAAACCACAAATGCCAGCTACATTGGCAGAAACTGTAAAAACATCAGATAAATACATCTGAACTGGATCATTGACTTTATCTCCTAGTTTAAAAGCGGTTGTTGGAGTAGCTGGTGTCAATAAAACATCAACCTCTCTAAAAACCTTGGCAAAATCTGCTTTGATCAAAGTCCTGACCTTTTGTGCTTGTTTGTAATAAGCATCATAATATCCAGCTGATAAAATATAAGTACCCAACATAATACGACGTTTGCTCTCTGCACCAAAACCAGTTGATCGGACTGTCTTATACCATTCATCCAAAGTCAAATTTTTATTAGCCTCTAGGCCATAGAGTAAGCCATCATAACGAGCTAAATTTGAACTGACCTCAGCTGGCATCAATAAATAATAAGCAGCTAAAGCATAATCTGTATAAGGTAGACTAACTTCTTTGATTTGAAAACCCTGATTTTTTAATTGTTCTATTTTGTTTTCTAAAGCTGATTTTGTTTCATCTTGAATATCATCACTAAAATATTCTTTAGGGATGCCTATGATTAATTTTTTGGGATCTTGATTGATAGCCTCTAGATAATCATCTGCTTTAGTTTTACTACTAGTTGCGTCTTTGGGATCAAAACCAGCCATGGTCTGCAAAATATAAGCTGTATCTTTGACGCTATTGGTCATTGGTCCTATCTGATCCAATGAAGAAGCCATAGCCATAGAACCATAACGGGATACTCGCCCATAACTTGGCTTTATTCCATATATTCCACAAAAACTAGCTGGCTGACGAATAGAGCCTCCTGTGTCTGTACCCAAGGCTATTGGCGCAATATTGGCAGCTATCGCGGCTGCTGAGCCCCCAGATGAGCCTCCAGGCACTCGTGACATGTCATGAGGGTTTAGCACAGGACCAAAATGAGAATTTTCATTGGAAGAGCCCATAGCAAATTCATCACAATTGGTCTTGCCCAATATCACCATACCAGCATCTTTTAGTCTTTGGACAGCTGTAGCTGTATAGCTAGCTACATAATTTGCTAAAATTTTGGAAGCACCAGTGCTTTTCAAATCTTTTACCAAAATAATATCTTTAACAGCCAAAGGTACACCAGTCAATGGCGTAGCTTTGTCTGTACCTAATAATTCATCAGCTTGCTTAGCCTCATCTAAGGCATTATCATTTATATTAATAAAAGAATTGGTTTTATCATTGTGAATTGCTTTGAGATATTCTTTGGTCAGTTCCAAACAAGAATAATCGCCAGCTTTGTAAGCTGCTTGAATTTTGCTAATTGTAAGATTTTTGATATCCATATTATTTATCAAAGACATTAGGGGTTAATAAATAGTTGTCTTCTAGCTCACTAGCTTGCTTGATAGTGTCTGAATCAGACTCCTCTACTTGATCAGGGCGTGGCGGTACAATATCTGATTCGTCAACTCCGGTCAGACTTTCTTTAATTTTTCTAAGATCAAGTTTATTTATTTTATCTACAAAATCAAGCACATCAGTTAGCTGGTCTGCATAAGTAGCTATTTCTTCTTTACTTAGTTGTAATTTGGCTAGATCTGCCAAATGTTTAATCTCTTTTTTATCTAATTTCATAATTTTGTAAGCTCCAAAAATTTTGCTTCATTAATAATCTTAATCTTACCCAAAGATTTTGCTTTTTGCAATTTGGAACCAGGTTTGTCCCCAACTACCAAATAATCCAATTTATTACTCACAGTTGAAACTATTTTAGCACCCAAATTTCGTGCTTTACGTTTTGCTTCATCACGTGAAATATCCATGCTACCGGTAAACAAAAATGTTTGACCAGCTAATTTTTGACCTGTTTGAACTGGATTGACTAATTTGATATCTAAAGCAAATAAATCATCTAATAATTTCTTATTATGTTCATCAGCCAACCAAGTAGTCAAAGATTTGGCTACTTCTGGGCCAATGTCTAACAAATTTTCTAAATCTACTTGTTGAACTTTTTTTAATTTATCAAAACTTTTATAATAATTGGCCAGCATAATAGATGTTTCTTCACCAACATGCCTGATACCAAGAGCATAAATAAAATTGCTTAAATTTATTTTTTTGGAATTAGCTATAGAATCCAATAATTTTTTGGTTTTTTTGTCAGCAAAACCCTCTAAGACATCTAAATCACCTGTAGTGAGACGAAAAATATCAGCCGCAGTCACCACAATACCACTTACTACAAATTGTTCTACAATCTTATTTCCCAAACCATCAATATTGAAACCTTTTTTTGAAACAAAGTGAATCAAATTTTCAATATTTTGGGCAAAGCATTTTTTATTTGAACAATAATAAGCTACTTCTCCACTCTTTTTGCTAACTGGACTATCACAGGCTGGACATTTTTTTGGAAAAATAAATTTTTTAGAATTTTTACTACGCAACTTTGTCAGTACTTCGACAATATCAGGAATAATATCACCCGCTTTTTGAATAATAACTGTATCACCTATCCTGACACCAAGTCGCTCTATCTCATCTTGATTGTGTAAAGTAGCTCTAGAAACAGTCGTGCCAGCTACTCTGACCGGTTCAAGAATCGCTACAGGAGTCAAGGCTCCAGTCCGACCAACTTGTACTTCTATATCTAAGACTTTGGTAGTCACTTGCTCGGCTGGAAATTTATAAGCTATCATCCAGCGTTCAGATTTCCCAATATGCCCCAAGCGTTTTTCTTGCACAAGATCATTGACAACAATCACTGCTCCATCTGTTTCATAAGCCAATTTTTTACGCTTGTTTGTCCATTTTTGTAAATATTTATCTATTTGTGTCAGATTGGCACAGACTTCATTGTATGGACTAGTTTTAAAGCCTAGCTTATCCAATATTTTATGAACTTGTTCATGAGTTTGCTGTCCTAAATCAGTAATTAATTCAAAAGCATAAAAATCTAAATTACGACTAGCTGTTATTTTTGGATCAAGCTGGCGGATAGATCCGGCTGCAATATTTCGAGGATTAGCAAAATTGGGAAGATTTTTTTTTGTTTGCTGTTTATTTATTTTACTAAACATCTCTTTAGTCATGACCACTTCGCCACGTACTTCAATAATATCAGAAATTTTTTTGAACTTGTCCAATTTCAAAGACAAAGGCACGCTATAAATAGTTTTGATGTTGTTTGTCACATCTTCGCCAGTCTGTCCATCACCTCTGGTAGCTGCTCGCTGCAATACACCTTGCTTATAAGTCAATACAATAGTCAGACCATCTAATTTTAGTTCTGCGTAATAATCTTTTATATTTTGTTTGAGTATTTTTGTATTGCGTTTTTCCCAATCTTCAATCGCTACTATATCAAAAGCATCCATCAAAGATAAAATCTTGCTAGAGTGTTTTACTTTTACAAATTTGTCTAGAGCCTTACCGCTTACTCTACTACTAGGTGAATCGGGACGCTTGAGATCAGGAAACTTTTTTTCTAATGCAACTAATTCATTTTTGATAGAATCAAAGGCTGCATCTGAAATCTCTTGTTTGTCCAAAACATGATATAAGTTGCTATGATGATTCACTTCTTTGATAAGCTTGGCAATTCTTTTTTTTGCTTCTAGCTTAGTCATAACTACAAATCTTTTATCAATTTTTCTTCAGAGAAAATCACATAGTCAAAAATATCAGACACTGGACTCAAAGAAGGTAAATGAACTTTTAGATAATACTGAGAATTTTTATAATTACCATAAGTCTCTACTTCAGCTTCAGACCAAATACCAGTATCGCCATCATTTATATCAAGAGACAATCGTCTAACTGTACTGTCCAATGGCCGAAAACTAAAACGATAAAACCTATTACCAAAAGCATTGAATAAATTGACCGCATCAGAACATTGATCACTACCATAATCACAATTACAAATAATCACGTGTGTTTCTACTTTTGGATCAGAAAAATTATTGGCAAATGAAGCAGCTGTCACTTCTAAACGATGGCTAGTCTTGTCAGGAAAACAATCCTCTAGTTGCCAATGTACTCTATATTCATTGACTCCCGTAAAATCACCCCAATCTATATCACTGATATCACCAGCTGGGTCAATAATGTTGACATGGGCTGGCGATGAAGTCGTGATATTATATTGATAAAAACTAGAAGCTGTAGTAGTAGCCGTCACTATAGTCACTTCTTGTCCATCTAATAAATCATAATCATTAGCTCCTGTATTATCTAGGGCTGAAAATTTGGCAAAATCATTTTCTTGACGGGAATATTTGATATAGTACAAACTTTTTTCTACTCCGCTTTCTGCTGAATAAAAAGCCACCATAGCGTTATTAAGGTTGAGAGACATTTTAATCTCATTGAGCAAAATCCTACTCAAAATCAAAGTACTGACCAAGACTACAGTTAAAATCATCAAAGCCATGACCAAGACTACACCCTGCTGATTATTCTTATGTTGTTTTGATTTCTCTGACATTTTATCTTTTATAAACACGGGAAGCTATAGTTGTTTGTAATAAATGTGAAACTTGTTCTCTGGAACTAGTAGAACGATAAGTAGAACGCAATCTTATAGTAACCACCGGATGAAGGTTGGTTGTAATACTATCAAATGGATTTTCGCTTGGGTTTACATAAAAATATAAATCTTCTACGTTTATATTATTGACATCTCGTGACAACAATTCTGTATATGAATCATAATCATCCAAGGCCCAAGCACAGGTAGAATAATCACTATTACAAGTAGGCGTAATATACAATAATTTTTGATCAGTAGTGGTAGTAAAGGCTACCATCTGCCCACCTTCTCTAACCATTAATAAACAATTGACATAACCCGCACCCAAAACATCTACACAAGTACTGCTATTATAAGGATCATATTCATAAATCTCGCTATTTCTAATCTCACGAGTCATGGTTTCTAGTGTAAATTGACTATCATTGAGTACTTGTTGAGAAATTTGAGTACGAGTCTGCATCTTTGTAAAAGCCACATAAATAACCGATAATAAAATAGCCAAGATGGCAAAAACAGAAACAGCTACCAAGACTTCTACCAAGGTAAAACCAGTTTTATTTTGTTTTATATTTTTTATAATCATCGACGCCAATTATATAAATATTCTACAGCTTTTACGTTGTGTTCTTCACCAAAAGCATACCAGCCTACTATAGAAGTCACCCTCAGGCCAATCTTTTCATGCCCAGGATAATTGACACAATTGATTTCATCAAGATCTATTTCTTCTGTAATCCCATCATAACATATAGCTTGCAAGCTAATCATTCTTTTGAAATGTGACAAATAATCACTACTACTATTGTCATGGAAAAAGAACCTATCCTCAGTGTCTGCGTCTGGATTATATTGCAAGCGACAAAATTCACTACCAGCTGTATCGCAAGCAGTAATACAATCTTCAACAGAATCTCCATTATCACAAGTGCCAAACAAAGTTTTGATAGGAGAGGTTAAATAAAATGATTCATAGTCAACCAAAAAACGACGATCATTTTGATTTTTCATATAATAATCCCAAGTACAAAAATCAACTGCTGGATCACCACATAGTTCATTGTTGTCAATCCTCAACCAATTACTGTCCCGAACATATCTAACTAGCTCTATGCCCTCGCGAGCCAAGTCAGCGGCCATGACTCTATTATAATTTTCTTTGTCTACCCGCCAATTGCCCAGCGCCAAAGTAAAGGCAGCCATAATACCAATACTAAAAACAGCAATAGCTATTAGTAATTCTATTAGAGTAAAACCTGATTGATTATTTTTGCTTTTTCTATATTTCATTTAGAAAATAAATTATTTAGGAATCGGATCTTCATTTTGACCAACTGGTTTATCCCAATCTATTTCTTGATAGTTTGGTGTCCCCAAACTAGCTTTGATCATACCGTCACTCATACCTTCAGCTACCTGTATCACTCCTGCATAGCCATTATTGGGATAACCGCCTTTGGGATTGACGATTTGAATAGCGTATTCTTGATCAGCACTAGCTGACAAGGTTGTATCTATTTCATCTTCAATTACAAAATTGAAACGAAAAGATTGAGTAGACAGCCAAGGTTCATTATTAACATCATTGAATTGCCAATCAGTATCTTCTAGATAAATTCTTTTGATATCTTGATCACCTTCTGGGGTATTGTAGCCAAAAGTTGGACCTTTGTCTGCATAAATAAAATAAAAGGCCGCCAAACCACCACTAGCCGGCCTAAAATCCACACCATAACCATTGGCTGGATAAACCGGACCATTGCCATCTTCAAAATCATGAGCTGTCCGTGATAAGGCCAAATTCCTAGCAAAACGAATATCAGAAGCTAATTGATCAGTAGCTTGCGCAACTCTTTTGTCGTCATTGTCACGAATATTAATGACAAAAATTGTAGTAATAATAGACATGATAACAACCACAAGCATCAATTCTATAAATGTAAATCCTTGTTTATTTGTTATAATTTTTTTTATCATATTATTATTTTAAATAGTCAAAATAGACCAATACCAAGCTACCAGCCAATCTCCATACAACATTGTAACAAAAGTAGCTACAGACAAAAAAGT
This sequence comes from uncultured Gammaproteobacteria bacterium, assembly GCA_964515785.1. Classification (GTDB taxonomy): domain Bacteria; phylum Patescibacteriota; class Patescibacteriia; order UBA1558; family GWA2-36-10; genus CAZEWH01. Next base: position 43,607 of record CAZEWH010000006.1, read on the forward strand.
ACCAAAAGGAATCTTGTCTGTCAGATGCTTTTTGTTGCCAAACAATAAAACAATGCTAATCAAGCTACCCAGAATATAAGCTACAAACAACGCAGTCAAAATATGTGGCCAACCCAATAAAATACCCATCAGGAATCCTAGACGAATATCTCCGCCACCAATCCACTTGCCTTTGGATACCAGAAATTGAGCTAAGAAAAATCCACCACCTACCAGTCCAGCTAATAATAGATTTAAAACTTCAAATCCTAAAACATAATTGAAAATAAAAGCCAAAATTATAGCTGGGATAACTACAATATCCAAAATCAAATAATATTTTAGATCATAAACAAAAATAATAACCAACCAAGCAGTCAAAACAAACCAGCCAACCATTTGCCAAATATCCAGCCAATCTCCAGCCAAAATATCCAAACTAGGAAATATCTTGATATATATCAAAACAAAACAAATAGCTGTAATTAATTCTACCAAAAAATACTGAATTGAAAACTTTTGTTTGCAATAACGACAGCGTCCTTTGAGAAACAAAAAACTAAGTAAAGGCACTAAATCTTTGATTTTTAATCTGTGTTTGCAAAACAAACACTTGGAATGGCCACGAATAAAAGTCTCGCCCCTATGTAGTCTAAAAATTACTACATTGAGGAAACTACCAACCAAAAGCCCCAAAATAAAGACAAAAACTACTAACATAGTAGTTTTATTATAACATAATTAAAATGAATTTGGTAGGAAATCAAATACCTGGTACACAGCTAATATTAAGATTGCTAGAAATTGTACAAATACCACCTTTTTGGGTATTTATGCCCCACATTGGCCATTTATTATTTATGCCAAAACGAAGAGTATAATTGTCACCATTACTAGTATAGCTAGCTATTCTAGCCCAATCACCGCTTCTCTGCCAATAAATAACCTTGCCGTCTTGATTAAAACCATTGTCTGTCAATTTAAACAAAACATCAGTATTTACTTTTTCTAATTCCGGATATCTATTGACCTTGTCATAATATTTTTCCAAGGCAGTAGCTAAATCTTTGACTTGAGTAAAAACTACAATATCATTGGAACGACTATTATTGAAAAAAACCATAAAAATAATCAAAGCAATTAATACAACTAAGATTGCCGACATGATAATCTTGGTTTGTTTCCTATAATCAAACATATTTATATTATAGCATATTTCTTATAAAAATTTAACAAATAAAAAAACTCCCCGAAATAATCAAAGAGTTTTTTAATTTTCATATTATTTAGACTATAAACAAACAGTTGTGGCTCCTCCCTTAGTAACACCATGTTCTTTGGATTGACCAGTAGAATCAACGCAGAAGAATCCACCTTCTTCTAGATCAACTTCAGCAGCCCAAGCAGTAGCTTCGTCATCACAATTTAAAACACCGCCACTAGCAAGAATAGATGCTTCAACACCATCTAGACTAGGGTCTGCACAAAAGCCAAGGTAACTAAGACTAGTGTCATCATAGTAAATTTCACCAGCAGCTGGAAAAGATGCTAGATTTGCCTGTCTAGACGCGTCAACGCCTTTGTTACGAGCACTGTTTAGATTGACCACTGCTACTGCTGATAACACAGCAATGATAGCAATAACAACTAATAGCTCGACTAATGTAAAACCTTTTTGATTTTTCATTTTCTCACCTCCATTCGTACAAGCATATTAGTGCTAAAACTTGAGATCCCCAAAGCTCTAACAAATATAACTTGATGAATTTAAAAATTAATTAATAAATATATTATAGCATTTTTTGAAAAAACGGGCAATTGTTTTTATCCCATAGTTTGTGCCAATTGAAAAATTGGCAACATGATAGCTGCTACCATGACACCAACACCCACACCCATAATCACCAAAATCAATGGTTCTATCAAAGAAGTCAAAGCATTGACCATGTTGTCTATCTCACGGGTATAAAATCCACTTAATTTTTCTAGCACCAAATCAAGCTTACCGGTTCTTTCACCAATAATCATCATCTGTGGTAACATAGTAGGCATCAAATCTGATTTTACAAAAACTGTAGCCAAAGAATTACCACCCTCTACTTCCAAAACTGTTTGCATAATCAATTCTTCATAAGCTTCATTGTCCACAACCTCAGCAGTAATCCGTAAGGCAGTAGCAATCGGTACTCCACCCTTGATCAAGGTAGATAAACTTCTGGTAAATCGGACTATGTATATTTTTTTAAATAAAGGACCAAAAATCGGAAATTTAATTTTCATAGTATCCCAAGCAATCTTACCTGCTCTAGATCTAGTCCAAACACGTATAAAAACTATAGCCACAACAACAGCTATGATAATCAAAATAAAATTATTAGCAATAAATTCAGAAACAGCTATCAATACTTTTGTCAAAAATGGCAACTCAGCACCAGCTTCTGTCAATAACTTTGTCATCTTGGGAATAACAAAAGCCATCATAATAAAACCAACCACTATCATACCACTAATGACAAAAATCGGATAAATCATAGCTCCTTTGATACGTGATACTAGATCATAATCTTTTTCCATTTGATCAGCTAGATATTCTAGTACTTCATCCAAACGACCAGAAGTTTCACCAGATTTGACCATAGAAACATAAAAGTTACTAAAAGTCTTTTTGCTCCTAGCCATAGATGCAGATAGCTTCATACCACCTTCAACATCATTGGCTATGTCTATTATTTTTTCTACAAAAAGTGGATTAGTTGTTTGCTTGGCCAAAATACGTAAAGCCTGTACAATCGGTACAGTAGCTGAAATCATCACAGCCAATTGCCTGGAAAAAACTACTACATCTTTGTGTTTTACTTTACCAAGATTGACATTCCATGACTTTCCACCGCCTGCTCTAGTTTGATTCAAAGATAGGACATACATGCCCTTTTCTCTCAACAATTCAGCGGCCTCTGATTCAGTAATAGCCTCAACTGCTCCGTTGATTATTTTACCATCTCTATTTCTAGCTCTATATTTATAAACTGACATATTTTATCTAAAATTTAACCTAAATGTTTGAGGATCATTGGCTTGTGATATAGCATCTTTGACATCTATTTCGCCAACTTTGACTAATTCAAACAAAGCTCTATCCATACTAATCATACCCTCTTGTTTGGAGCTTTGCATAATATTGGTTAATTGTTGAAACTTTTCATCTTTGATACTACTTCTAACAGCTGGAATACTAGTCAAAACCTCACAAACCAAGCTAAATCCCTCACCAACTCGCGGTATTAAACGTTGAGCAACTACACCAAGTAAATTATCAGCCAATAAATCTTTGGCCCATTTTCTCTTGTCACTTGAAAATTTGATAATAAATCTTTCTAGAGCTGACTCAACAGAATCAGCATCCATAATAATAATAACTAATTTTCCACTTTCAGACAATTCTAAAATTAATTCTTCCATACCTGGTTCATAAACAGCACCAACCATAGCTACATCTACATCTTCATCCATCATATCTTGGAGTCCTTTGACAAAACTAGGTGTATCACGTCCGATTTGTCTTTGTTCTATGATAGATTGATTATTAATAAATAAATATTCAATCGGATCTTCCAAGGTTTGGATATGAACACCTTTGTTTTGATTTATGGTTTCCAATAAAGAAGCAGCTGTAGTAGTCCTACCACTAGAAAAAGGTCCAGTAATAATCAATAAACCGCGATCTTTATTTAATAACTGTGTAATAGCTGTTGGAATATTGAGTTCTTTTGGTGAATGAATGACAGGTGGTATCAAACGTAAAGAAATAGCCAAAAAACCCTTTTGATAAAAAAGTTTTGCTTTAAACCTAGATTTATCTGCCCAAGTATAAACAGCTACCACCTCTCTTTCTTTATTTAGTTGTTCCAATTCTTCATTACTCAAAAAAATCTCCGCCATGCTATTGATATTGTCTGGAGTCAGAACTGGCTGTTCGGTCATAGTCATCAAACGCCCTCTCACTCTGATAACTGGATTACTACCAGCTACCATATGAATATCAGTAGCTTTACGCTCTGAAGTAGCATTGAGAATATTATTTATTAATAAAGTATCTGGCATTTTATTTATCTTCTTGTAAAATATTTTTTATTTTAGAAATCACTTCTGAAGGTACAAAATGAGCTTTGATCAAATAATCACTAGCTCCCAAATTCAGACATCTTTCAATATCTTCTTTTTGAGAAAAATTGGTCAAGATTAAAACAGGAATTTGTTTAGTTTCATTGTTTTGCTTTAGATCTTCCAAGACCTCAAAACCGCTCATGGACGGCAATTGCAAATCAAGTAAAACTAAATCTGGTTTATCTTTTTTGGCTAATTTTAGCCCTTTTATGCCATCAATTGCAGAAATAACTTGAAATCCTTCAAGCTCTAGCTTGGTGACATACATTTGTAAAAGAAAGTCATCATCTTCTACAATAAGGATTTTTTTATTCTCCATATTATTTTATTATTTAATCTAATTCACTAACACGTAAAACTTCTTCTATAGTTGTCATACCCAATAAAGATTTGACAATACCATCTTGTTCCATACTCATAAAATTTTGCTTGGCTAATTCAGCATCAACATCATCATGATGAAAACCTTTGGCAATCACATTTTGCAAATTTCTAGTGACACTAATAGCCTCAACAATAGCTATTCGTCCTTTGTATCCAGATTTACCACAATTAGAACAACCTTTGCCTTTAAAAAATTTGAGATTATTCATATCAACTTTAGTATAAAAAGCCTTTTTAGGAATTTTTTCCAAATTTTCTTTTACTTTGATCAAAATTTCAGGTGGAACCTTGTCTTCAATTTTACATTTATTACAAACTTTTCTTACCAAGCGCTGAGCTACAACTGCATTTAGAGTTGAAGCCAACAAAAATGGCTCAATATGCATGTCAAATAAACGCGGAATAGCTCCAATCGAATCATTGGTATGTAAAGTAGTCAACACTGAATGACCAGTCAGTCCAGCATGAATAGCTAGTTCAGCTGTTTCATTGTCACGAACCTCACCTACCATGATAATATCAGGATCTTGACGAAGTAGGGCTCTAAGACCAGAAGCAAAAGTAAAATTTACCTCTGTCCTAATCTGAGATTGATTGACACCTGGAATATAATACTCTACTGGATCTTCCAGCGTTGCAATATTGATATCTTCTTTGTTTAAATAACTCAAAGCAGCAAACAGAGTTGTTGATTTACCAGAACCAGTCGGACCAGTCAATAAAAATAAACCATTTGGCCTTACAATATTGGTTTCAATCACTTTGAGTTGATTTCCCATAAAACCAAGATCACTAAAAGTCGGCGCTTTGTCTGGAGTTTCCAAAATACGCATTACAACTTTTTCTTGCCCCATCAAAGGGATAGTAGAAACACGAAAATCAATATCTTTGTTATGAACCTGGAGACGGATACGACCATCTTGAGGAATACGAGTCTCATCAATCTTGAGATTTGCCATTACTTTGACACGAGATACCAGAGCTGAATGCACATAAAGTGGTAAAACAATCGTAGTGTGCAATACACCATCTATCCTATAGCGCACTTTAGACTGATTATTGACTGGTTCAATATGAATATCAGAGGCTCTACCTTCGATAGCATGTCGCAAAACAACTGAAATAATCTTGGAAACCGGAGCGCTTTTGACCAGATCCTCTGGTGATTCATCAGCTGAAGCACCAATCATCAAATCATCTGGAGCAAATATGGCTTCAGCCGTATCCAAAGCCTCACCCACTTCCTCTCCTAAGGACTCATATTGCTTGACAGCTGCCCGATAGCTATCTTCTGAAATAATATAATACTTAACCTTGAATCTACGCTTACGAGCCAAAAAATTAAGTGCTTCAATTGCTTTAAAATTGGTTGGATCAACAAAACCAGCTTCTATTTGACTTCCTTCTTTGTTGAAAACTACCATCTTATAGTTTTCAGACAAATCATGTGGCAAAATATTCAATATATCAGCACCAATTTTTTCGCCAATTAGAGATTTGTATTCTAAATCATAAAAAACACCCTTAGCCTGAACCCATTCTTCATCACTAATTAAAACAACACGACGAATGTGTTTTTCAGCTTCAGCAAAATTTGTAAATTCTTGGTCTGCTAAGCTTTTATACTGTTCGTCGTTTAATAAATTATGATCTTTTAGAAAATCTAAAACTTTTTTTAACTCCTGTAACGTCATAATTATTGTCTACCGTAATTAAATAAATTAATGTGAAAAAGGTTTTGGATTCCCAATATTGTCTTGACTAATACTAACAGGTGTTTCTTCTAAATTACTAAATTGATCATTGTTTATTAAATTATCAAAAATTGACCCTTCTGAAGAACGAGTATCCATAAAATCATTGATATTATCAATGGCCATATTTCTAACTTTGGAAAAACTTTGTCTTTGTGTTTCTTGTTCAAGATCTATTACAAGAGATTCTTTATTAAATATACTAAAAGTCCACCAACCACCTATTATCAAAATAAGAGCCAAAATTATCAATAAGACTACTAAATTTTTATTATCACTCTTCATAAATATTATCTATAATAAGTAATCAAAGAAAAGTCAAAATTGATAGGAGATGGAATATTCGCTCCCTCTCCTTCCTCTGTCTCTTCTATTATCTCTTCTTCTGCAAATTCTGCAAAAATAATTGTCTGAATATCCATCAAACGTAGATCATTTTCTAATCTATCTAAATAACTTTTGAAAGATTGATACGGCTCATGCATTTCCCAAGATCCATCTGGATTTTGAGTTGGTAATTTTGCAACTGTCATATGAATAACCAATGATCTCAAATCTTCCAAATTATCAATTGGCATGCCAGCCTCTTCGTTTTTGTCAGCTACGCTAATAGGGTCTTCGCTAATCTCAATACTCAACAAAGCAAATCCATTGTCTGAAGCCAAACTATCAGCTGCTGCAAAAAATTCAGCAATCTGAGGACTATCTGGAATCATAATCTTTAGTCTGTCCAAATCTCTTTTACGCTCACTTTCAATATGTTCAAATTCTTCTTTGAGGCTATTGACCATATTTAATAATTGTTGATTTTCTTCTTCTTTGTCTTGAGATTGAAATTTTTCATCTTTGACTATCTTAATGTCAGATATTTTTGGCTGCAAAACAAAGAAATAACCCAAAGCAAATACTAAGATAATAATAACAGCAAATATAATCACAGAATAACGATTGATAAAAATCAATATTTCAGATGGTTGTTCAAATTCAATTTTGTCTTTTTTTTGTGCCATATTATTGACTGTCTTCGTAATAAAATAATGTAGGATTCAAAACAAAATTAATATCAAAACTAACAGAAGGTTCGTCAGCATTGATTTCTGCCAAAGAAGCTGAAGTGACACTGACACTTATTGCTAATTCACGAGCTTCTACACTTTGCAAAGCTTTGAGCTGTCTAGCTACTGCATCAAAATTTGGGCCAATAGCATGTAGTGTCAAGGCGCCATTGTTGCCAGCTGTCAAACCTTGATAATAAACTTCTTGAGCAGTATATTTTTCTAATAATTCAAAGAAATTTGACCAATAAATATGCTGTTTTAGAATTGCATGAATAGTCTTGATATCTTTTGCCAAAGCACTAATTTTTTCATTTTGAGCTTGGAAGGCCAAAATCTCTTCTTCTAAGTCTGAAATGCCTTGAATAGCTGCTTGTTTTTCATTGATTATTTTTCTTTCTTGCCACATCAAGCCTACATAAAAAAGAGCTACAACAACAATAGATAATACAAAAGACACTATTAATAAATTTCTAATTTGTTTCCAACTTTTGATCTTGACAGCAGTTGGAATTAAATCTACCCCCTCTTCTACAAATCTAGCTCTAATATTTGAGGTTGGTTGATGCCAGTCTGCTAAATTGAGACCATCATCATCCTTGCCTGGACCAGAAGCTGGAGGCATAACTTCTTTTTTCTCGTCTGGTTTTTGTTTGTCTTTCTTGTGTTTCTTCTTCTTTTTTTTCTTTTTCTTGGCTTGTTTATGAGTTTCAAATTTATGATCTTCTATTTTTGGTAAATCAAACTTTGGTTCAGGTTCTTCTGTTTTGACTGGCGCTGGACTAGAAAAATTTGCCTCAACCTTGTCCTGAGGAACAGCCGGCGGTGTAAACTTGATTTCTTCATGTTTAACTGGCTCGTGTTTATTTTTGTCTTTTTTCTTTTTCTTGTGTTTCTTCTTCTTTTGTTTTGGAACTTTATCACTATGTGATGGCAAAACAGATTCTACTTTATCAACTGGAGTAAAAACCTTATCAGTTTTGATTGGTTTTTTGTCCTGATCAACTTTAGATTCTTTTACTTTTTTAGGTTTTTTGGATTTAAACAATTTGGCCCAAATAGAAACTTTAGAGCCAGATTTCTTGCCCTTTTTTGTTTTTTCTACCTGTCCTGGAATCACCAATTCATGTTCCCACTCTTTTTTCTGCTTGGCTACCAAATTTTGTTCTTTTGACCTTTGGTCTTCAGGCATTAAATTGATATTGTCTTCTCCCATTTTAGATATCTCTAGAAGCTAATCCAATACTAACTGCCATACGAGGACCGATTTCTTGCAAAACCGGTTTAAGGTCCAAAGGATAAATGACTCTATCCCATGGATCACCAATAACTACTGGCAGACTTAATAATTCTGATAAATAACTGGTCAAAGAAGGTAAAAAAGCACTACCGCCAGTTATAATAATTTTGTCTATTTGGGCATTACCTTGTCTACGATAAAGCTCAAATACATATTTTATTTCATTTATAATAGAATTCAACGAACGTTGTATAACATCTGGTACATTTTTGTTGCTAATACTAGACAAGCCAAAATCTCTCTTAAATTGCTCTGCTCTGTCTTTATTGACATTCATACTATTCATAATGGTCTTGGTGATAAAATCACCACCAGTATCAATGCCTCTATTTAGAATTGGTACTGAGTCTTCAATTACACAAATATCAGCAGTAGTTGCTCCAATATCTACAATCATAACTGTAGAAGTATCATTACCCATCAAAGCTCTAGCCAAAGCAAAAGCTTCTGTTTCTAGGCTTAATAAATTGAGCTTGGCTCTCTTGAAAATATCAATATATCTAGCTACCAAATTTTTGGGTGCAGCTGTCAATAAAATACGATAATTTTTGCCATCATCTTTGTTTTGTCCCAAAAGTTGAGCTGGATTTTTTACGCCAGATGTCTGACTTTGTTTGTCTTCAAGTTTGGCTGAAGTACTAGCTTGATTGCTCTCCAATTCTTGAATTAAATCTTTATTTTTATCAGCTGGATTATCACTTTTTGTTTCTTCTTTTTTGTCTTCTTTTTCATCTATAATGTTTTGAACTTCAGCTCCTTTTGTTTTGGGAACTTTTACTTTCTTTTTGTTCAAAATCTTCCAATCCAAAATCATTTCATCAATCGGCACAGGAATAAATTTTTTGGCTTCCCATTTTATGGCCGCATCCAAATCTTTTTTAGGCATGGGCGGCAAATTGATAATAAAATTAAAAACAGAAAAAGTAGGCAAGGCTGCAATTATCTGTTTGCTCTGAATATTAGCTTTATCTATTATAAAATTAATATATTTGGCTATTTGTTCGTTATTTTTTTCAATATTAGTACTCAAAACATTAGTTTTTACATCAGCATAACCATAAGTCTTGAGACGGGCTTGATTTTTAAAATTCTCAAGCTCAACTAACTTAATACTAGAAGTGCCTATATCCACCCCCAAATAACTAGTAACACTAGAAAATAATCCCATATCTTATAATAATTTTATATTTTTATATTGAATAACACTTAGCATTATTATAGCATATTTTACTAATTTGAGCCAAATATTATACACAATTAATAAGGATTGTCTGTAAATCTAGGAATAACTTTGGAAAAATCTGTCAAACCAAGCGGTGGATTGGCTTGTAAACGTCCATCATTTTGAAAAAGTTCACTTGGTTCTTTATCTGTATTACGAAAATCCCTACCCATATCAAATTGTTTGGCCAAAACATTACCTGTGACTTTTAATTGATTATTGCAGCCTACATCTTGATCACAAGTATCAAATCTACCACAACCATTTCTAGCAGAAATAGTAATACCATCTTCATCAACTATGTAAGGACTGCAAGAAATATCATCGTCTCCTAGAGCTATAAAAGTTCCGACTATTTTATCAACACCACCCCCAACAACAATATCCCCTCTTACTATCCAAACAATTGAAGGAATTTCTACAAGATTACTGACACTATTAGTATCATATACAATATCATTATTAATTATCAAATCACCATCAATAACTACAATACCAGAGGCATTTTCTCCACCATTACCACGATTAATAGTTGTATTGACTGGTGGTGTATAACTAGGAGCAGCAACATAAAAAACTTTAGCAAGTAAAGGACCAGAATTAAAAAATGAACTTTCATTGATAGTTACCTCGGAGCCAAATTTGTTGTGTCCAGCACCATCATAATTTGCAATAAGGGCTTCGACATCCAAATTACCCAAAACATTATCATATTTCTCATTTTCATCTGGCCCAGTATTTTTATTCAAAAAATCAATGCCTGGACGATAATCAAGCTCACCTTGATAATGGCCAGATATAGTACTAGAACTAACAAAATTTGTAATAGCTCCGCCTGATTCAATCAAATATGTAGCATTTGACCTACCAAAAGGTGGTTCATAACGACCAAAAATATTATCTAATGCATAAATACTACCTCTTTCTACAGAAAAATAAGGTTTGGAACTAGTAGTAATCCTAGGTGAAAACTGAAACCAACCCAAACCATGAGTTTCTCCTAATTCATCCCAAGCATTCCAACCCCAACCACCTAAAGCCACTCGTTCACAAAAATCTTCAGCTTGCATATCATCTTGAGATAAATCACAATTAGGCGTTATATCTACACAACCAGGTATTTGATCACCTAATTGTTCACAACTACCAATATAACCGTTTTGGTTATCAAACATCACACCCGGCGTATTATGAGCTATATCACAAGAACTACATTTATTGATATTGGTGTCATAAGAGCTCATTTCTACTGTATTATCAAAATTTGCAATCTCACATTGATGACAATCATAACCACCAATCACACTCTTGAGCTCACCTATATCCCGCTCTATACAATCATCTTCGTCACCAGTACAAATCAAAGCATTGTCTGTACAATCCTCGTCTCCATTATCAATACAAGTGCTTATCTGTTCACAGGTCTCTATTCCAGTACAATCATCTTGGTTTTGACAGACATCGTGACTGCCACCGCCACCACCATCTTCACAACGACCGCTATAATAATCATAATCAAGACAATTATCACAATGATCTTCTGTTGCTCTAATCACACAAAGATCTGCTACTGGTGGATCATCCCCCACTGGTGGACAATTTATTAAGTCTTCACAAGAATCAGCTCCTCCTGCACAAGGGTCACAATAAGCTCCAGTAATCTGACAACCATATGTTCTAGTAGTAAAACAATTAAAACAGCCATTAATTTTATTATTTTCATCAATAGTACCACTAACATCTGGACCTAAAATAGGAAAACCAATTTTGGTTGCATCTGCACTAACACCTGCAAAAGCCAAAATACTAGCATAACTATTAGATATATCATTTTCCAATAAGGCATTGGTATAAACAGTAGATGTCGGAACACCGTTGGCTAATGGACCTCCTGTACCCCCAACATCAGAAAAACATATCCAACCCAAAGGTTTGCCACCACCACCGGCATTATTTCCAGACCAAGCACAACCAGTAATATTGGGTTCATCAGCATCATCTATTCTATCAAGCGCCAAATTATAAGGAACAATACATCTATCTTCCAAAAACTGATCACCATCCCAATCATCAAGACAATTGAGACTCACCCAGCCAGTCACTTGTGACCAAGCCCAGCCAGCAATAGGTGTAGCTCCAATAGGTGTATCTTCGGCTACAGTATCAACTGAACGTTGCATCGCAAAAACAACCACCACTAAAATAGCCAAAACTACAATGCGACTGATAAGTTTAAAATGAAAATCAGTTTTCATGAAAAAATTTTATTTTTTATTTTTTAAAATCCTGCACCAGACAAAGCTGTGTATTTCCAATTGATACCACCCAAGACAGTACCAGAACAAATATAAAGACGATTGATACCGGTATGGAGAATCATGCGACCAATAGTACTAGCTGTACAATCACCAGCTGGTGGTACTGCAGTAGTAGTATCAATCTGCAGGTAGCCATTGTTGATTTCTACATTACCAGTATTATCGAGAATCAAAGCATTGGAATCTCCTGATACATTGGTGTTCCAAATTCTAAATTCATTACTAGATTCATCATCATAAATACCCCAATATGCATTAGCGCCACTGTTGATATTTATTTCCGCATTATTAACAGCACCAACTCGAGAAGAAATTTCTAGCGCATGAGTAGGATTGCTGGATTCACCAATACCAACTGTACCGTTGAAATATCCAGCTGGTCCACCCTGAGTATTAACCGACCAAACGCCATAGTTGGCACTATTGGTACTCTCAGCATAAACAGCAGCCCTATCTAGCCCTCCCCGACAACAAGTGGCTGTAGCGTGCACAGTTCCCTTTTTGGTAGCACCATCATCAGGCAAAGTAGAATCTATAACCAAGCTACCTTGTAGATCGATATCTTCTGTAACTGGATTCAAGACAATGCTACCTGCAACAAAATCTCCAGGATTACCAGTGGGACTTTGCCAAGCAGCAATGACGACTTGCTGAATGACTAATAAACTAAGAAAAGAAACAACCGCTATCATGATAGACAATTGCCAATTTTTTACTTTTTTGAACATAGTTTTATAAAATTATTGTTTATTAATTATATTATATCACAAACCATTTTCAACTATATAATTTTTTATATACAAATATCCATTATCTCTCAAGACACCCAATAGATTACCATTATCCTGCCAAACCATTAATCTATCATTTATCGGCACATTAACAGGATCTTCTAGAAGAATTCCTCCAGTTGTAGGTAGGTGCAAGTTACCTACTTGATCAACATACATAATAACAGTCCCATTATCTCTCTGAATCACGTATTTTTCTGTATCAGTACCTATATCATCCAAATTATTGCCAGGCCAAATATCAGCCATGACTGTTCCTTTTATTAAAAATATACCTGTATCATCCATTTTTAATAAAATATTATTATCATCAGTCACATCACCATTGGTAATAATAAATAAATCACCATCTTCATTGAATACTGTGCCACTACATGTACATTCATTAGCATCACCAGGTGGTAAACAATAATTACCTTCTCCAATACAGCCATCTCCTAAATACAGATGGTTTTGATAAAGATGATACTCACCAGTATCCAAATTAAGGGTTTCATAATCATCATAATAAGCATCGCATTCTTCAGTGCCTTCTTTGATAAAATTACCACATTCATTGTACTGAATACAATAATCTCCATCAGTCTGTACATAGTCATCAGCCACTGGATCTGGTAAAGCTATAATTTGATCAGTAGGATCATCACAACAATAAATACCAAGATTTATTTCATCTTGATCATCACCACAAGCCTCATAGCGCCAACTATCTCTATCAGTATAAATATTATAGGTATCGCCTTCTGCAGTAAGAATAAAACCAGATACACGATTATTATATTCTCCATAAGCGCCAAAAGTAGCTCCTTGCTTCCATTGAATATCACCGGTCCATCCACCAGCTGGTGGATTAGCAGTACAATAAGCATTATAGTCATTTATACCAGATTGATCAGAATCATCTAAATTTTCACCATGAGAACTAGGTGCAAAACAATCAGCACTAGAACCATCTCCAAGACATCGTCCGTCATAAAGGCCACCATCTATACAAGTATCATTAGCACTATTGTCTACTGTTCCACATATATTATCACAAATTGGTGTTGGACCTGGAACATAACAATCGCTTGTATTTGTTATATGATTATAAGTACCACAAGTGTATGTATATAAAGTATCACCAATACTGTCACCATTCTGATCAACGCCACCACAGTGGTTTGTATATGTATCATTAGGACAAAAACCTGCATCCCAACCAGGTACTGTTTCTTCATTTACAGTACATTTTCCATAATCAATAACGTATCCATTATTTTGATCGCACCAATCACGACAATAACCGCCCTCATCATGAGCACCATCATTTCCCGGCATCTGCCAACTCCAAGTAGCACTTCCCACAGGCCAATTTACTAATTGCTTAAAATCAAACAAATTGTTTACATCATCAACACACTGTTGTTGAGGATGAGAATTTAATAATGGTTTTATTTCAGCTCCAGGATAATAATTACAAAAAGCACGTTTAACCATATAACTACCAACTGCCCATTCACAAGAATCGTGAGCCTCCCAAGGATCATAACAAACAGATTCGTGCCAAGTATAAGAAGTAGTAAAATTAACATTACCACCATTATAAGTTACGAATTTATCACCAGCAGAAAATATATTTTGACAATCACCATTATCCCATTGACACCAATGCAAATCATCACCAATACCATCTGGTGGACCATTGTGACTAGCACTATCATTACCAGCACATTCTATTGCTTCTGATGAACACATTGTTTCATTACCGTTGTGATCATTACAATTATAACCACAATTAACACCGCTAGCCGGAGTACCATCTATCCATTCTCCATCACAAGTATCAGCCTTGACTTCTACTTGCTGTAAAAAAATACCAAAACCAGCCAGTATAATAATTACTGGCAAAATAAATTTATAATATTGTCTAATAAATAAACTCATTTATATTTAATTTGTGTTTATATCTATAACCAAAGCATTGTTATAACGGTAAATCTGTGGTCCTTGTCCAAAAACAGCTGAACCCTGGATTTGAATTTCGTCATTGGCATTTCCAATCCATAAATTTTGCCCAGAACCACTTGGACCAGTAGTACCATACCAAGCATCAGATAAAAGATGAGTATTTGTAAAAACATCTCCTTCAACATCTAATTTATAAC
>CAZEWH010000007.1:0-44782 GCA_964515785.1 uncultured Gammaproteobacteria bacterium
GAACGGGAATTGGTTTTTGAGCCAC
This sequence comes from uncultured Gammaproteobacteria bacterium, assembly GCA_964515785.1. Lineage (GTDB taxonomy): Bacteria > Patescibacteriota > Patescibacteriia > UBA1558 > GWA2-36-10 > CAZEWH01. Next base: position 26 of record CAZEWH010000007.1, read on the forward strand.
GCGGAGCGTGGCAAATCCTTTTAAAATCAGGCCTTAGCGCCCGCAGGGCGCGTGCCGAGGCGCTTTGCGCCGAGGCAACAAACGCCGAACATACAATTTGGCTCCGGGGGCAGGACTCGAACCTGCGATATCCACGTTAACAGCGTGGCGTTGTACCACTCAACTACCCCGGAATCAACTGCCTATAAAAAACAAAAAACCAGTCTATTTGACCGGCTTACTTAGTATATTTATATGTAAATACAAAAAAGTTACCGGCACGTAAATCGGGCGTTATTATTGATTAAATTGGCAACATTGGTGTAAGTCATATCTCTATTATAGCATAAATATTGTATTTGTCAACCGGCATTCGCCGGTTGACCCTGAGCGTAGTCGAATGGGTCAACTATAACAAAAAACCTTGTCTATATAGACAAGGTTCTAAAGCTTATTCGAAGACCAGCTCTTTGAGGCTGTTGTCGGCTTCGTTTACCAAGAGAACTGGATTTCCAGCCTTGTGTTCGCTGGACAAAAGATGCAATAAAGCAATCGCTCTACGGATGACCTGCTGTGGACTGACGCGTTGTCTGAATGCTAGACTAAGCAAAATCCAGTATAGCTTCCATGACATGCAGAACTCATATACTCTGGCCATTTACTACCCCCTTTTATTTAGAAGAGCTTTGTTTTTCATCAGCTTGCTTCATGATTTTTTCGGCTTTGTCGGCAATAGTTTTGAGATCATCAGGTGACACTCGTGTGTGTCCAACAATCACAGTACCATCCAAGGCATAGCCAACATCTGGACTAATCCAACCAAAAGGCTTGGGACCAAACTTGGTGTCAGTGATCGTCACATCTAAACGTCCAAAACCAACTTTGGCAGGTTTAAATTCTACAGCCATGTTTTCCTCCTAGAAAAAGAGCTATTTATATTACTTATTTATATTAGTAAAATTAGATTTAAAAAGCAAATTAATAATCGACCCGACGGGTTGAAATAAATTTAACCTTCGAGGTTATTTTTCATAAAATAAAAACCCCTCTTCCTAAGAAGAGGGGTTGTGAAACCGTACTACCGGCCCTTGTACGTACCGGCCTGGCGGCCAGAGAGTACATCGCCGTGCATGATCTGAAAAACAATCAACTCCAGCTGAGCCATCATAGCTGCTTTGGCAGTTGAGTAACCACCTAGGCTCTCAAAACGTAACAAAGACAAAGCTATCATGGCTACCTGTTCTTGATAGCGCATCAGAGCACGATCCTTTTCCTCACAGTCAAACCAATAGCGATGACTGGTATTGAAAGTCAGGATACCAGTGGTACTGTCAAGCTCAAAAGGATCAGAACCGATCTCAGCGTAGCAAAACTGAAGCCCAGTACTACTACGAGCTACAATCTTACGACGTCGACCCTTTGGTCCTTGGACTGTGCCTGGATGATGACCAGGTATTTCTTCTGAAGGTTTACCACGATCACGCGGCAAATCACCTTTGGATTTACCCTTATCACCAGCACCAGCCACAGCTTGAGACTTGTGCTCTTGCTCACCATGATCCGGCAGATCAGTATGACCCCTACCAGTTGTACCACGTTTGAAGAGCTCCAGGATATCATTCCAATTTTCGAGCTTGAGAATCTGCTCAATAACCTTGAGTGAACGCAGACCAAGTTCCTGGTAACGTGATTCTTTGGATTCGACCTGTACTTCTTGTATGATGTATTGGCCGATTTCCTCCCACCACTCTTCTATACAAAGGCATATATCTAGCAAGGCATCATTTTCCACCAGCTTGTTGCGGCTGGGATGGATCCTAACCTTCTGACTGACGATCTCACCCTCAAAAACTCCAGACTTCAGGGCCTTGATGATGTGATCGTATATCAATGGTGCCAATGAATCCCAGAGGGCCTTTTTGCCTTCGATCCGAAAGTCACTCCTGGTATCACCAAAAGAAACTCGGCCTTTACGACCCTTGGCTGTCCGACGAGCAATGAAGAGACGGAAAATGGTATTTCCACAATCCTTCTTAGAGATAGTGACTTCATCTAGCTTTTCGCCTTCAAAGTCCTTGGCAGTAACTTCACGCTCTTGCTTTTTACCCTCAGCATTGGTCAGCTCGATTTGCACCACGATCCCACGCTTGCGCATGGTCGGACCATAACGATCCAAAATGGCTTGAACAAGTTCGTTCAAGGTCAGCTTGGTCAAAAAACGATCCTTGATAATACCTGTCATACGGACCTGTGTCCGCCAAGGTACAAAGGTTCTACCACCTTTTGATCCAGGCTTCTTACTCGAGAAAAACAGGTTGGGGCAACTCACAAAAGGAATGCCGTCAATGTTTTTCATTGCCTCGATATCCTTGGTCACAAAGGTCCATCTCAGATACCCCTGAGATGCTCCTTGCTTGGGACAAGAGGTAAAGGTAAACTCTTTACATTTCCCCAAAGGAGCAATCAGACCACGGCCAAACTGACCAAGTTTATCAGCTTTTTTCATAGTCTGACAAACCTGAGTCAAAGCCTTTTCAAACCTGACCTGAGATGCTCCATTACCATCGTCTTCGACCATAGCATTGTGCCGTTGAAGGTTGACCACAACCCTGATGTGCTGTGCTTGCGCATCGATCGGATTTTGAATCATCTCCAAGAGAGCATCTAAAAGCTTGGGATAGGTCTCTGCGACCGTCATCAAAACATGACCATCGTGAAAATCCAAGGCACTCTGACCACGACGGGTGCGCGGTAAGGGTGTTATCTTGTCTGCTTGAGTCATGATCTACCTCCCTTCATCTATTGCGTCTTGCTTGCGCAAAACAAGGTCTCGAGATTTAGCACTACACAGACCATTGAGGATCTGTGCTAAAGCATGCAAGCCATCATTTGAGGCTTGCTTACGAAGCTGACGACGCTCCTCCACACTAAACTCATTCGAAAGGACAAGCTTAGCCAAAGGCAACATCGCATCAATGTGATGACTTAATGAGTCAATGATCAGCTGGTGATCCACTGGTGCAGAAATTGGATTGAGCTCGACAATCTCGGCCTTAGTTGCTTCTGTGTTGATCGGAAAACGAGCAACCAAAGCATGAGCTGCTTTGATTTTTGCTGATGCCATATTTGCACCACGCAAGATAGACAGCAGAGAGTCCCGAGATTTATATCCCAAATCCTCTTGCATTTGATCAAGACTACGAAGCTTGTAAGCCAAAACTAAAATCAGTTTTTGAGCTAGCTTGGGCAACTTTTCCCACTCAGTGATTGCATAGCCCTGAGTAGTCAACCAAGTCATAACTCGCAGCAGATTTTCACCAATTGGCATATGTTCATCGTTGAGCCAACGATAAATCAAATAGTTGTCACAAGCAACAAACTCCGCCATTGGTTGACGTGCTTCTGGGGAACGTTTTCCACCTTTGTCAGGCAAATTATTGCCATAGTGAAGCAAACATTCCCGGACTGAACCGGAAAAAACTACATCTTTTGGCATGATTTGCCTCCTTTTAGTACGGTTTGTCAAAGTACGAATGAATAATTGAAACTACCATTATTTATATACTTTGTCAACTACCCCCACTAATTCCCCCGTTCGGCTGAGCTCACGGCCGAAGCCTTACCAAGGGGGAGAACCTAAAACAAAAAGCCCCAAAGATTGGGGCTTACGCAGCTTGGACTTCTGCGGTTTTATCAGTAATTTTCTGCAAAATGTCAGGAAGCAAACCAACGTGATGGTGCTGGTACATTGGTCCAAGATCAAGACCAATGCCTTTGATAATACGGCCAATGCGCTGACCGTCAACTTCCACATCCACAACGCCATCTGAAACATCTTTAAATTCAATAGACATCAGACTCTCCTTTGCAGTGAAAGGACAAAATATACTCTATTTTTATCTTAATCTATTATTTTATGTTATGTCAATTTTTCTTTTTTCTTTTTTGAAAATATATAAACAAAGATTTAATAATTTCTATCATCACAATATTAAAAATTACTAATATCAGAATCACTTGCCACTGTGGCCATTGCAAAGGTTTGGTCTGTAAAGCTTTGTTTAAAAATGGTAAATATACAGCTGATAATTGCAATAGGAAACCAATTACAACTGAAATATTCAAATATTTATTTTTAAAAGGATTGTATTTGAAAATTGGTTTATCCAAACTCTTGATACTAAAAACATAAATCAAACTATCAATACCCAAATCTGTAAAAGCAGCTGTTCGAGCCAAAACTTCATCACCAGTTTTTTGTAAGACATACCAAAAGATAAACAGACTAGTAGCACCAGTAATCAAACTAATAGTAATGATCAAAAACTTATTTTCAAAATCCAATAGTTTTGTCTGACGGCGTGGCTTTTTATTCATGATTTCTTTTTCCTCTGGTTCCATAGTCAGAGACAAGGCCGGCAAAGAATCATTGACTAGGTTGACCCACAAAATTTGCGCTGTCAAAATTGGCAAAGGAAGTCTCATAATCAAACTCCCAACTATAATCATCAGTTCAGAAAAACTATCAGACAATAAATATAAAATAACTTTTTTTATATTAGCAAAAATAACTCGGCCCTGTTTGATGGCCATGACAATAGTTTTGAAATTATTGTCTAGCAAGACTAGATCAGCTGTTTCTTTGGCTACATCAGAACCAGAAGAAACTACTACACCTACATCAGCTGCTTTGAGAGCTGGAGCATCATTGACGCCATCACCAGTCATCGACACCACCTCTCCTCTCTTTTGCCAAGCTTTAATAATCCTTAATTTGTCCCCTGGAGTAACTCGAGCATAAACTTTGATACCAGTAATTTTTTGATCTAATTGTTCATCAGACATTTTTAATAACTCATCCCCAGTTACTACTGAATTTTTATCAGTATCTATCCCTAAATCAGTTGCAATGCTTCGGGCTGTAAATTTATTATCACCAGTAATAATAACAGTTCGAATACCAGCTTTCCAAGTATCTTGAATAGTTTCTTTGGTTTCAGGTCGCAAAGGATCAGACAATCCCCAAATACCAGCCATAATCATATCACGCGGCCGCTCTTTACAAGTTTCCAAGCCCTTCATAGTCTTGGGAACCAATTTATAAGAACCAGCCAAAACTCTTAATCCTTTTTTACTCAATGATTCCCATTGTTCTGAAAAAGTATCGTGTTTGGCTTTTGTTAATTTAGTGGCTTTATTTTTGTTGAGATATTTACTAGAAAAATTCAAAATCTTTTCTGGAGCGCCTTTAACAAAAATAATATCATGAGTCTTATCATAAGAATGTCGAGTAACCATGTATTTGCGTTCTGAATCAAAAGGTATTTCTTCTAAACGATGATATTCTTTGGATAAATCTCTAATAACTGAATTCTGCCCACCAAATAATAATAAAGCTTTTTCAGTTGGACTACCAATAATTGACCAATAATCTACAAAGTTGTCAGGATTTTCAACCACTGCATCATTGCACAACCAAGCAACTTGCATCAACATCTCTGTTTCTTTGTCGATCTCAATATCTTTCAAAGACTGCACAGCTAGATCAGAATGATTATTGGCTGTCACAATCTGAGTAATTCTCATCTCTCCTTCTGTCAAAGTACCAGTTTTGTCAGTACAAATCACAGTAGTGGATCCTAGAGTTTCAGCTGAAACTAATTTTCGTACCAGGCCATTATTTTTCAGAATACGCTTCATACCAACCGTCAAAATCATAGTCATGCCAATCACCAAGCCTTCAGGAATAGCCGAAACAGCTACTGCTACAGCCAAAGTAAACATCTCAGCCCAAGCATGCCCCTCGATAACACCTAATATAAATAAAAGTAAGGCAATTCCTAAAACTACCTTAGTAATAAATTTGGCAAAAACATTTAATTTTTTCTGTAATGGAGTTTGTTCATCCTCTGTTTCTTTGAGCATGACAGTGATCTGACCAATCTCTGTATCTAAACCAGTTTGACAAACTACAGCCATTCCTCTTCCTTCTACTACTAGAGTACCCATAAAAGCCATATTCTTGCGTTCTGCTAACAAAGTTTCTTTGTCTACAACTCTGACATGCTTTTTTACTGGCACTGATTCTCCAGTTAAATTAGCTTCATTGATTTCCAAACTATTGACCTGCAACAAACGCACATCAGCTGGTACTCTAGCACCGGATTCCAATACAATTATATCACCTGGTACCAAGTCTTTGACTTCTATTTTACTTTCATGATCATCACGAATTACCAAAGATTCTCTTTTGACAACTTGATTAAGTTTTTCCAAAGATTGATTAGCTTTATACTCCTGAATAAATCCAACTACTACATTGATAAGTACTGCTGCTAAAATAACATAAGCATCAACAAATTCACCAAATAACAAACTAATCATTCCAGCTACCAATAAAATATAAACCATGGCACTCTTAAATTGGAAAATAAAAAGACGCCAAGCTGAAAATTTACGGCTTTGTGCTAACCTATTTGATCCATATTTTTCTAAGCGTTTGACTGCCTCATGAGAAGTCAAACCTTTTTTAGTTGTATTCAACTTTTTGAGAACCTGAACAGAACTCAAACCGTACCAATTAATATTTGTTTTTGGCATGACTATATTATAACATAAAAAGCTTGATTTTTATATAATTTAGAGTAAAATAAAGAGCATGGAAATAATAAATATTATAAAACAAAATATTGCTGATAATATCAAAAATATTTTACAAGTTGATATAAATATCAATAATTTTGAACTTGATTTACCACCGGAAGAAAAACTCGGTGATTATGCTTTTGCTTGTTTTAAACTTGGCAAAAATCCTATAGAAGCTGCTCAATATTTGGCTGACAATTTTCAAGCTAATAAACTAATAAACAAAACTCAAGCTGCTGGACCTTATCTTAATTTATTTTTAAATAAGGGCGCTTGGCTAGAGGCAGTCTTGTCTGAAATCGATAAAAATAAAAATTATGGCCAAACAGATTTTGGAAACAACAAAAAAGTTGTTTTAGAATTTTCTGGACCAAATACCAACAAACCTCAACATATTGGTCATCTGAGAAATAATATTTTGGGCCAAGCCTTGGTCAACATTTATAATGCCGCTGGTTTTAAAACTATTCCTGTCAATATTATCAATGACAGAGGTATTCATATTATGAAAAGCATGCTGGCTTGGCAAAAATGGAGCAACAATGAAACACCAAAGTCAAGTGGTATCAAAGGCGATCACTTGGTTGGCAAATACTATGTCAAATTTGGACAAGCTTTGAAAGCCGAAGAAAACAAATATTATTCTGAAAAAAATATAAATTTATCTGAATTAGATAATTTGACTAGACGAAAAACTGAAGATGAGTTTATAGCTCAATCTCCTCTCATGCAAGAAGCTCGCGAGCTGCTCAAAAAATGGGAAGCTAATGACAAAGATACCAAGCAGCTTTGGCAAACCATGAATCAATGGGTCTATGATGGTTATAAAATTACTTATGACAGATTGGGCATCAAATTTGATAAAGAATACTATGAAAGTGATACTTATCTACTAGGCAAAGATCTGGTTGAATTAGGACTTGATAAAAAAGCCTTTTTCAAAAAAGAAGATAGCTCTGTATGGGTAGATCTAAGCAAAGATGGTCTTGATGAAAAATTAGTACTTAGAGGTGACGGCACTTCTGTCTATATTACTCAAGATCTGGGCTTAGCAAAACAACGTTATGACGAACACAAATTTGATCAAGCTATCTATGTAGTAGCCAATGAACAAGATTATCATTTCAAAGCTTTGTTTTTGGCTTTACAAAAACTTGGTTTTGATTGGGCAAATAATCTACACCATCTGTCTTATGGCATGGTAAATATGCCTGATGGCAAGATCAAATCCCGTGAAGGCAAAACTGCTGATGCTGATGATATTATGGATGAAATGAATGCCAAGGCCAAAGAAATCATGGAACAAGCTGCCAAAAAAGTAGAATCTAAAAATAAAAATCCAGAACAAATCGCTGAACATGTCGGGCTTGGTGCTTTGAAATTTTTTATGCTAGGTACCAATCCACAAAAAAATATTATTTATAATCCTGAATCTTCAATTTCTTTTGATGGCTACACTGGGACATTTATTCAATACACTCATGCTAGAATAGCTAATATTTTGAATAAAACTAAAAAAATCCAAAAACTAAATAAACTAGATTTTTCTGTTGAATTTAATGCTGAAGAAAATAAACTTGCCAAATTATTGTTGGAATTCCCAAAAACTATCCAAGATACAGCTATAAACTATAATCCTAGTAATCTGACCCAGTATTTATTTGAACTTGCCAAAAATTTTAATAATTTTTATCAGCATCACTCTGTCTTACAAGCTGACAATGAAAATCTTAAGAATATTAGATTGCATTTATGTTCTCAGACCAAGCAAGTCTTGAAATCTGGCCTTGAATTATTGGGTATAGAAGCTCCTGATGTAATGTAATTGTGTGTTTTACCCCGCCCCCGCGGAGCGGGGGCGGGGTTTTATAACTATATATATTGACAATATAACTAAAATAACATATAATAATCCCGTTATTTAGGCGCCTATAGCTCAGCCCGGTAGAGCAGCAGCCTTTTAAGCTGATGGTCCTAGGTTCGAATCCTAGTGGGCGCACCACGTAAAATTCGCTACGCTTATCACGTGGCACGCCACAAATATAAAAACTCAGTCTTCTGACTGTTTTTTTATTTATTGAAAACACGTGACTACGAAGTAGCTTTACGTGTTGACAAAATATTAAAAATATACTATACTCCTCTAATCCCACAAGTACATTCAATCATCAACTGACAAACAACAGGAGGCAAAATGAAAAGATTTCTTGCTTTTTGCCACCGGGTAAAATCATCTCCCAAAAGGCATAAAGCTAGTCGTAGTTACAAAGCTATGAGCCTTGGTATGCTCATGCAAGTCCTCAAGCGTCCTGATCACGATACTGTCACACAATTAGTCAAAGCTTTTTATAACAAAGCTAGATTCAAAGATTTGATGACCATCATCAAAGATGAACAACATCAATATCCTCTAGCTGTCCGCGAAATGGTCGGCATCCACGCTCTCTACGTAGTAGAGACCTCTCTTGGTTCTGAATCTGATCCTGCTGCTTGGACTAATCCTGAATTTGGCCGTGTCAATCATCTAGTCAACATTGCCACCGCCCTACCACAATTGACTGACAGAGCCACGCGAGTGACTTATCACTTTTTACAGGACGAACTAGCAATCTGGGAAGAATTTTTGCGAGACAAGGATTCTCCTGAAGATCCTCATCCGCACCTGCGCTTGGTCAGCAACGATTAAACTTTACCCTGCCTCGCCGTGCAAACGCACTGGCGGGCAGGGTTTTTTGTTTGACAAAAAACTGCATAGCTAATAATCTAAACAAGCATCAAAGTACCTTAAAAAACCAAGGAGGGTAAAAATGCCACGCAGAATCCAAAAAGCAGAAGCTGCTTGGGAAAAGTGGAGTGCGACAAAATTGTCGGCAGCTATGGCTTGCCCTTTGCGGGGCTTTTATAGTCATATCTTACGTGTACCTAAACCACAAAACCCCTTGGCTGCCCTAGGGCAAGCCTTGCACTATATGTTTCAACGCTTTTTCACGCCACACAAAACAACTGGTAATTATCCCTATCAAGAAGTGGAAAAATTCTTGGGGGTCTGGAAAGGTTTTTGGTGGCGAGCTATCCAAGGTCATCACGGTTTTAGTAGTATGAGTTCTGACCCAATGGAAGTCACTTGGAAAGATACTGACCAGCAAGGCAAGATGTTTGGCTCAGGCTGGAATATCTTGAAAAACTTTTTTGAGAGATTTCATGAAATGCGCATGGATGGTACACCCCGCTTCAATGAACGCCGTTTTACTTTTAAGTGGCACGGCATGACATTGACTGGCGTGATCGATCGCCTGGATCTAACTGCTGATGGCGCAGTTATCCTAGATTATAAAGGCGCGCCGCATTCTCGGCATGATTTAGAGACTGGCTTACAGCTGACTATCTATCAGCTAGCCTATCAATACTATCTCCGGACAAAAATTGGTGATAATCAGCCTTTGTCTGAATTGCAGATCTACAGCTATTGGCAAGATGATTATCAAGATGCTCCTCTGCGTGCTGACAATGACTTTGGCATGTTGCTGTATTATATGCTAGAGGCTTCTGAATATTTCCGAGCTATCTTGACTGGTCAAGAAGTGCATCGGGAAATCATCACTCAATTTCGCTTTTTTAGCGAAGATGATATCCTGACTGGTGACATCACTCCCCGCCTGCCTCGCGGTAGCCATTGTCGCTTTTGTCAGTTTTTTGATGAATGCCGTCAGTGGGAGCTAAAACAACATCCTACACCTCAAGCCCTGTTTGCCAAACACCGTAACATCAAACTGGATAGAATCATGCCCACTCAGCAGCCGATCCCCTTTGCTCAACAGCCTATCACCCAAACAGGCGGAGACTTTGTGGCCAAAATCCGCAACTCACCCTTTTACAAACAAGGTGACTTGTTTGGAAAATAAAGCCCGCTCATCCTACGCATAAAGCTACGGAGGGCGGGTTTTTTTCTTTATTTTATATGGGTATAAACTGTATATAATTTAGCTTGAAAATTTGAGTTAAATAAGCTAAGCTAACTCTACAAAGTAAAACTTATGGCTAAAATCCCGCCACAAAACCTAGAAGCAGAAGCCAGTCTATTGGGCTGTCTATTGCTAGATAAAGAGTCAATTATCAAGATTGGCGATATTTTACGTCCTGACAATTTTTATAGAGATGTTCATGCTATGATTTTCCAAGCTATTTTAGATATGTTTGAAAAGCATGAGCCTATCGATATTTTATCAATCGGCAATCGCTTGGCCGAAAAAAAACAACTAGAAGCAATCGGGGGTAAATCTTATCTAGCAGAATTGACAGCCGCTGTACCCAATAGTTCTCATGTAGTATCTTATGCCAATATTATCAAGAAAAAATCTACTCTAAGAAAACTAGAGCAAGCCGCCTCACAAATATCTGAGTATAGCTTTTCTGAAGAAGAAGATGTCGCTAAATTACTTGATAAAGCAGAACAAAAACTTTTTTCTATTTCCCAAGAATCTTTAAAGAAAAACTTTATCCCAATCAAATCTGTCTTGTCAGATACTTTTAATCGTATTGATGAATTACACAAATCTGGCGGTCAAGCTACTCGTGGTATTCCTACTGGCTACAATGACTTGGACAAATTGCTATCTGGTCTGCAAAAATCTGACCTAGTAATCCTAGCAGCTCGCCCTTCACTTGGTAAGACAACCTTAGCTCTAGATATAGTTCGCAATATTGCAGTCAAATCCAAAGTACCGGTTGGTGTCTTTTCTCTAGAAATGTCAAAAGAACAACTAGTAGATAGATTTTTAGCTTCAGAAGCAGAAGTAGATCTTTGGAAAATGCGTACTGGTAAACTATCTGACAGAGAAGAAGATGATGATTTTCCACGCATTGGTCGAGCAATGGGTGTTTTGTCTGAAGCACCAATTTTTATCGATGACTCCCCTAATGCCAATGTCATGGAAATAAGGACCAAAGCTCGTCGACTTAAAATGGAACACAATCTAGGATTTTTGGTAGTTGATTATCTCCAATTGATGGATGGCGGCGGTCGTTCAGAAAGTCGGGTCCAAGAAATATCTGAAATATCTCGTGCTCTCAAACAAATTGCTCGTGAGTTAGATGTCCCAGTTCTGGCTTTATCTCAACTATCTAGAGCTGTAGAAAATCGTAGTCCATCCATACCAAAATTAGCTGACTTACGTGAATCTGGTGCTATTGAACAAGACGCTGATATTGTTATGTTTATTTATCGTCGGGCCAAAGATAAATCTCGTGATTGTCCTGAAGAAGAAAAAAATATTGCCGAAATCCATATAGACAAACATCGTAATGGTCCAACTGGTTTGGTACGTTTATTTTTTGACGAAAATAAAGTATCATTTAAGAATCTAGACGCCCAATATCAAGCTCAAACTCAAGTTCCAACTCCAAGTCCAGAAGACACAGCTACTGATATTCCTATACCTGGCCCAAAAGATCAACCAATACCAACCCAACCTGGTTGGCAACCACAACCATAAAACCCCTGTCATCCTGAATTTATTTAAGGATCTAATCAAACTAGATACCGGATCAAGTCCGGCATAACAAATAAAATAATTAATTTAATAAAAAAATAAAATGATTGGTAAACTAAAACAATACAATGATCTACGTAAACAAGCTAATACTATCAAAAATGTAATGGCTGAAGAAAGTATTGAAGTAGAAAACAAAGCTGTCAAAATAGTCATGGATGGCAATCAAACTATTCAATCTTTAACACTCAAAGACGAATATATTGCTCTAGATAAGAAAAAAGACTTGGAAAAATATATCCAAGAAGCAATAGCTGATGCTATCAAAAAAGTCCAACGCAAAATGGCCATGAAAATGCAACAAATGGGTGGCTTGGACAGTTTGATGAAATAATTAAAAATCAAGTGAAACATTTACCGGATTTTATCCAAAAACTTATTGCTGAATTTGATAAACTGCCTGGGATTGGCCCTAAAGTAGCCACCAGGCTAGTTTTTAATTTATTACATAACAAAGAAGATATCAAAAGTTTTGCCCAAGCTCTAGACAATGCTGGTAAGCTAGTTCATTTTTGTCCCCAGTGTTTCAATCTAACTGACGATGGTTTATGTAGTATTTGTAATGACCCTCATCGTGAACAATCAATAATATGTGTAGTAGCTCATAATCAAGATGTCGATGCTGTAGAAAAAACTGGTGAATTTGATGGCACTTATCATTTACTCAATGGCCTACTTAGTCCTTTGGAGGGCATCACTCCTGATAAATTAAAAATAAAAGAATTAATCAAACGTATAGACAGAAACGGTGTACAAGAAATCATCTTGGCACTTGATCAAAGTATGGAAGGAGAAGCTACTACTATTTATCTGACCAAATTACTCAAAGATTATGACATCAAAATATCTCAACTAGCTCGCGGCATACCAATGGGTGCCAATATAGAATATACTGATGAAGTTACTCGGCCCTCTCAATAAAAAAATATAAAATTTTAAAAAAAAAAAAAAAACCCGGCGGCTTTTCCCGGGGCCGGCTTTTGAGATAATTTATACTAAAATTTTATCAATTTTGATTTCAGTCTTTTGTTGACGATGTCCATAACTCTTATGATAACGAGTCTTGTTTTTATATTTTAAGACATCTATCTTTTTTTCTTTAAGATTTCTAACTAAAGTAGCCTCTACTTTGGCCTTGGCTACTTTTGGTTTTCCGATAGTTGGATTATCTTTATCTACTACTAACAAAACTTCGTCAAAGACGATTTTCTTACCAGACTTTGGTTCTGGCAATTTTTCTATTTTCAAAACATCACCTGCTTTGACTAAGTATTGTTTTCCACCGGTTTTTATTACTGCTTTCATAGATTTATAAAATTTAAATACTCCAAGATAATAGCAGAAATATAGACTTATGTCAAGAATATTGAATAATAAACAACATTGACAAATATAGGTAAAAATGCTAAATTCATCAGATTATTTTGACCGTTCTTTAAAAACCCCTTAACCAAGGAAGAAACCATGGAAAAAAAGGAATTAACCGCCTTATTGCGTGATTTCTTGGAGCAAGATCCACCTCCAGTGCCAGAGCCTTTGGATATAGGCTCTATTTCTGACTGGAAAGAACTCTGTAAATTAATGACATCACTTACACGTAATACTCAGCAAGAACAGCAGGCTGAAGCTCGCCTGATAGAGATTTTGGCTGCAACTGATGACTGGGACGAGCTTTACGATATGTGGTGTGCCACTAACGTTGGTACAAAGCCAGAAGAGCTCAGCGAAGCTCGTATAGTCCAAATCCTACCTACTGTCTCTAACTGGGAACAACTCAACAAGGTCAAAAATGAATCTGATGAAAATTCAGATTTTCATCAGTTAATCTTGACTAGAATGACTGAAGTCTTGCCCAGTGCTTTGCCAGAAATATCTGACTGGGATGAGCTCTACGAGATGTGGGAAAATGCTGATGAAGGTTCTGACAAACGCAATCTCATCGAAATTCGTCTAGTTGAAGTTCTGGCTGAAGAATCTGATCTATATGAGTTGTCGGGTATATGGGGCAATGCAGGTCAAGATTCCAAAGCTGAAGAACTGAGTGCAGCTCGCATGAAAGAAATCATTCAAGCTGTCTCTGACTGGAATGAACTAAAACAACTCTGGGAGGATGCTGAGGAAGATACCCAGGCCGAACACTTAATCGAAGCTCGGATGAATGAAATTCTGCCTAGTGCTTTGCCAAATATTTCTGACTGGAAAGAGTTGGTAGAAATCTGGGATGATACTGATCACAAATCTGAAAATCGTAGCTTGATTGAAGCTCGTCTGGCTGAAATCTGGGCTGAAATCTCTGACTGGGAAGAACTCAAGGATATCTGGGATGACATCGATGATGACCCTCTTTTGGATGTCATTCAAACTCGCATGAAAGCAGTGATTTCGACCATGACTGATTGGGATGAAATCTCAGACATCAAAGAAGAAGTCGAAGATGAGGGTGAGATTGAGACAATGGTCAATGCTTGTATCCAAGAAATACTTCCTCAAGTGCTACCAAATATTTCTGACTGGGAAAATTTGGTAGAACTCTGGGACGAAGCTGATAGTGATTCTGACAATCTCAAACTCATTGAAGCTCGTCTGGCCGAAATCTGGGCCGAAGAATCTGACTGGGATGAGCTCCAAGAAATCTGGGGTGACATCGAAGATAAACCTATCTTGGATATCATGGAAGCTCGCATGAAGGCAGTGCTTCAAACCATGAGCGATTGGGATGAGCTCCAAGAAATCTGGGGTGACCTTGAAGACTATAAGCGTAGCGACTTGTTGGCTGCAATCAAAGCTCGTTCGCTTGAAATCTGCTCTCAGACCTTGGCCGAAAAATCCGAATGGAATGAAGTCAAGGCAATTTGGGATGAATTTGATGAAGAGCCTCAATTTTTATCATTCATCCTAGCTCGCATGACTGAAATCCTAGCTGAGATCTCTGATTGGGATGAGCTCTTTGACCTCTACGAAGACAATGAGGATGAAGAAGATCTCAGTAATCTGATCCTAGCTCGCGTAGCTGAGGCATTGCCTCAGCAATTGACTGAGATCTCTGACTGGGACAATCTCAGAGGACTGCAGGAAAAACTGCCTAGTGATAATGAAAAGGTCAATTCGGCCTTTGATAATCGCATGGCACAAATCCTGCCCAATATGCTCTATCAGGTCTCTGACTGGCTTGAGTTGGTGGAATGGAAGTCTGAAACCTCTGATGATTCTCAGGCTGCCGAGCTAATCGAAGCTCGCATAGCTGAAATCTTGCCCAACATGCTTCATCAGATCAATGATTGGAGCGAGCTCAGGTCAATGATGTCTCACGTCAAAGCTGACTCCCAAGCAGCTGTACTGATCAAGGCTTGCCAAATGGAAGTCTTGTCCAGAATATCTGATTGGGATGGACTCAAGAAGATGGCCAATAAGGAACCCACTGATTCTGAGATGCATACATTGATCCAGAATCGTATAACGCAAATCCTGCCTACTGCTATCCAACAATCCATTGATTGGGAGCAGCTCATGGATATGCGTAACAGTCAATCTGATGAAACAATCATTCGGCAAATCGATGCCAGATTAGCTTCATTGATTGACAGTGTCACTTCTACGGCTTGTCCTGATTGGTTCATTGCTTTCTTGCAAGATCAGACAAATCTGCCTGAATCCTTGCAGAAAGTTTTCCGCAACAAAGCCAGAGGTCTTTTACGAGCTCTGGAGTGGTAAAGGTTTTACAACCCCTAGTTTTACACTAGGGGTTTTTATTATTTATCTGCCAGTAGGCAGGTTGACAAAATAGCAAATATATGCTATTATCCTGATGTTTTGTTCGATACAAAGTGAGGTGAGAGAAATGAAACGATTCCTCATAACTCTGCTGATTCTCGCGGCTAGTGTCATTGCTATCAAAAAAGTGATCTGGAATAGCTATGTCGTTCTGCGAGACAACCCTCAAACTGTGTTCGTCAAAGTCAGTGCTCACGATTGGCCAGTTGAGATTTTTTGGCTGGACAATGGTGAAACTCTTTATTTGCCGTTTGACGGCAATGTTGTTTCCCAACCCCGACCTCAAATCTATGTAGGTGATCATGATGCTTACTGGGTCAAGGTCTACAAGAATGGCTTCCATAAAGACGATGTTCATGACCAATGGCGCTTTCCTATTGCCACTGGTGACTATCGTCTCGAAGTCCGGGATCGAGACACTGACGAAGTGATCAGTACGGTCTATATCAAGGCCTACCTGATAGAAGACGAACCAGATCTTTACCAAGAACCCGTTGAGCTTGACTCAATGGGTTTTTTATTTTCAAAACAAAAACCCTGTTAATATTTTATACAGGGTTTTATTTTTGAAAACTACTCGCCTCACTGAAATTACGGCGAAGCAGGGAGAAAATCTACCAGCATCTGCAGAGCTTTGGCAATGATTAACCGCTTGGCAAGCTCGCGTCTACGAACCATGTTTTCTAGTCGAGAATCATTACCAAGCAAAGTTGGCTCCTCTACGAGCCTTAGTTCCTCGACTTTGATTTTATCATCTTTCAAAGCCACAGCAATATAAACCACACCCGGTTCAGAGGCTTTGTCATTGGCTGGATCAACTCGAGAAAGACTACCAGTGATAGCTATCGCTACATCAGCTTTAACTGCTTCAGCTATAGCAATCCAAGCCATGGCTGCAGCTGTTTGTTTTGAGTAAACAGTGTGCTCTTCTATTACTCTAGCCGGTACACCTAGAGCAATTTTAGCTTCATTGGAATAAGTCACAAAAGCTTGAGCCATGACTTCACTAGCACCAACTACGTTGGTAATAGCATTAGCCACACCACCACCAGTACATGACTCTATTGTGGTTAAAAACAAGCCTTGAGCTTGTAATTTTTCCACAACCTTGATAGATAGAAATTCCAAGGCATCCATCTCTTTCTCCTTGTTGTGGTAAAGATCTCTGTTAACAAAAAAATATATCATTAAGATATATTTTTGTCAATCCCGCCGTTGGCGGGATGGTGACCCCACGGGGAATCGTCCACCTTCGCTCTCGAGCTTCGGCGGATAAAAACCCCTTACTCATTACTCTTTGAAAAGATATTTTCTTTTGGTGACCTCTAGGGGAATCGAACCCCTGTTACTAGGATGAGAACCTAGCGTCCTAACCACTAGACGAAGAGGCCTCAACCAAAAGAAAATATCTTTAAAGTAAGGATGCCTGCCCGCCGAAACTTTAGTGAAGGCGGGAGAACCTAGCGTCCTAACCACTAGACGAAGAGGCCAAGGTTAATATTTTTAGCAAAAATACTAAGCAATGTCAATTATTTCTCAACTGGTCCCACTAATAGATCATTAGCATCCCAAGGACGAGCCATTATTTCATAAACCACTTGTTCCATCTTTGATCCACGAGATCCTTTGATTAAAATAATGTCAGATTCTTTCATGCGCTCTTGTAAAAACACTCCAGCTTCCATAGTAAAAGGAAAATGAAAAATATGATCTTCTGACATTCCAGCTTCTTTGGCACCACGAGCAATATCGCGAGATTTTTCTCCAATTACAAATAAATAATCTATTTTAAGTTCAGCCAACTTTTTACCTACCTGATTGTGTCCAGCTTCTGTATGGCTACCCAACTCCAGCATATCGCCAAAAACAGCAATTTTACGTCCCTCAACAGGCATTTGAGACAATATCTCTAAAGCTGCAGTTGAAGATTCAGGAGAAGCATTATAAGTATCATCTATAAGCCAAGATTTTTTGACACCAGGCAAGACTCTCATGCGGCCGCGAGCCGGATGATAAGCTGCTAAAGCTTTACCGATATCGACTAAGTTCATATCCAGAGCCAAGCCAACAGCTGTTGCCGCGGCCGCAGCTACTGCATGTTGCCATCCCAAAACATTTGGCAACCACATAGGTGTTTCTGAACCTTGATGACTTAATTTAAAAATAACTCCGTAAGTATCATTTCTTTTTACTGTTTGAATATTATAAATATAAACATCAGCATCTTTATTCTGTCCAAAAGTTTTAATTTTGCCATCATAATTTTTGATCACATCAGATAAATTTGTATCATCAAAATTTAAAATAGCACAATCGTTTTTTTCTAATCTATCCAAAATCTTTGACTTTTCTTGTAAAATATTTTTGATACTACCAAAAGCTTCTATATGGCTATGACCAATCGCTGTAATCATAGCAATATTTGGTTTGGCAATATTTGTCAAATAACTTATATCCCCTGGTTTGTCAGCTCCCATTTCCAAAATCAATACTTCTGGATATCTTTTATTTTTAATAATCAAATTTTTAATAGCCTTTAAAAAGTACCAAGACCATTTCAAAATATTTTTACCTGGAGAATCTGTAAAGCCTAAAATAGTCAAAGGTACACCAACTTCGTTGTTATAATTTTTTACGTTACGACGTACTCGAAAATTATCAGCCAAAACTGAATAAATAGCTTCTTTGGCCGAAGTTTTGCCCACAGAACCAGTAATAGCAATAATTTGCGGTTGATATTTTCTGACCGTTAGTTTGGCTAAAATCTTCAATTTTATCATCAATATTTTAAGCATATTATTTATTGGGTGGAATCTGATAATATTCTAGCAGAAAACTAGCTATTTCACCAAATAATGGCGCTGCTGTATCAGATGAAAACCGAGCCGCAGTAGGATAATCTAATTTTGTAATCATAGTAAATTTGGGGTCATCATGCGGAGCAAAACCAACAAAATTGTGAATAGTCTTGTCAGTATCATATTTTCCAGTGTCTTGATTGGCAACTTGAGCAGTCCCTGTCTTGCCAGCTACATAATAGCCTTCTACCCCTGCTTTGCCAGCATGACCACTGTCTACTACATGAACCATCATAGCTGAAATCTGAGCTACTGTACTATCAGTTATCACTTTACGTAAAGTAGTAGGCTCAAAACTAGTTGTTTGACCATCTTCATGACGAATCTCTCTGACAATATAGGGTTGCATAAGATTGCCACGATTGGCAATAGCATTGATAGAGTTGACCATTTGTAATGGTGTGACTGTAATACCCTGACCATAAGAAGCAGTTGCTTTATAAATATAACTACCACTTTCCAAAGAGCTTATATTTCCACTAGAATCTTGACTAAGAGCTATACCACTTTTTTTACCAAAACCAAATTTTTTCATATAATCTTCAAAAATTTTGCCATTGATATCTGAAGTAGAAAAAACAATACCTGTGTTTAGAGAAGAAGCTAAAATTTCTTTCATATCAACAACTCCATGAGCCTTGAGATCAGAATTACGAATAATTTC
This sequence comes from uncultured Gammaproteobacteria bacterium, assembly GCA_964515785.1. Lineage (GTDB taxonomy): Bacteria > Patescibacteriota > Patescibacteriia > UBA1558 > GWA2-36-10 > CAZEWH01. Next base: position 19,492 of record CAZEWH010000007.1, read on the forward strand.
GCCACCAGCAAACTTTATCTTACCTTCGTCATTGTATGTTGTATCAGGTGTAACTTTTCCCTGATCAATGGCTATAGCCATGGCAATTGCTTTCATGACTGAGCCAGGCTCATAACTCCAATAAGTAGTATTATTGTTATAAACATCACCGCTCTCTACTAGATTATATTCATTGGGATCAAAGCTAGGATAATTACACATAGCTTTGATGGCGCCAGTTTTGGTTTCCATAATAATCACACTACCACTTTGAGCATCGTATTGTGCTACTGCTTTTTCTAGAGATTTACAAGCTGTATACTGAACATTACGATCAATTGTCAAAATAATATCATCACCATTTTGTACAGAAGATCCATTGTTATCTGACAACAAACGACCAGCCACATCAGTCTCTCCACTCAATTGTCCACCAATGCCAGCCAATTCTTCTTGCCAATATCCTTCCAAACCATATTTTCCTACTCGAGAATAACCATCATTACCATAACCTAAAAATCCAATAATATGTGAACCAATCTCTTTGTCAGGATAATAACGTAAGACATTTTTTACAAAATTTATACCTATTTGAGAAAGATTGGTCTTTTGCTTATCTTCTGACAGATCTTTATTAATATTAAAGCGTAGAGCTTCAAAATGTTCTTGCAATTCTTCGTATTGTTCTTGTGAAATCTCCTTGGCGATTAATTCATAAACTACATTGTCTTGCTTTACTTTTGGTAAAACATAATCTTCTTCCATCTCCAAAACATCAACAAAAATACTTATAAAACTATGCTGATGAGTAATAATACTAGGATTTATACTAACTTCATAATAAACTTGATTGATAGCTAAAGGATAAAGATCGTCGCTAGTTTCTTCACTCGCTAAAGCATAAATCCTACCACGTTCTGGTAATATTTCTTGATTGATAGATCGCTGGTTCAAGCCAGCCTGCAAATAATAATCATGCTGTAAAATCTGTAAATAAAAAAGTCGGCCAATAATACCCAAGACCAGCAAAAAAATAACGCCCAAAAGGGCATTAATTCTAAAATTTGAAATAACCAAACTGGTACTTGCGAAATAGTTCATAGATTGTACAAATTTATTTTTATCTCAGAGCGACTTTGTCATTAGCAATGTGTAGATACATAATATCATCTGCTTGAATTTTGACTAAATCCAATCTTTGACTTTCTTTTTCTACTCTTTCTGTAGTTTGTAATTCACTAACTGTAGTATTTAATAAGCGCAAATCATCTTCAAATACTCGGATATCTTTATTGAGTTGATTACGACTCATGTTTTGATGGTTGGAATAATTATTTGATACCAAGATACCCATCCAGATAGCAACAAACATTACAATCATAAAAATATTATATTTTTTGATCGTTTGTAAAATGTCGTTTAATTTTTTCATATTTTATTTTTATTTTATATTTTTTGAATAACTCTTAAAATAGCACTGCGACTACGTGGATTGTTAGTCTTCTCTTCATCACTTGCTTTTATTTTTTTATTAATTAATTTAGCAACTGGTCCATCGCAAGTACAAGTAGGACTTTCTGATGGGCAATGACAGTTTTTGGTCAATTCTTTGAAATATTGCTTAACAGTACGATCTTCTAAAGAATGAAAACTGATAATAGCCAGATATCCACCTGACATCAAAATATCAAAAGCTTGCGGTAGCATGGTTTGTATTTTATCTATTTCTTGATTGGTAGCTATACGCAGAGCTTGCCAGACTCTAGTAGCAGGATGAATCTTAAAACTTTTTAATTTATTATCTGATATATTAAATATCCGGAGTATGACGTCGACAAGCATGGAAGTTTTTATGGGCTCCCGCCTGCTTCCTTCGCAGAAGGGCGGGCAGGTTTGTTTTTGTTTTATCTGTGTTTTTCTCCAGGCAACTAAGCCTGTAGCCAATTTCTTGGCTTGTTTGATGTCGCCATACTCGCGGAATATTTTTTCTAATTTATCTTGTGGCCAGGTCAGGACAATTTCAGAGGCAGTCAAAGACTGCGTATCGGGGTCAAATCTCATATCCAGTGGGCCATGATCCTTGAAAGAGAAACCCCGATTCGCTTGATCAAAATGCCAAGAAGAAACACCCAGGTCAGCAATAATGCCTGCAATAGTTGGTAATTTGTCTTTGTGTTTCTTATATATTGTCTGCAAATCAGCAAAATTGGCCTGTTCCACAATTAATCTGTTTTTGTATTTTTGTAAAAGTTCTTGATTAGCCTTGATAGCATCCGGGTCCAAATCTAGAGCCAAAACTTTGCCATCTGGGGCATTTTTCTTTAAAATCGCTTCAGTATGTCCTCCGCCTCCCAAAGTACAATCAATAAAATGCTGACCAGCTTGAGGCTTGAGGTGTTCAATCAGCTGAAGATTTAAAACACTAGTATGCTGATATTTTTTCATAATAAATTAAATTCCCAAATCAACTAAACCTTCTGAAATTTCAGTACTATCTTTTTCGGAAACACGTTGGTATTTGGCCCATAGTTTTTCATCCCAAACTTCCAAACGATTGTATAAACCAGCAATCACAACTTTTTTTCCTAAACTAGCAAAACCCTTGAGATAATCAGGTAAAACTACTCTACCCTGACGATCTAAATTGACATCCATGGCTCCAGCTAGCATCATCCTAGAAAATGCTCGAGATTTTGCTTGGCTAATCGGTAATTTGACAAGTTTTTCTACAAGCTTGTCCCATTCTTTTTTAGTATAAATAAACAAACAATTATCTAAACCTTTGGTAATAACTGCTCCACCACTAAAAAGTTTGCGAAACTTACTGGGTAACGCCAAACGGTTTTTTTCATCAAGATTATATTTGTATTCACCTATAAACATGGATAGTTATCCACAGATAAATTTATTATTTCCCCACTTTTCTCCACTTACATACATTATACTCCATTATCAGGCATAATGTCAACAAAAATACCCACTTATTTATCCACAAGCTATAACAAAAAACACCCTATCTTGTAAACAGGGCGTTTTTTATGAAATTTTAATATTTTCATTATACCAAAAAACCACCAAGTGGGCGATTCAATGGAACTTTTTGTTGGGAACCCTAATTATTCTGTTTGTAATTCTCCTAAAAAGTAATTATATCTTTTATCCTTTGCATAAGCATTATCAATCACAATAAATGATTCTGTGTCTGCGATTTCTATAATTTCCCCTTTATAATATATGTAATTCTTATCCTTTTGATAAAACTCGTTTATATACTCAAATGATTCTAGGTCAACCATTTCCATGATCTCTCCTTTATAGAATACGTAATTTTTATCCTTGGTAAAATATTTACTTACAATAACAAAACTATTATAATCAATATCTTGAAAAGAGAAATTATCATCATTATATTCAACAAAATAATAATTCTTATCATCTTTTAGATACCATTTATTTATGACTTCTATTGTTTCTGGATCTGCTCCATCAATAACTATTGCATTTCTATATACTCCATTTTTATCCTTTGCAAACTCATATTTTAAATGCTCAAAAGATTGAAAATCAAAATTATTTGTGGCATAACCACGAATAAAAATATTTTTACCATCACTAACATAATTACCGCCTAGATATTCAGCTTCTTCTGTATTATTACTGATTATTCTATTGTGGTGATAAACATTATCTTTATCTTTTGAATATTGAAAGCCTAAAAACTCAAAAGTTTCTGGATCTGCATTATCTGGCATATTAAAAGGTTCAGCATCAGGGCCATATTTACTTAAAAAATTAGCTACCTTATCTTCATCAGTGACTATTTCACCTCGATAATATAGATTATTATCATCCTTCCCATAACGACTAGGGTAGCTTTTTGTATCAATAATAACAAATTCACTCACATCAGCTCCCTCCACTACCTTTATATCGCTAGCAAACTCATCGGTGAATTCTCTAAAATAAACATTATACTCATCCTTAATATATAGATTATTTAAAGCTTCTACACTATTTAAATCGCCGTTAAATGTTTCTGCAATAACTCCTTTATAATATAAATCGTTGTCGTCTTTAGCAAAAGGACAATGAAATGCTAAACTATAATAATAGTTTGGATTAGATTTTTTAACACTCTCGCATTCTAAAACAACGAAGGATTCAACATCAACCTCTAGCAGTTCAATAATATTCTCTACATTATTAAACTTTATTTTCCCATTCTCAATAAAATAACCATCCCGAAAATTTTCTAATTCATATTTATAATTTGGAACCAAAATTGTGACACCTTCCTGGAGTTGATAATGATTCTCTACTTTACTACCATCTGCTAATGTTATGTCCGTCCAATGAATTGGATAGCCGTAGTACTTTTGGGCAATGTCCCAAAGTGTATCTCCTTTTACAATGGTATATTCAAGAAATTCACCCTGACTTTCATAAGATCTGTATGATATTTTATCTTCATAATCTCCGCTTTTTACCTCATTATCACTAGGTGCGGCTATTTTAGAAATATAACTATATAAACTAGCTTTATCAACTTCCTTCCACACAAATACTCCAGCTATAAATATAGCCCCAAGTATACTAGTTATAATAACTACTGTAATTACATCAGTGATACCTGCTTGATTTTTAAATAATTTCATAAATTTATTTTAATTTTTATATTATTTACTGATTATAAAATCATATTGCTTTTTACTGGCTGTAATATTGGGGCGATGTGTATATTCAACTTGAAGTGGAATAAAACGCTTTATTTTTTGCAAAATCTTTATATTTCTCTGCCAAGCAGATTCAAAATCTCCTTGATAATTGAAGCTAGCACTTACTGGAATATCCAATTGCCAACCCAAAGTATTGATCATAGCAGTTACTACTTTGATTTGGGTCATACTTATATCCCCTGCTAATAGTATAATATTTTTAATATTATTTAATTTTAGATTATTTTTATGCAAAAAAATATCAAGTTCTTGCAAGATTTTTTCTTCACCTCGCAGCAAAGCAAAATTATGGTTGTATTTTATTTCTTGACCATCAGCTAACAACCAATAAGCTTTGTGCTTATCTAAAATATTTAAAATTAAAGTCATAGTTTATTTTTCTTCCTCTATGCCCTTAGCGGCCATGCCGGATTCCATTTCTTTGGCTACCATTCTTTTAGCTTCTTCAAGGTCAGAACCTGGCCCTGAAGAAATATCAGGCATTAATGTTTCTTTAGAAGATTGAACAGGTGCTGGTTCTTCATCAGGATGCTCCATATCATGAATAACAGCTGCTCGAGCAGCTTTGACTTCTTCGGACAATTCCTCTCCTAGTGCCTCTTGATCTACTTCTGAGGGCATTTTTTCTGGATTCATATATTTTTTTGATTAATTACTTACTAAAACCTCTTAAATTTAGGTCCAATTGCTTTTTTTCTTTAATTTTTGCACTAATCTTATCCACAACCACAATATGTTCTTGAGCCCAGATGTCATAAATAAACTTATCAGTAACTTCTAAACGATAAAGGTAATCATTTAAAGGTAAAAAGGTATAACGTAAATCATCTGGCAGGCCTTCAGCAATTTTCTTTAGATGCTTTTCAAAATCTTTTTTATTAACTTTACCAACTATCAAGACATCAGTTTTGGCAGAAGAATTGGTAATCACACCAGTAAAAACTAATAACTTCAAACCAACAATTTTTGACATCTTGTCAGCAATATTCATTTCTTCTAAAGTCAAAGCTTTGAAAACCAAATTTTTAAGCTCTGGCATTAAAGCAAAGTCACTATTAGCACCATAATACTTTTTACCTTGATGCTCTTCAGAATTTAAAAAACCAAACTTCTCAAGATTATCAAGCTCTCTTCTGATAGAATTGAGCTGCAAACCAAGACGTCTGGCTAATTCACGGATAAAAAACTTATCGTGTGGATGAACACAAAAAAACTTTAAAATTTTGGTGCGAGCTATTGAACTAAATATTTGTTCAAGCATAAAAAAATCCATTTACTTTGGAGCTTAAATATAGTATAATATTATTTGAAGCAAAAGTAAAATGGCTGAACTAAAATATCACAAATTATTTATTCATGATCATATCAATGCTCGTGAACTATCTGAGACATATATTAGTGATTCACCTGATCATGGTCGCCTATTTTTATTGATAGAACTCCCAAAAATTAAGCTTGATCAACAACCCCTAATTGATGAAATTGTCAATCAAATAGGGACTTTTTTTGATACTAGTAATCAACCAGACCCTGAAATCTTACTAGAAGAAATCCTCCAAGAACTAAACAAATTATTACCAGAACTCAGTGCAAATACCAAGATAAATAACTGGATATCAACACTTGATCTGGTAGTTGGTATTTTTTATAAAGATAATATATATCTAGCGGGCTTGGGTAATATGAACGCGATCTTGATGCATAGCAATAAATGCACACCAATCTTAGAAAAAAGTACAAAAATCAATCCAGCCAAAGTTTTTTCCAATATTATTAGTGGACAATTAGATGCTGGTGATGTTTTGGTGGTTTCTACTGACTCCTTATTTGATTATATTTCTGAAGAAAAAATAAAACAACTAGTCACACATTTTACACCTTCTGGTGCTATTATCAAAACACAAGAATTATTAGAATCTGTTCCTGACTTTGTATCTTTTAATTCTTTATTTATCAAAAAAGTCACGGCTCGTGATGTAGAAATTACACCTGAAGAAATCCATGATCAACAACAACTAGATATAGATACTAAAGAATCAGATGAGGAAATAATTGTTGAAGATCGGCGTGCACCAGCCAAAGCTAAAAAAACAAAATCTGCCCGTACCAAATATGAAGTAGATATGGCTGTGGTCAAAAAACTAAGCCCTGTCAAAAAAATCTTGTATTTATTGAGTTTAATTACTTTATTTTTCAAAATGATTGGTAAATTTTTCAAATACATATTTACCAAAATTAAAAATGGCTGGCTATTTTCCACTTCAAAACAATATCGTGATACTAGAGAAACTGATACTTTAGAAAAGTTAAAAAGCAATGTTGACGAACGTTATTCTTGGTGGCAACGACTAAAAATATCCCAAAAAATTGCAATTGTAAGCTTTTTTATAATTATCCTAGTCTTTATACAAAGTTTGGTGTTTATGACTCAAGATAAAGCAGATGAAAATAAAAATACTACCTATAACGAAACCATACAACTTATTAATAATAAATTTAACGAAGCTGAAGCTAGTTTGATTTATAATGATGAACAAGGTTCAGAAAAAATATTATTAGAAATTAGTGAATTACTAAATAATCTAAAAGCTAATTCTCCAGAACAAGTGGCAACTATAGAAGATTTAAAAAGTCAAGTCTTTTATGATCTTAATAAAGTCCGACATATTCGTGTTGTAGATGAACCTCTAGAAAAATCTGATTTATCTACTTCTATTCATGATGCTCAACACATCGTACAAAAAGACGGCAAATTTTATATTTTGGGTGACAATCAACTATGGCTTCTTGAAGAAAATAATTTAACATCAATTTCTAATTTTGCTGGTGGACAAGTAGCTCATACTATGACTAATTGGCCGGATGAAAACAAAGTAGTTTTGAGTATTACCAGTGCTAATGACGAAACTAGTTATAATATTTTTGATATTACTCAAAAACAAATCACTGGTACTCTAGAACAAACTGTTGCCAATACCTCAGTCCAAGATTTGACTATCTATAGCAATAATCTCTATGTATTGGACAGTGATAGTAATCAAATCTTCAAATATCCTGAATATGGTAATTCTTTCAGTAATGGCAAAATTTGGATCACTGAAGACGTCCAAATCACTGGTATGACTAATTTTACTATTGATGGTGAAATCTATATTATTACTGACCAAGGTCAAATTCACAAATTCTCACGAGGTGAACAAGAGTCCTTTAGTTATCATCAGCCACATCCAGTCATTGGTCCCAATTCTGTAATAAAGACTTTTACTGATTCTGATTATCTTTATATTATTGATCCAGCTAATTTCCGAGTCATTATCCTAGACAAAGAAGGTAATATTAAAGATCAATATACCTCTGAAAAGTTTGATAATTTGCTAGATCTAGCTATAGATCCTGATGAAAAAGCTATTTACTTACTCAATGGCAATCATTTATATTTATTAGCTATTAATGAATAAATAATTTGCCTCTAACCCCCTAAATCCCTCCGCCAGCTGGCGGATATCAGGGGGACTTTTTTATTTAAATAATCCTCCCCTGTCAAGGGGAGGTTGGAGGGGTTAAAAAAAGTCCCGACCTCAAAGAGATCGGGATAGGTTCGGAAGCACGTGGGCTTCTTAAACCCTAGCTTTTTCGTGTGTACTAGGTGTTGCGAACCTCGGCATTGCGTGTGAATACATTCATAATTGTACCCTCCCAAGGCTCCTAGGAACCTAAGTAGGCGGCTGAATATCATCTTCTTTTTCCATTGAATGGAACAGAAGCAATATTAATTTATCATATTATATAAAACTAAGCAAACAAAAATACCCCCTCTGTCCTTCGGACATCTCCCCCTAATTTAGGGGGAGACTGAGAGGGGGTATTTTAAAAAATCTTTATTTTAGTTCAACTGAGCCACCGGCTTCAGTAATTTTTTTCTTGATGTCTTCCGCATCTTCTTTGTTGACACCTTCTTTAATCATAGTTGGAGCACCATCGGCCATATCTTTAGCCTCTTTAAGACCAAGTTGAGTGATCTCACGAATAGCTTTAATAACACCGATTTTGTTGTCACCAACACCAGTCAATTCAACATTGAAAGATGTTTTTTCTTCAGCAGCAGCTTCACCGCCAGCAGCTGGAGCAGCAGCAGCCATAGGAGCAGCAGCTGTAACACCAAATTTGTCTTCTAGAATACCTACTAGTTCAGACAAATCAAGTACTGACATTTTTTCAATTTCTTCAACAATACTTTTGAATTTTGCCGGTACTGTTACTTCTTTTTTTTCTTCTGACATAATATTTTTTGATTATAATTAATTATATATTTAATCTTGTCATCCCGACCGTAGCGGAGGGATCTGAGGAATAGATCTCTCGACAAGCTCGAGATGACAAATTATTATTCTTTAGTTTCTTTGACAGCGTTTAAAACACCAACTAGATTTCGTAGATTAGCACCAAGTACTCCAACTACACCACTAATAGGTGAATTTAGACTACCAACTAGCTTAGCCAATAATTGCTCACGACTAGGTATAGAAGCTAGTTGTTTGACCATATCAGGTAAAATAAATTTACCTTCCAAGATACCACCACCAAAATTGAGAGTTTCGTTGTCTTTGGCAAATTTGTTGACAATCTTAGCACCAGATACTTCGTCTTCATAAGAAAAAGTAACACCTACAGTGCCAGTCAAATCTTCCAAACCACTGTCATCGCCAATATCTTTGGTAGCTTTTTTTATCAAGGTCTTTTTGGCAATCATGTACTCTGCTTTATTGCTTTTTAGCTCTTTGCGCAAAGCTTCGACAGTTTTGACGTCTAGACCCTGATCAGTAGAAAAGACTACAGACTTTGAATCTTTGATTTTGTCTTGCAATTGTTTTAAAATTTCCTTTTTTTGTTCTTTAGTTTTAGGCATAATTTTATATTAAAAAATCTGCGGAATTCCGCAGACATACAAAAATGCTTTGATATTAGCACCTCGGTAGGATTTATTTTTGGCTAATCTTAGCCAAAAACCTACTGTCTACGGATAATTTATTTAGTTACTAGAAAATTATATACTAAATATTATAAATTGTCAATCTTATTGACAATATCACTACTTCTTTGTAATCTACAAATGGTTTTTCCATAGTTCTTTACAGCACAGCTAAACTCATTATATCTTGCACTTAGACAGGAAGGATAGAAAAAATGCAAAAACTTAGCTTGGTTTTTGTAGTAATGCTGATGCTATTGGCTTCTACAGCCATAGCTGAAGAATACCAGTACAAGCTCAATTTTCATACCCAGAGTGGTGATCGCTGGCTAGGAAATGAAAATATAGGTAATATCACTGCCAATGGCCTAGATTTGTTTATCAGTAAAGCTACTAGACACAGTAGTATCGGCATCATGGCTATGCAGTATCGCGATTACAATAATAGCATCTCGGACTGGCGAATGATTACTCCAGAGCAAGAATTCAAGCTTGCTTATTCGCTGTATCCGACAAATTCCTGTAAACTTTGGGCTGCAATGACCCAAACTACATACCTCAATGATTTGCCGTTCTCGGCTCAAGGTGTGTATTCCAAATATACCAAAGACAATTGGGGTCTAGAGCTAGGTTATGAAGGTGACCAGCAAGGTGCTGTCCATAGCCGCTTTGCTTATGCCTTTAGATATCGTGATTTCCATCACGGCAGATTGTTGTTAGGAATATCACAAGACTATGTCGAAAAACAACGAGCTAGCATTGAAGAGAGTAACCATTCTCACTTTGGTTCTGCTATGTTGCTAGAAGTTGGCGAACGCCTTCAGCTATTTAGTGGTGCCAATCGCAACACTAGTGTCGGAGAAAATACCTGGAATATTGGCTTGTCCTGGACGGCTAATACTAGCAAGTTTGGACTCAATCCAGCTGGATTTCTGCATTATCGCGAAAAACCAGAGTCCAAGTACTTTTTGGGTCTTTTCACACTCTGGGGCATGGCACTCAATGAGCATGTCTGTACCGAACTACACGGCGTTTTCTTCCGTGGTGGACTCAAACAATCACGCATTGTTGGCAACAGCAACTACGACAAGCCTGGTGTTGGCGATCAACACGAAATGCAAGATTTTGGAGCTCTGAGCATTGCCTTTTCCTCGCTGGAAGTACAGGCTGGTGCTGACGCTGTGTTGATGCACAACGATATCAGTGCTTACCTCACTTTTCGTGATGACCTTGGTCTTATCACCCGACCTTATCTTGGTATGACCTGGAATGAATTCTCAGATCTTTACTACGATCCTATGCAGCACAGTTTGCAGGATCCGCAACAAGATTCTTGGGAAATCAAGGTCGGTGGCAAGATTCCGGTTAGCAGCATTGATGTCATGGATCATAGCAGAGAGCTAGGCCATCTACGTATCAACGTGGTTTGGAATACCAAAACAGGGTCCAGATTTGCGACCTCATGGTGGTTCTAATAAACCAAATAAGCGCCCTCCTTTGCACAAGGCTTCGGAGGGCGCTGTTTTTTATTATTCAAAATAAATAGTTTTATTAAAAATCAAAAATATCAACTGTACATCTTTCAAGATGCTCATCCAATCCAATATGCTCAGTATCATCAATTGGAATATTTATGGTACAATCTTTTATTATTTTTAATTCTTCATTGTCTTTATCTAATATATACATTTTAGTAGCACCCATTCCTCCATCACCCCAGCTACAATTTATTAACACATCATCTCCAATAAACCCCATAATAGCACAGCGACTAGCCAAACTAACACTATCTAAATCATTGGTAATTAGTTTTCCGCTTCTACTATTATACATACCAGCTATAGTAATTGTTGCCTGACTTTTATCATCTATTTTAAAAGTACCAAACATAGTAAAATATAAATCATATGCTGATTTAAAACACATTTCATAAAATTCACCCTTACCTTGTATTTTTTTAAATTCTTCTGACAATAAAAAATTATTTAATAATTCACTCTCATAACTACGCAGTTCACTATTTGCAAAATCTTGAAATTGTTCTACAGTGTTTGTTTCACGAAATTTACCAGGAAAACCAAGTATTGGTGGAAAACTATAACAGTTATAATTATTTTTTAACTCAATTGGGCCATTATATTTACTTTCATCATCTACTTCATCAATTTCTTGATCTTGTTGAATAACAAAAACATTTTGTTTACTTACTTCAACTTCTTTCCAGACAAAAATGCCTGTAATAAATAAAGCTCCCAATATACTCGCAATAATAGTCATGGTAAGTAAATCGTTGAAACCTTGTTGATTTTTAAAAAATTTCATAATTTTATTTTGAATTTTGTATTAAGGTAAATAAATAGCTTTATTTTGCAAATGCTCTTCGTAGGTCTTACTATATATCACTTCGCCTTCGTGACTAGTCAAGAAAAAATAATAAGGATTGGACGTTGGATACAAGACAGCCTCAATACTATCTTCTCCTGGGCTAGCAATAGGTCCAGGCGGCAAACCAGCATACTTATAAGTATTGTAAGGTGAATCAATTTCTAGATCAGCATAAGTAGGCTGGGTCATGCCTTTGCCAGTAATAAAATTGATAGTAGCATCAGACTGCAGGGCCATACCTATTTCTAAACGCTTTATAAAAATATCAGCGATCATTTTTTTATCTTCTGAATTTGGCACTTCTCTTTCAATAATAGAAGCCAAGGTCACTACTTCAAAAAAAGTCGTATCTTGCTTGATTATTTCTTCTCTAAATCTAAGTACTTTCTGATTAAAATTATTTAAAGCTTTGATAACTAAATCTTCAGCAGAAGTATTATTATTTATAAAATAAGTATCAGGAAAAATAAATCCTTCCAAGCTACCTGTTGATGGTATATCAGCTAAAAAATCATAGATAGACGCCCAAGCATCGGTTGAGGCAGTTAAACGTAAAAATTCATCAGCCGCTATATTTTGTTTGTCCAAATACTCAGCCATCAAATTACGATCCCAACCCTCTACCAAAGTAACAGAGCCGTCATTACTATCTGGTCCATTGAGGATAGTAGTTATCAAACGATTGATAGAAATATCACCAGGAAAAACATAATCACCAGCCAAAACATTGCTCTGGACTTTTTTGGCCCAAATCCAAGTCTCAAAAACAAATTTATTTTTTATCAAATCACTCTCATGAAGATTTTGACTAATGGCATTGACACCTTGACCAGATTCAATGGTAAATTGGCGACCACCTTCAACATCATTACCAGTATTTAAAACCCACCAAAACCAAGCTAATACAACAATGGCTATAAATATTAAAAGTTTTATTATTTTTATTATCATAAATATTTGGCTAAATCTTGATTTTTCATTTCTTCTAATAATTGTTTGACATCTTGAGCTCTATCAGCTGGACACAATAAAATAGCTTCTTTGGTTTCTACTAAAATCATATCCTCTACTCCTACTGTAGTAATCAGTTTATCACTAAAACTATACAACAAATTATTCTTACTTTCAAGAGCAACTGTCTTGGTATTAGTGGCATTATCATGTCCGCTAGCTGGCTGATTATCTAATAACAAAACATCCCGTAAACTACGCCAATGACCAATATCAGCCCAGAAAAAATCTGCTTGTAAAGCCAACATATCTGACAATTTTTCTAATAAACCATAATCAATAGAAATATTTTGAATATTAGCATATTCTTGTTTTATAACTTTGTCAGAAAAATCAGCTTGCTGAATATTTATCAAAGCTTGATAAATATCAGGTAAATACTCTTTGTACCAAGATAATAATTGTTTGGCCGGAAAAACCAATAAAGTAGGATTCCACAAAAATTTACCAGCCGCTATATACTCTTTGGCTGTCTGCATATCTGGCTTTTCTCTAAAAGATGACACTTGATAAACTTTGGCAGAGTGTTGATCACCTAATTCAATATAACCATAAGCAGTTTCTGGATAACGTGGCTTAATGCCTATTAATATCATCTTATTTTCAGCCAAAGATACTTTAGCAGCTTGTTTGATAATATCTATATAATCATCAACTTCTTTGACATAAGCATCGCTATTTATATTGACTATTACTGCTTGCTTGTCTTGAGAATATAATTTGGCAGCAGCCAAGCCCAGAGCTATAGCTGTGCCTTTAGCTTCTGATTCTAACAAAAAATTATTTTCAGGTATATTTATTTGTTTTTGAATAACCGGTAATAAATCTTTGGAAGTAACTACAAAAATATCATCTTTATCAAAACCAGTCAGCAAACGCTGATAAGTAGTCTGCAACAAAGTCTGATCTCCAACCAAAGCTTTGGTTTGTTTAGGATTATTTTTTGTAGATACTGGCCAGAGCCTAGTACCAGTCCCCCCTGCTAAAATTACAGGATATAGCATTATATCAATTTAATTAATAAGCTTAAAACTAGAGTATAAATAAAAAATAAATAAAAATAATCTTTCTTTAAAATTATTTTTAATAAAACCAATGAATAATAGCCAACTAAAACAGTAATTGCAAATCCCAATAAATACCACCAATTAAAAACAAGATCATTAAAAGTCAAAAGAAAAGAAGCTAAAATAGCCGGGATGGCCAAAATAAAAGCATAATCAAAAGCATCTTTTTTCCTTATCTTCATAGCCAAAGCAATGGCAATCACTGCTCCAGAACGTGATAGACCTGGCAAGACTGCAAAGCCCTGAGCCATACCCAAAGCAATAGCATGTGGCCATCTGATAGACTTATGACCCTTGGTAAATTTTGTTGCTAGCAATAAAATAGAAGTAACCATCAGCCAACCAGATACTGCATCTATAGTCCGAAAAAATTCAATATTTTGATAAAAAATTAAGCCAAAAACAGCTGTAACTATTGAACTCAAAACCATTAGCCAAAACCAATCATGACGAGGATCTTTGGATTTTTTCTTAAAGCCTAAAACCAAAATTTCTTTGATCTCTGCTTTGAAAAACAAAACAATCACTACTAGACTAGCCAGATGCAAAAAAACATCAAAAGACAAAGAACTTTCAGAAAATTTGAGTAAATGCTCAAATAAAACCAAATGCCCTGAACTAGAAATAGGTAACCATTCAGTGATGCCTTGGACAATGCTTAAAAATATAATTATAATAATATTCATTGTGTTTTATCTAATTTTTGTTTATAATATCTAAGTAATTATTAAATATATATTTTTCATGGAATATAAACTTTTTGCTATTCCCATAATAATCCTGATAATCAACCAGATTATCAAATCCATCATTTCAGTCAAAAAAGATGGAGTCAAGTGGACTGCAATTTTTAGCTATGGTGGTATGCCCTCTACTCATTCAGCAGTCGTGACTTCTTTATCTTATGTAATCGGGTTTTATAATGGAATATCTAGCCCTGAATTTGCAGTTGCTCTAATCTTGTCATTGATTGTGATTCGTGATGCTTCTGGCATTAGATTTCAACTTGGTAAACAAGGTCAAGCTATAAATCAGCTTATCAAAGAATTACCTGATGAGAAAGAATATAAATATCCAGTCATGAAAGAAATCTTTGGACATAGTCATCTGGAAGTGACTGTAGGGATTATCTTGAGTCTGATTTTTACCAATTTACTGATTTGGATAATGTAATATTATATTAAAGAACTGCCGGTCATGGCCGGTGGTTTTTTTAATCCCATTATTTTTAAAATAGTTGTTGTCACATCAGCCAAGACTCCTACTGGAGTAATATGACTAAGATCAGAACCTGTCACACCAGCTAAAGCACTCTTGCCAGCATAGGCTTGACCTATGACAAATAAGGGCACAGAATTATTGGTGTGTTCTTTTCCCATTTTACCAGTTTGCAGATCATACATATGTTCAGCATTACCATGATCAGCTGTGATAAGTACTACTCCATCATATGATAAAACAGTATCTACAACTTCAGCTATCAATTGATCCAATATTTCCATAGCTTGAACCGTAGCTTCCATGTTACCAGTATGACCTACCATGTCTGGATTGGCATAATTAACTACTATAAAATCATACAAACCTTCTTTGACAGCTTGAATAATTTTACTACTAATCTCTCGAGCCGACATAGCTGGCTTTTTATCATAAGAATTTACTTGTGGTGATGGTACTAGTATACGATCTTCACCCTCATACACAGTTTCTTTGCCACCATTGAAAAAATATGTGACATGAGCGTATTTTTCTGTTTCAGCAATATGAAGTTGTTTTAGGCCTGCCTCAGAAATAACTTTAGCTATGGGTTCTTCAATGATCAATGGTGGAAAAGCTACACTAACTGGTAAATCTTTTTCATATTGAGTCATAGTTACCATCATCAGATCACGAAAATACTGACGTTTGAATTTTGAAAAACCAGGTAAAGCCAAAGCTTCTGTCATCTGACGAGCTCGGTCTGTCCTAAAATTGAAATAAATTACTGCATCATTGTCTTGGATATTACCAATAGCTTGACCAGATTGATCAGTAATAACCACTGGCTTCAATTCTTCATCATATACTTTTTTGTCATAAGATGCCTGAATAGCTTGTAAAGCATCGGGAAATTTTTCTGCTGCCTGTCCATTGACCATTGCTCTAAAAGCTAACTCTATCCTATCCCAACGATTATCACGATCCATAGCATAAAAACGTCCAGACAAAGTAGCTATCTGTCCAAGACCAGATTCGTTTATTTTATTTTGTAGTTTAGTAATAAAATTTAAACCACTATTGTACAATACATCACGACCATCCAAAAAAGCATGAATATAAACTTTTTCCAAACCTTCTTGCTTAGCTAGATCAAGCAAAGCATAAAGATGTTCATTGTAGCTATGGACTCCACCAGAAGAAACCAAGCCTATCAAATGTAAAGCACTTTTTTGTTTTTTGGCGTGTTTGATAGCTTTTAAAAATGATTTGTTTTTAAAAAAATCTCCATCAACAATAGATTTTGTAATACGAGGTAAATACTGATAAGGTATCAAACCAGAGCCTAAAGATAAATGACCAACTTGTGAATTACCCATTTCACCCCAAGACAAACCAACCGCTTCACCTGAAGCTGCTAGCGGCATAATTGGATAATGATTTGCATATTTATCTAAATTTGGTGTTTTGGCAAGAGATATAGCATTGGCCCGACTAGCGGGTGCGATACCAAAACCATCCAAAACCATTAATACTACTGGACGAGGTCTATTCATTTATTTTTTTATTAAAGATTTAGCTACCATTAATTGAGGTTTTTCTACACCCAAAATATCAAGCAGGGTTGGCGCTACATTACTCAAACTACCGGTTTTTTGTAATTTATATTTTTGCTGATCATCAACAATAATAAAAGGCACTAGATTGATAGAATGTTGGGTATCTATTTCACCAGTTTTTAAATTTATCATTTCTTCAACATTGCCATGATCAGCTGTTATTACTACTGCTCCTTCTTTGGCTTTGGTAGCTTCTATAATATTACCAACCGAATCATCAACATATTCTATAGCTTGGATGGCTGCTTTGAGATCACCAGTATGTCCGACCATATCAGGAGAAGCAAAATTTATCAAAATAAAATCAAATTCTTGTTTTTTGACAGCTTGAATAACACGATCAGCTGATTCTAAAGTAGTCATCTCTGGAGCTTCAGCATAAGAAATCACATCTTTGGATGGCATATTTATCCTTACTTCACCAGCAATAGGGTGATCATAACCACCATTGAAAAAATATGTAATATGAGCATATTTTTCAGTCTCAGCTACATAAAGCTGGCGATAACCCTTGAGAGCATAAGGCAGGGATTCTGCCACATCAATACCAGGATAAGCAGTAAAAATGTTTTCTAGATCAGGGCCAAAGTCAGTCAAAACAACAAAAACAGTATTATCAGGAAAATCCTCTCTTTTAAAAGCATCTGGATTTTTTTCTTCAAAATCTTCTTGGCCAAAGACTTTGGTCAATTGACGGGCTCTATCTGATCGTAGATTAAAAAATACAAGCGCATCATTTTTTTTGATAGAACCAATTGGTTTGCCGTCTTTTTTTATAACAGTTGGTTTGATATATTCATCACTTTCTCCTCTGTTGTAAGCTTGACTAACTGCTGACAAAGCATCTTCAGCTTCAAACTCAGCTTGACCTTTAACCAAAGTTTCATAGGCTAGCTTGGTGCGACCCCAAGCCTTTTTACGATCCATGGCATAAAAACGACCCATAATAGTCGCAATTTTGACTTGCTGACTATTAAAAACATTTTTATAATTTCCCAAATTTTTCAAAGCTGAATATGGTGGACTATCACGACCATCAGTAAAAAGATGTAAATAAATCTTATTTTTGGTCTTGGAGATATACATGCTTATCAAGGACAAGAGATGATCATCATCCGAATGAGGACTAGAGCCATCAGACAGCAAACCCATCAAATGAATATTAGAATTATACTTGTTGGCATGATCAGTTGCTTGCAACAAAGCTGGATTACGAAAAAATGTACCAGTATTGATACTTTTTGAAATAACTACATTATCCTGCTCAACTATCCGACCAGCACCGATGTTCATGTGACCAGCTTCTGAATTGCCTGGTTGACCATCAGGTACACCAACATATTTACCAGAGGCATTGAGTAAAGTCATGGGACATTTTTTGGAAACACGATCTATATTTGGAGTTTTTGCCAAAGCTATAGCATTACCCTTTTTTTCTTCCCATATCCCCCAACCGTCTAGAATAATACAAACAAGAGGTATTCTTTTTTCTGACATATATATTTTAAATTTATTTATTATAATTATTTTTCCTCTCTCGCCGTAGGCGAGAGAATAAAATACACTATTCTATTTTATTAGCAATATTTAACAAACGATTGTATTTGGCAGTACGCTCGCCACGAGCCACAGAACCAGTTTTTATATAATCAGCATCGACAGCAACTGCTAAATCAGCAATTGTTGTATCTGATGTCTCACCACTACGATGTGATACTATCACCTGATAATCATGCTCTTGAGCCAATCTGACTGTAGCTAAAGTCTCTGACAAAGTACCAATCTGATTTGGTTTGATCAAAATAGTATTGGCTACATGTTTTTCGATACCTTTTTTGAGACGCAAGACATTGGTAACAAATAAATCATCACCAATTATTTTTGTATTATTTTGTTTTATAAAATGTTCAGCTGTAAATTGCTGCCAAGCAGTCCAATCATTTTCTGCAAAAGGATCTTCCAGAAAATGCAAAGGATACATATCCATCAAATCTAAATAATAATCTATCAATTCTTCAGCTGTAAATTTTTGTTTTTCTAATTCCAGATTGTATTTTTGTTCATATTCATCATAAAAAACTGAAGCACCAGCATCAATTCCAAATACTATATCTGATTTGTAATTACATTGTTCAATAGCATGACTTATCAAATCAAAAACTTGTTTGTGAGATTTGACATAAGGCGAATAACCACCTTCATTTCCCAAATCAGTATCAAGACCAGTAGCTTGCAAGAGGTCACCTAATTTATGGAATACTTCACTAGCTTGCCTAATTTTATCTTCAAATTTTTTGGCTTTGTGTGCTACAATCCAAAATTCTTGAATATTTATATTTGTACCTCCATGTTTACCGCCATTTATAACATTTATTACCGGAGTAGGAATTTTATATTTTTTTAATCTAGGTTTATATAAACCCCTTAAATATTCATACAATTGCAAATTGTCTGCTTTGGCTGCAGCAGCTGCTACAGCTATTGAAACTCCCAAAATTGCATTGGCACCTAGACGACTTTTATTTTTAGTACCATCAAGCTTGATCATCAATTCATCTATTTTACTTTGCTCATGAACAGCCAAACCATTTAATTCTTTATCCAAAATAGTATTCACATTATCAACCGCTTTCAAAACTCCTTTACCATTGTATCGCAAAGGATCTTTGTCACGGAGTTCAAAAGCTTCAAATTTACCAGTCGATGCACCTGAAGGTACCATAGCCTTAGCAGTCACACCATTTGCCAAATCAACAATTACTTGCACAGTTGGATCACCACGCGAATCTAAAATTTCCAAAGCTTTAATTTTTTTTATTTTATGTGGCATATTGTTATAATGTTGTCATTTTTATTATAACTCTGTCATCTCGAGCGAGGTCGAGAGATCTATTTATATTAACTTGTCATCTCGAGCGAAGTCGAGAGATCTATAAGTCGAATTCTTTTGACAAATCTTTAAAACTAGGATTTTGTTGTTTAATTAAATTAATTTTCTTTTCCCTTCTCCATCTTTTTAATTGTTTTTCTCTTTCTATAGCAGTATCTATATCAGTGGTATGTTCATAATACACTAGATTTTTAGTTTTGTATTTACTAGAAAAGCCTGTAATCAGTTCTTGTTTATGTTCTTGTATTCTTCTTTCTAAATTATTTGTAACACCAATATATAAAACTTTGGTATTACTAGCCATTATATAAACGTAATAGTTATGTTCTCTCATATTCTAGATTTCTCCATTCCGCTACGCTTCAGTCGAAATGACAAGAAAGACTTATTTTTCTACTCTTAATTTTTCTAAAGCTAATAATTTATCTCCCTGCAAATAAGTCAACATAGCTCCCCCACCTGTAGACATAAAATCTATATCATCCTGCATATTAAATCTTTGTACTATTTCAACTGTCTCACCGCCACCAATGATAATCTTGGCAGTCGATGCAATCATAGCTTGTAATACTTTTTTGGAAGCATCTTCAAATAAATCATTTTCAGTATAACCCAAGGGTCCATTCCAAATTATTAATTTGGCATTTTTTATAATCTCAACAAAATCTTTGGTAGTTTTTTTACCAATATCCAAAACCATATCACTAGCTCTGACTTGGTCTATATCTACCAGATAACTAGTCCGAGCTTTGAGGCTAGAAGCTACAATAGCATCTTGAGGCAAAACAATTTTTTTACTCAATAATTTTTTGGCTAATGTTAGCTCTTTTTTGTCTATAACAGACTTGCCAAGCTTGAGACCTTTGGCAGCCAAGATAGTATTGGCCAAGGCTCCACCTAGCAAAACATGATCAGCTTTTTGTACAAATCTTTTGATCAGTTTGATCTTGGTATTTATTTTGGCTCCACCCAAGATAGCTACAAGACCTTTTTTGGTATTCAAAACCTGGGATAATTCTTCTAGTTCTTGAGCTACCAACAAACCAGCATAAGCTGGCAAATGATCACAAATTGCTACCATAGAGGCATGAGTCCTGTGCATATTTGCAAAAGCATCATTAATATAAATATCAGCCAATTTACTTAAGTCAAAAGCCAATTCATCATTATTGTTGGTTTCACCTGCTTCAAAACGAATATTTTCTAACATGACTACCTGACCATTTTTGATACGCATACTGTCATCTTCATAGCTACGCAAATCTTTGTCCCAAAAATCTACAGACTGCCCAAGTAATTTACTCAAAGCTTCGGCTACTGGTTCAAGAGACAAACTCTTTACCCGCTTACCATCAGGCCTACCAAGATGAGCTACTATAATAACTTTTGATTTTGATTCTATCAAATACTGCAAAGTAGCTAAAACTCTTTGCAAACGCCAAGTGCCATGCTTGGCTACTTGCTTGCCTTGAGGACCATTTTCTAGAGGAACATTTAGATCTAATCTGAGTAAAACTCGCTTATGTTCCAAAGTCCTAATTTGTTTGATATTTTTATATTCCATTTTATTCTGATATATAAAAAATTGATATTACATTGTCATCCAAAGCTAGCTCACATAAACTCCTTGTCGGTATCTCAGCAATAATATGAGGAGAAATTTCAAATAATTGACTTCTATTATCTAATAAAATATCCAAATCGTCCATTTTTTTCATAGTAGCTTCGTCCAAAGGTAAGGCTTTAAAATTGATATAAGCTCCAATCAAAGTAGTATCTCCATCCAAATCCATGATTGAATCACTAATAGTCAGATGATGACAATCTAAAGTCTGACGTAATGTCGTCGATCCATTGGCCTGAAATTTGTTTATAAAGAAAAAAATACCGGCAATAACAACTACCAATAACACAAAAAACACAAATGAATATTTTGCTTTCATATCTAATAAATCTTACTAATATGTAAGTGTATTATAACATTTTTCTTTGATTTTTAAAAGGACATTTTACAATCAAAAAACCCCATATAATCAACGGGGTTTTGAATTTTAGCCCTCTTCAAAGAGCTGAGCATACTCCTGCGCCCAGTCAGGCAGATCAGACATAAACTCTTCGAGAACTTCCCGACCCAATTCTTTGAATGCCGGCCTTGTATCAGGATACTTTTCCATTTGTTTTTTTATCCTACCACAAATATCCTCGGCCAGAGCCTCTCTAGCAATATCGCCTTGCATACTCATTTATTTCCTCCTTTTATGTAAAAAACATTAACTAAATCTAATTTGTCTTGCCTTCTCTGTCCAAAACCATTCTAATATCAGTCAAAGCCATTACTTTGTGATAAGTATTGGGCTCTATATCAATCCCTATTGGGGCTTTGAGTATTTTGACTTCATCACCAACAGTCATTTCAATTTCGCCTTCGACTAGCCACAAAGTTTCAGGATCAGCATGAGTATGATTGGCACTCATACTACCTTTTTTCCTAAAGATAAATCTAGCTTCACCACATTGATAAAGCACCCCCCGTTCATCATCTTTCATGATTTCTATTTCTTTTAAATCCATATATTTATTGATTATTTACTTTTTTATCTTAGCGAAGATTAGTGAATGAGGCAAGTAAAAAACCCCGTTGCATTTTTAGCCACGGGGCTTTGGTATAATTTTGGTAGTTTTCATAACTACTTGACCAGGGTCATTTTGTGAGTCCAAGCACCAGCTGGAGTTTCCAGCTTGTAAAAATAAACACCTGAGGAAAGACCTGAGCCATTGAAAATTACCTGATTGATACCAGGTTGTACCACCTGATCAACTAAAGTAGTAATAAACCTACCAGCTAAGTCATGAACTACTAACCTAACGTGACAAGTATCTTTCACTTTGTATGTGATCAAAGTAGTTGGATTGAAAGGATTTGGGTGGTTGTGATGAAGAGCAAAAGCACCAAGAGAGTCTTCTGGTACTGCAACAGCACTTTCTACGGTGATATAATCTTCTCTGATCATATCATCCGAACCATATGAGTTACTAACCAGAAGTGAAACTGTATAAACACCAGTTTCAGTGTAAGTATGTTCAGGATTTTGTTCGATTGAGGTATTGCCGTCACCAAAAACCCAATTCCAAGACATTGAGCCAAATGACAAATCAGTAAACTGAACTGTCAACGGCGCCGCACCTGAAACTAGTTCAGCAACAAAGTTTGCAACTGGAGGCACACATTCATTGAAACCACTAACAGCTTGCGGATTCCATCTTTCATCCAAATTACGCAAACCATTAGCATCTAGCTGTTTGGCATCAGTACCTGCTACGCCATTCATGTGCCACAAGGGAAGGGTGTATTCATCAATCTCCATTTCCAAACCGCTAGCATAGTTAGCCGCGATTTCTTCTTCTGTTCGAGCAATACTAGAAACACGCCATTCATCGAGGCTGCCTTTCAGATGATTGATATGCATGCCATCGTAATTCTGCATGGCCATGCTACCTAACAAAGCACTAGTAGAATTTGGTGTATCTAGTACAGTGTTTGCTATGCCATCTAAGTGACCATTGACATATACTTTGGTTTCTTCACCATCTTTGGCTACCATTGCCAGATAATACCATTCACCTAGCTGTAAAATAGTATTACCAAAAGCAGTGGATGGCACTTCTCCATGACGAGAACCAACAAAGTGCCCAGTGTTGTCTACATACAAATTGAACATCTTGAACTGAGCAACGTTCCAGTAACTGTAGATGTTTTGCTCTACATCATTGCGATCCAGGCGTAACCAACCTTCAACAGTGCATTCACTACCCAATACTCCACCAACTAGTGTACCTACGCTCACATATTGGTCAATGCCATTGAAGTGATAAGCACCATTACCATCACAACCACTTGAATCAGTTACTGTGATGTAATTAGTCTTAGTAATATAACCTGACTCGTCGTCATTGGCTACATCCAGACTAACGCTGTATACACCTGGCATTTCATAGGTATGGATTGGATTTGCTTCAATGCAGCATAAACCAACTGCATCGCCATAATCCCAATCCCACCAGTTTGGATTACCAACTGACAAATCAGTAAACTGAACTGTCAGTGGTGCAATTCCTGTAGTCACATCAGCTACGAAATCTGGTACAACATGCTCAGCAATGTGCAAAGGCAAGTAGGTGAAATCTGAACTATAGGCATCACTGACATCCAAACGAACCACATAGTCACCAGCTATAGTATAGATGTGACTAGGATTATGTTCGGTAGAAGTATTACCATCGTCAAAATTCCATAATACCTGCATTTGGCCATGACCACCAGTCGACAAGTTGGTGAATTGCACTTCAGCATCCGGTGCCCAAGGATTGATGATTTCAAAATCACCAATAGCTTGCACTGGCTCGACTACTGTAATGTAGTCAACTCTCTCGACATAGTCAGAGTACTGAGGAGTGCTGACCAGTAGAGAAACCGTGTAAATCCCTGGTTGCTCATAAACATGATTGGGATGCCGATCAGTTGAAGTAGCACCGTCACCAAATTGCCAATACCACCATTCAATGCCATCGCCAATTGACTCATCAGAAAAATAGACAGTCAACGGTGTAGAACCAATGACAGGATCACCCCTAAATGAAGCAATGGGTCTCCCATCATCACTTTCTACCACAATGGTCATGTCTCCGTTGACAGTAAACGGATCAATCCAGATCTGCTCTTGGCCGATCATGGCATAGAAGCCGTCGTAAGTCCTGCCCTCAACCATTTCAATTGACATGTCAAAGTCTGTTACTGGCCAATTGGAGTGATAAATTCCATCGTCAATGCTTCTAGGGACTACGATGTTAGTAGTAAATGTAATGTTATACATGTTGACAGAAATGCCAGACAGGTACTCTACATCCACTTCGCCGTTTTCCCAAGCAAAGACTACTGTCCATTCACCCTTACGAAATGTTTGATGAGGATCGCCTCCCGACGGATATTCATCAGTAACTGGATAGCCAAAATCTACCCAGCCACCATTGTTGATCCAGTAATCCCAAAATCCATCTTTGAGTAGGCAGACTGGATCATCCTCGTTTTCTCCTTTGATTAGAGCACAGTACGGCAGATTGAAACCATTGTGTGGACCATAGAAATCCTGAATCCACATGTCTTCAACCTTATGAACTGCCTGACCCCAATCAAGCCACTCTGGAGAGTTATCCCACGGAAAACCAATGGCACCGCGTTGTGGAGTGTCCTGAGGAATTCCATTAGGATCGCCGTTGTTGTCGTTGAAGATGTGAGCATCATAACGCTCACGGAACTCTTGCGATAGCCCGCTTCCCCAATGAGGATTTTCCTCATAGTCTTCGCTAGTAGCAAAGCCTACCGGGATGTAGCACGGAATCCCGCCATCCATATCCATGAGGAACGGCATGGGGTTGATGGT
>CAZEWH010000008.1:0-7923 GCA_964515785.1 uncultured Gammaproteobacteria bacterium
TAAATTTGCCAGGCGTTATGGTTATGAAATAGGTTTATTGATTGGTACTTTTTTGTATATTGCTTTTTATGTTAGTTTATTTTTTATTGCTGAAATACCTTGGTTGTTTTATATTGCTCCAATCTTGTTGGCAGCTCAAAAGACTTTTTATTGGACTGCTTATCATGCTGATTTTGCACGCTATTCGGATGATAGAGAGGAGGGTCGTGAGATCAGTACTTTGACAGTTATTACTTCGTTAGTTTATATTATTGGCCCAGTTATGGCTGGTTTTATTATTCACAATTGGGGTTTTGGAGCTTTATTTATGGTTTCATCTGTTATATTTTTGACCTCCAATATACCTACTTTGATTACCAAAGAAAAATGGAAACCACAGCATACAAATTATAAACGAGCTTATACCAATTTGTTTTCCAAAGAAAATCGTAAATCATTTTTAGCCTATCTTGGTTTTGGTGAAGAGTTGATTGTCTTGGTAGTTTGGCCTGTTTTTATTTCTTTGATTATTAGTGATTTATTAGATATTGGTTTGGTAGTGACAGTAGCTACTTTGATTACAACTTTAATAACTTTATATATAGGAAAATTATCAGACAAGCGCAACAAGCGCAGTATTTTAGGCTTGGGTAGTGCTTTTTATGCTTTAACCTGGTTTATTAGGATTTTTATTGTCAATAAAATTGGAGTTTTCTTTGTTGATACTATGTCTCGTTTAGGAAAAAATACTATTGGTGTACCTTTGATGGCTATTACTTATGAAAATGCCAAAGACTTACAAAAAAAAGATAAAAAAAGAAGCGTAATGGATGAGATTTTGTTTTTTGAAATGAGCCTGGTAGTTGGCAAATTTACAGCCCTAGCTTTGATATTTATTCTGACTTCATTTATTGCTGATGAGATGATTGCCTTTCAATTGACATTTATATTAGCTGGTGGTATGTCTTTGTTGTATTTATTACTTTAATATTCTCCCCCTTGCGAAGGGGGAGTTGAGGGGGTCAAATTTTTAAACCACCCCTCCCAACCTCCCCTTAGTAAGGGGAGGAGCAAAACTATGAATTTAGAAGAATTACAATTTTTATTAAAAAAATATAAATTAAGTCCAAATAAAATCAGAGGACAGAATTTTTTGGTGTCTGATCAAGTTTTGGATAATATTATTACAGCATCTGATATCAAAAAAACTGATTTAGTCATAGAAGTAGGACCAGGCTTGGGTGCTTTGACACAAAGATTGTTAGACAAAGCCAAACAAGTTACAGCTTTTGAAATAGACAAAAATTTTCAAAAAGTATTAAACAAATTAAAA
Organism: uncultured Gammaproteobacteria bacterium; assembly: GCA_964515785.1. GTDB lineage: Bacteria > Patescibacteriota > Patescibacteriia > UBA1558 > GWA2-36-10 > CAZEWH01. The sequence goes on from CAZEWH010000008.1 coordinate 1,313, forward strand.
AATATAAATAAAAATTTAAAAATTATTTGGCAAGATATTTTGTCAGTAACTGACGAACAATTGCCAAAGCAAAAGTATAAGGTCGTTGCTAATATTCCATATTATTTGACTGGAAAGTTTATGCAAAAATTTTTAACAGTCAAAAATTTGCCACAAACTATGATTTTGATGATTCAGCAAGAAGTAGCTGATAGAATATTAGTCAAAGACGGTAAAGCTAGTCTATTATCTTTGTCTGTAGATTTTTATGCCCAAGCTGAAATTGTAGCTAAAGTTGGGAAAAATAATTTTTATCCCATACCCAAAGTCGATTCAGCTATTATAAAAATATTTGATATTCATAAATGGGGTTATAAAGTAGATGAAAAAAAAGTTTGGCAGCTTATCAAAAGGGGATTTAGTTCAAAGCGTAAAAAATTATTAAATAATTTATTAACTGATCCTAATATAGATAAAAATAAATTAAATACTGTTTTTGAAAAATTACAACTAGACAAAAATATACGAGCTGAAAAATTAACTACACAAAATTGGATAGATTTAGTCAAAAGTTTATAAATTTTTATAAAATAACCTTCGAGGTGCTAGCACCTCGAAGGTTATTTTATTTTATTTTGGAAATTTGCTTATTTTATGTTATAATTAAGTTAATCTAAAAGTTATAAATGGCGAAAAAATTGTATAAAGTCAAAACTGATAAAGATGAATCTTTAGAGGCAAGACCAAAGAATAATGTTGAAGCCAATTATCCTCAAGGAATCACTATTGATCAAAAACAACATCGTGTTTTTTGGCCTTTTTTGATACTAAGCATTATTATAGTTTGGCTCGGAGTCAGATTTTTATATTCCAATATTACAGACCCAGTTTCCTATGATGTTCCAGATTGGATTTTGGAACAAATAGATGATACTGGTGAGGATTCTATAGAAGACCTCAAAAACAAAGATACTGATAAAGATGGTCTTAATGATTATCAGGAGATTTATCAATATCATACTAGTATGTTTTTACCTGATACTGATAGTGATGGTTTTAGTGATTATGAAGAAGCTACCTCAGGTAATGATCCGCTTTGTCCAGTTGGTCAACACTGTAATTTATTACGTTTTATCACTCCAACTACCAAAATTAGCGACATTATCCAAGATGTAGTAGTGGATCCTGATTTGACTGTCCAACAAGCTGCTGCCAACGAGTTTAGGCAATTTTTATTGGACAATGGTATGACTCAAGAAGAGGTTGATCAACTAACAGACGAGGACCTGATGGTTGTTTTTCAAGCAGTTTATGAAAGCGACATTATCCCTAGCGACGATTGGTTGGTAGATAGTACACCAGAGCAGATTAGAGAATTTTTATTGTCTCAACCAGGAGCTGATGAAACAGCTATAAACAATTTGACTGATGACGAATTATTACAAATTCGTGATAGGTTTTCATTAGAAGAATAAAACAAATATTAAATAGATATTATGAATATTAAAAAAACTTTGTTAGGTGTTTTATTGGCAGTTCTTATACTATTGCCAATTTTCTCATTTGTGCGTCCACAACGGGCTCAAGCTGATTTTTTGGGAATAATTGATGGAGCCAAATGGGTTTGGGAACAGATTGAAGTTGGCTTTGAAAAGTATCAGGGTATAGTAGGTGCTCAATTAGCCAATCAGACTTTAAATATGTATATGAATACTTTTGCTCATAATATTGCTACTGAATTAGCTACTGGCGGTCCTGGAGGCAAACCACAGTTTCGAATAGATAGTATTAAAAAGTCTTTACAAAAAGCACAAGATGCAGCCATAGGAGATTTTTTAGGTGAAATATCCAACAAAAATTTTGCTGAATTAGGTATCAATCTCTGCGATCCTTCCCTTGATGTAAAATTGACAGCTACTTTAGCTTTGATTGATGCCCAAGTTCCACCTGTTCCAAAATGTGATTGGCGGGATGTGCAACGTAAATGGAAAACTTTTGCTACTGATTTTACTGATCCCAATGACCCTTTTGGTGGTTTGACAAAAGTACAACTAAATCCTAGTGGTGGGGGCGGAAGTTGGAATACTTTTTGGAAAAGTTTTAGTTTAGAAGAAAGTGATCTAGGTGTTTATTCTAAACTTAATGAAAGAGCTAAAGAATTGGAAACAGAAGCTGAAAAAGTAAAAGAAATTTCAGCTGCAGAGTGTAATGGATATTTAGATAAGGGTACAACTTTAACTGAACAAGTAAAAACCCATTGTTCTCAAATCAAAAAAATGTCAGAAGCTGAATGGGATATTGCTATTCAAGCTTCTTTATTAAAACTAGAACAAGATAGAGAAAAAGCTGACGCTGTGAAGGTTTCAGACATTATGAGATCCGCGGCCAATATGTTTATGAATACCTTTACCTCTAAACTATTGAATAATTATATTCAAAAAGGTATGTGGTCTTTGTTTGGTCAAGATGATGACGTATATACCAAATACAAAGTTAGTATTTTGGATCAATTGCGTGGCGGCGGTAATATTTTGCAACCTCGTGGTCAAGATATTTTTCAAGAATTTAAAAAAGTTACTATAGAGCCAGTTTCAGATTTTAGTTTTTTGGAAAGTTTTGTAATTTGTCCAGCTCAAGTAGATTTTCGTCAACCAGACAATTGTGTAATGGACGCTGCTTTTTTACAAGCTATCACTGCCAAAAAAACCATTCAAGAAGCTATTGACGAAGGTATTATAAATGGCAATGCTTCTTTGATAGGTTCTGATGATATTTTACGTAATAATACAGACGATTGTTATAGAGATGCCTTTTGTTATCACAACCTGGTAAAACTTAGAAAAGCAAATATTATTCCAATTGGTTGGGAAATAGCTGCTAATCGTAGTTCTGTGACAGATCCCGTCACTTTACAAGAAGCAATTGATTGTTTTGAAGATAAGCCAGAATCAAACTGTGTTTATGATATTAGTGGCAATCCTGATTATAATGATCATAATCCTTATTATCATTTGATAGATGGTGATTGGGTACTAAAGGCCCCTCAAGTCATGTGTGAAGCCTTTATATATTCATCTAGCCTAGAATCTTCTGAAAGTAGTAGTCGTCAACAGAGTTGTGTGGATGCCAAATTTTGTTTGCGAGAAGATGATGCTGGAAATTGTCTAGAAAATCAATTTGGCTATTGTACCAAGACAGAAAATATTTGGCGTTTTGGTGCTGATATTTGTCAGGATGGCGAGACTTATGCTGGTTGTTTGACTTTTAACAATGAAGATATTGGTTCAAACTCATATATAGAAGGTAGCTTGGATTATTGTACTAGCGATGAAGCTGGATGCAAACGCTATTCTCAGGATCTAAGCTTTGATGGTCAATGGATTTTGACTGATATTGATATTGATGAAGATGATTTATTTTTAAATAGACGAACATCAGAATGTTCTAGCGACGAAGCGGGGTGTTCTGAATATATTGTTTTGGCAGCTGATGGTGGTGTAAATTCTGTACCAAACGGTGATTTTAACCAAGACTTTTTAGATGGAGCTAATACTGCCAATCCTGATGGTATTCCTGATGGTTGGTCTTCGGATGGTGCAGAATATGACGGTGATAGGATAGCTAATGGTTATACTTTCCCCGCCGGTGCAGGTCATGCAGATGCTGAAAATATGATACAACAAATCGTTTTATTACCAAATACTACTTATGTTTTTTCAGCTCAAGCTGCTCAACACGATGATGATGGTGGGGATCATATGGTAGCTCGTCTAGTGATACGATCTTGTGATGTTACTGGTGATTGTAGTAACGGCAATCCAGCAGCTGGTTTAGAAGGTGGTGGCACTTGTCTTTTAGCACAAGGCACTCATAGTCCAAATATTGATTTGCAATTTACTCCAGATGATGAAGACATGCAAAGAGCTTCTTGTACTTTTACTACAAATAGATATGTTTATTCTGGTCTTCTTCATATTAGTACTGGGGCTGCTAATGATGGTTTATTATGGTTTGATAACGTCAAGGTAGAAATGGTAAGTAGTCCTGATAGTGTAGGCACAAGTTATTCATCTTATGGTGATGGTGGTCGTATAGTTATCAATGATGATAGGTTTATGTGTACAGTTGATGAAGTTGGTTGTCAGGGTTATACACCACTAAATGGTGATCCAATGATACCAGCTGTCATATCTCAAGATGATCTTTGTCCTCTTGAATGTGTTGGTTATGCTACCTTTACTCAACAGCCAGATCATTTTGATATTATTGAAGGTGATTTGGATGTAGAATATTACAATTTTATTGCCGATACAGCCACTCAATGTCCATTATTGGCAGTTGGTTGTGAAGAATTTACAAATCTGGATGAAGTAGCTCAGGGTGGTGAAGGTCGTGAATTTTATACTTATTTGCGTCAATGTGTTTTGCAAAACAATCCAAATGCCGCGAGTTATTTTACTTGGGAGGGTAGTGATGTAGCTGGTTATCAGCTAAAGACTTGGTATGCTCTAGAAAGTGATATTGATGATGCACCTTGTACAAATATAACTCCTGGATCAGATGATTGTAGTGATGCTGCTGGTATAGTAGCCGCTTGTGGTCCAGAGACTCCAGCTGATCCAAATGACGATCCAATCATTGATCCAAATTGTCGTGAGTTTTTTGATGAAAATAATAATAGTCATTTCCGTTTGCAGGATAGAGTCATTTTTGCTAGTGACGAATGTCATGATTATCGTCGTACTTTGACTGCTACAGAATTTCGAGCTATTCCATCTTTGAGTAGGGCTTGCTCTGCGGCTGAACTCGGTTGTCGTGAATATTATGGTAATACAGCCAATAATATCCGTAATGTCTTTAGTGACAATTTTGAAAATGGGACTTATGAACCATGGAATGGTGGTGAGCTGGATATTTCCAACGAATCTCTAGCCAACAATGGCCATTCTATGAAAGCAACACCTGTTGCTGATCCTTTTGGTCGTGATCTTACTGAAAATAATGTGCAAAATAAAAAGTCATACCAATTATCTTGGTGGATGAAGGGTGATGACTATATAGATTCTATTACATTAGATTTTTTGATCATGACTCCAGCAGGAGCTGTCTTTGATAGTATTGATACATCTGTTATTACAGATATTGAGGCTGGCAACTGGCACTATTATTCAGTGTCACATTATATAGATGTAGCTGATTTTGAACAAACCATGGCTTTATTAATGAATATGGACAGTGACAACGACGTTTATTTGGATAATATTATACTCAAAGAAATATCAAACAGTGTTTCAGTGATCAAAGATTCTTGGAATACTCCATTGTCTTGTAACTTTCGTTATGATGGTTATCATCTGGGTTGTCAATCATATATGGATACCAATAATAATATGTACAATCTCAAATCATTTACGCATCTTTGTCGTGAAGAAGCTATTGGTTGTACTCCAGTGATTGATACTCATAATTCTACTAATCCATTTACTCAAGTATTTCATTCTGAAATTTTGCCAGATGGTACGCCAGATTTTTCTGAAATCACGATACCAGCTGATAATGTAGATTATCTTGTGCCAGATTCTGGTAAATATTGTAATACTGAATACAAGGGTTGTCAGATGTTGGGATTGCCAGTCCGAGGTAGTGAAGATGATGAATTCAATACAGTTTATAGGATCAATGATCCTGATAGGTATTTTAATATTTTATGTTCTTCAGATGCTTTGATGTGTGAAGAATTTCAGTCAGATAAAGGCACTTATTATTTCAAAGATCCAATCAATGATACTTGTACTTATCAAAAAAATGTTTTGGCTGTGTTTGATGATGATCCTTTTGATGAAATAGATGGTGTAGATCAAATATTAGATGGTTGGTGGTTGTCAGACACTCTAAATAGCGACAATCCATTGGGTTGTAGTGATGGTACACCACTTGGTGCACCAGACGACGAGCCAGGAGTTTTGGATAGTTTTGATGATCTAGAATACAATAGTGATATTGCAGCTCTTTGTCCAGAATCCAAAAATCTTTGTACTGGTTTTAGAGATCCAGCTGATCCAGTAGATTGTGATCCTGGTCTTGAAAGAGTAGATGGTGAATGTAGCGATGGAGGCATCTTGAACAAATTTAATTGTGAAGATGCTGGTGAAGTATGGACTCCAGCCTGCCAAGCTTATTATTATTACAACAATGAAAAAATAGACGATAGTAGCTGTAGTGGAGCAGTTGATAGAAATAGTGGTTGTATCCTGCTTTATGAAACCAACAATTGGAATGCTGATCATACAGAAGTTGTATCCCTTTATGATACAGCAGTTACTTATGAAGAAAATATTGCAGCCGGTAGACCAGTTAGTCCTTTTGTCTGTCCTGAATTTGATATTACTTGCAACAATACAGCCAATGTCTTGGTCAAGGTAGATAAAGACAGGCAATGTGCTGAATGGATGTCTTGTAAATCATCATCAGCTTCTTTTGATGAAGATACAAATGAATACAAGATTATTTGTGACAAACTTGGTATTTGTGAAAAATATGATAGTGAAAATAATATCACCAAATGTGGTCGCAGGAAAATAGACGATGAGTTTTCTGCTTTGACACCTATTGTTTATCAAGACAGGACTGCT
>CAZEWH010000008.1:8023-41477 GCA_964515785.1 uncultured Gammaproteobacteria bacterium
TTTTTTGGTACTTGTTGGGATGAGACTTGTTGGCTAAATCCACGTATGGATGATTCAGATGTTAGTAGTTTTGAGCCTCAAACACGCGGTTATGCTACTCCAGATGCACCATTTCCAAAAGATATTTCTACGGGTAAAGATAGATTACAAGCTTATAGTAGGGCCAATATTTGTGAGAATGGCATTCTAGAAGAAGATGCAGGCATTGAAAATGGTTGTGAAGAAACATACACCAAAGTGACTTTTGGCAATAGTCAAAATGTCAGATATTATGCATTAGATGCTACTACCCCAGGAGCTATTTGTGCTTCTGGTAAACTCAATCCTGATTTGGGTTTGCCCTATTGTGAAAATAATAAAGATTGTGATACAGAGATTGACCGTTATGATGGTCGTTGTGAAGCAGCCACAAAAATTGAAAAAGTTTATAACTGGCCGGGTGTTTGTCTAGAGTATGACAAATCATCTAGCTTGATTGATGATAGTGGTGGCACTTATAACTGTAATCAATGGTATCCAGTACAAAAAATCCAAGGTACCAATTCTTTATTTGATAATTATGCCGAAGCTGGATATTATAATCCTTCTGGTCAAGATGCTATGTTTTGTGCAGTGTCTGAGCCATACGAAATCCCAGAAGACAGGATATATTGTGCTGGTTTATGGGATGATAATTATTGTACTCTTTTGATAAAAGTACCAGCTGGTACAGAAGTAAATGTAAATCGTATGAAAGATTATGGTAATACCATTGTCAATGGTTATTTGCGTGGTAATTTTACAGAGTTTGCTTCAACTACAGATCCAACTGGTACTTTTCCTGATGGTTTTGGAGTTGATTGGATAAGAAATAATAATGCAGTTGGTACAGAAGAAAATCCAAATGGTAGACAATGCCATACCGCAAGTTTAGGGGCTGGTCTTCCTTCCTTCTTTTCTTTAGGAGATTTTAGGGAAGATCCATTTGGATCTGAAATAAATGTTATTAATTATAATGATATAGAAACTGTTTTTGATGCTTATGGTGTACCAGATAGAAATATTGAATTTTATTATTATGATCAAAAAGTTAAAATGGATGGTACTACTAGCTGGCGAGCTGGTATCAAAACACCAAATTATTCACTTTCATTATCTGATTCTCATTATTGGAAGTATATGGGTTATACTTGTCCAGATGATGAGCAACCTTGTAATACAGTAAATAATTGTGGTGAGGTAGATGGTCCAGATGGTACATATCAGACTCATGAAGCCAGATTTAAACAAAGATACAGAAGACCAAAATGTAGTGGCTTTTTAGGTAGTGGACCACGTCGACACAAGAAGTATAAAGTTTGTAATCCATTACCATATAATTATTATATTAAGATAGATTCAGATGCCGGAGACACTCAAACTGTTTGTGGAGCCACCTCCTGTGTACAACCAGGTAAAGGGCAGTTATGTCTGGTATCTAATCCCACCTGGAACAGAATGTTTACTGAACGCACCGATACTCCTGGTGGCACTGATTATTATTCTTGGGCTTCTACTACAATAGATGACACAGGGCATCCTGATTATCCAGGTTGTTTAGAGGATCTAATTTGTGATGCAGCTTGTGAACAATGTTTGATTGATTATCCAGATTGGCCAGAAGAGGCTTGTCTGTCAGAAGTTGATACCTGTGTTCATCGTCCATCTTATACTGTAGCAGGTATGACAGCTGAAGGTACAGATAATTATTGTTATAACAACCCAATGTGTAAATTTATGTATTGTGTTGCTGAACAAGCAGATGATTTGTCTGATAATCAATATTGTGAAGAATATGGTCGTATTATCTTTGATTTAGTAAATGGCGATGATGATGATCCAGAAAATGATGAACAAGTGGCTTCTAGCATAGAAGGATGCTTGCAACATATTTATGAAATTGATGGTTCAGAAAATGGCTATAAATTCATTGATCCTCAAGCAGATCCAGATGTAATAGATGGTGCTCAGGGAGCTATGATGGGATTGTTTGGTAGTCCATATGATATCATTGATTACGATACTTGGTTAAATATAGCATATAATGATGATGACTCTAATGCTGGCTGTTTAGAAAATACTGATGATTCGTCACATGGTACTCCTGCCTGTACTGAGATTCCATTTTATGCTGATGAAAATTATTGTGTCTTCAATTGGTTGGATGCACCGCCACCAGATGGTGTTCCAGTAGGCTTTCCTGATGGTACTTATTATGCTATTGATTGTGATATGCCATCTGATAGTGTTCCAGGTACAGCTTGTGATGGTTTAGAATGTTTTCAACAGTGTGGTATTATTTCTCAGCTTGATGATATGGGTGATCTATCTTGGCTTAGGACAGATATTTGGTGGCGTAATAGCCAAGATAATATGAATAGAATTTTTGATAGTTGGGTTTCATATTATTATGACAATAACCCAGTCAGAGAATATATAGGAGCAAATAATAATGTAGTAATGGGTGGTATTTTACCTAGCTATGCAACCTTTGATCAAACACCTGAGGCATATGGAGCTGGTCTGGGTACAGTTGGTGATCAAGTAGTTGTTACTAGAGTACCAATAGAAGGAGCAGCTGTGCCTGTTCCTCAGGCAGCTACTTTCTTTGACTATGATAATAATGGAAATGGTCCTGTAGATGATTGGTTGGCTGGTGATGCAGCTGCAAGTATGTCTTATTTATTCTATAGTGTTTATAATTTAGATTGGAATGAATTAACTCAAATTTATGAACATGCACCTGGTCTTAGTGGACCTATATATGATTTTGATATTAATAAAGAAAATACATTTGCTGGAGAAGATTATCCACCACAAATTCTCCAAGTCTGTGATGGTGATAATTTTTGTAGAAATACAAGCACTCCAATTATTATAGATAATGGTGTTACTCTCAACAATCTAAATGAACCAGCAGATTATATTTATGGTGATTACTCTTTATTTACAGCTCTTAAGTTCTTTTATCATGCTCATCCTGATCATATGCCTATCACAAACATTGAGATTGACTGGGGTGATAGCAATGCTGGTTGGGAAGAAAATGAAGGACGATACAAAAACAGTATGGAAGATTGTGATCCAGAAGATTATTATCTTGAAACTACAGATCCAAATGGTCCACGTGATGAGTATTCTCCAGAAGGAGGTTCTTTACAAGGTTTTGGTGGTACAGCTCAAGCTTGTCGTGAAGGCTACAAAGTATTTTATCATGACTATATCTATGATAATGCTGAAACTTATGAATGTGATGGTACAGGAGATAAACCAAGTATTGCACACGCTGCCTGCTATCGACCATCAGTCAGGATTACGGATAGATGGGGACAACCTAGCACCGAGACTTTCAATTCTTGGGTTGTGATCTATAGAGAATAATAAATTTTTTAAGAAAAACATATTTATGACATTAGCACTAAAGAAGTTATCATCAAACAAAATATGGTTGTTAGTTGCAATTTTAGCAGCTGGTCTCTTGATACCGCAATTTGCTTTTGCTTATGATATGTCTGGCTTTTTGGGAGATGTGATTTATTGGATTGTAATCAAGCCAGTCTCCAAATTATTGGAACTTGAGGTTTGGATATTACCAATGATTGCTCAATACAATAACTTTACTGGACAAGAAGGTGTGATCAAGGGTTGGGTAGCTTTGCGTGATTTGGCAAACATGTTTTTTATCTTAGTCCTGTTGGTGATTGCTTTTGCTACTATTTTGCGTATTCAAAAATATGGTTATCGTCAATTATTATCTCGTTTTCTTATTATGGCCATTTTGATCAACTTTTCTATGACTATTGTGGGATTAGTGATTGATTTGTCGCAAGTAATAATGTTGACTTTTGTTAGTGCTATAAAAGAAGTAGCTGCTGGTAATGTAGTAGTTGCTTTGGGTCTTGATAAGGTCATGAATATGGGAGCGGGCTCTACTGGGGCTAGTACTTATATAACAGCTATGTTTTTGGGGGCTATTATGCTGATAGTAGCTGTAGTGATTATTGGTATCTATATCATGATACTAGCTATGAGGATAGTAAAATTATGGATTGAGATAGTAGTAGCTCCAATAGCCTTTTTAGCTTATACATTTCCAGATACACAAAAATTTTACAATGAATGGGTCCAAGAGCTTATCAAAGATATAGTTGTTGGGCCTTCATTGGTGTTTTTTTTGTGGTTGGCTTTTACTATTACGGGTAGTGGAGGGATTGGCGCAGAAATAAATGCAATTGATCCTAGTAGTACTACTGAAGTTGGAGGAGATGTTAGTGAAGCTGCTGAGCCTCCAAATTTGTTAAATTTTGTGATTGGTATTGCGATGCTTATGGCTGGTTTACAGATGTCTGCCAAAGCTGGTGGTGTTGGGGCAAGCTTGGCTGGTAAAACTGCTGCCAAGATCAATGCTGTGCCTGGTAGGATTGGCCGGCGAGCGGCCGTTGGAGCTGGTGGTCTAGTCAAAGCTGGTGCAATCAGGGGTTATGATGCTATGGCAGCTAGTGTAGTAGATAATAAAGGCCTTAAAGAATCAGAAAGTCGTGGTGGCCGATTTGGTCGTCGCTTAGTCAGATTAGCTGATAAAACATCTTTTGGGGCAATAGAAAGAGCTGGTCATCGGGCTACTTCTCGTCAAGCTACACGTCTGACTGAAAAAACTGACAAAGCTGAGCAAGGTATGTCACCTATGCGTCTAAAAGCTTATCGTCAGGCGCGAGCTAGAAGTTTTTCTACAGATAGTATGATAACTTCAGCTGATGAAGGCTTGATGCGTACTGATGTAGATTCTGGTGGAATCACAACTGAAAATTTACAGAGAAATCTGGAAATAGCAGAAGCTGCTGGTGATATGACTAGAAAAAAGAAAATGCAAGTTACTCGAGCTGATGCTTATACTACTCAAGAAGAAGTTGGTGAAGTCATGCAAGAAAAAGGTGCTTCTTTTATATCTCGTTTTACTGAAGATTCTTTAATGCAAGCAAAGTATGAGACAGATGCAAATGGTAATAAAGTTAGAGCTAAAGATGCAAACGGTAATGATGCTTTTGAGCCTACTGAAGCAGCCAAGATGATTGCTGAAGCATTGGTAAATAATGATAGTATAAGTAATCAAGATTTAGGTAAAGAAATGGCTAAAATGCCAGAAGCGAGCCGAGCTGCTTTTATGAAAATTATTAGTGGATTAGGAACTGAGATAGAAGGTGCTTTTGACATAACAACTACTAGAGATGACAAAGGAAGAGAAAAAACAAAGGTTGATTTAAATAAAGATAATACAGCTATAAAACAGTTATTAACTAGTTTACAGAATTCTCCACAAACTAGTACAGAACTTCATGATAGAGTAATTGGAACTGTACCTGAAGGTGCTCAAAGAAAAGCTGCTTCCGAAGAGGTTATTTCATCAGCTAGTAAAGGATTGGATTTTGCTAAAGTAGTTAAATTAGATATTACAAAAAAAGATCAAAAAGAGTTATTTGTAAAATTTGCTAAAAATGCTAATAATACCCAACAAAAGCAAATATATGACAGTGGTGATGATGAACAAATAGAGTTATTGGTTAAAACTTTACAAAGAGAAAATAAAAGCATGAATAAAGTTTTACAGGATTATGCAGATAGGGTAAAGACAGAAGGAAGAAGGCCAGCTGGTTTTAGACCACCCGGCACTAATTAAAACAAAAATAATTAAATGCTAAAATCTGATTGGAAAAAATTATCAAAAGAAGTTCAAGACTTTGTCTGGTTTGAGATGCAAGAGATAAATGAACAGATTTTCAAAAAATATAAACTTAAAGAAAAACAAGTTCGTTATTTAGAAAATCTAGAAGATGATATATTGGTAAAACGAACCGAGCTCTTGGATTTACCAAATGAACTACGAAATATGGAAGATGTTCGAGATAAGGATTTACGATCCTTGTCTTTGGATTTAGCTACTCAGGTTTTTTGGCCTTTAAATGATTATCTAAAAAATGTAGATAGATTGATTTTGCGTTTGGGTGGCAAAGTACCTCGCCCCAAACATTTTCGTAAAGCTGCTATACAAAAAAAAGTATTTCCAGATCATGAAGTATCTACTGTCAAAAGAGCTTTGTCTGTTTATGAAGATTTTGGTAATTTACGTTTGTCAGCCAAAAAAATTATCAACAAAGATGGTAGAAGAGTAGGACCAACAGTAGATAATTGGATCAAAGATTATATCCATTTTTTAGGAGCAGGCTATCATGATTCATTACAAAGGTCAAAGTATTTGGCCAAAGCCAAAAATGTAAAAATTTTGACTGAAACAGAAAGAGAGTCTTTGCGTTTTGTATTGACATCTTATGATGATAATTCTGAAATAGAATTTTATAAATCAGCTGGCATTTTGGAAGCTACTGAATACAAAGCAATTGCCAAAACATCTTCTAGCAAATCAGTTGATATAGATAATATTATAAATAGATTTAAACAAGATATAGATAATATTGCCAAAGAATTATTGCCTAGTGATTTTATATTATCTGAAGCAGATAATGAAACATATAAAATCAGAAATATTTTATGGAAAGCAACTGGCCTGCAAGACAAGATAAAAGTTTTGAGTTGTATCAAAGTTTTATTGGAAAAAAAATCTTTTGATACAATGATCAATGAAGATAATCGTTTTCGTAATATTCTCAAACGTTTTGTAGGTATTCGTTATAATAGAGCTACTGAAAATTGGTTTGACAACAACCAAGACAAACTACTGACCAGACGTCTTTTTTTGGAAATGATTTTGGTCGACAAATTAAAATTAAATGAAACAGACGCGACTTTGCGCGCCTTGTATTTGACCAATTTGATATCTGGTTCAGGTCAGGTTGTTTATTTGGATGAGTTGGATGGACGTCTCAAATGGCGTGACTTAGAATTGACCAATAATCAATTAGTCTGGCTTCATCCAGTCTAGTTTTTGTTCGTCCAGACAGTAATTTCTCGTAGGACTTTTTGTCCTTCTCTGCTATAGATTATGTTTCCAGTAGGTGAGAGACGAGAAGATTTTATACTAGGAGATTGTAATATAAAACCAAGTTTAGAAATAATATCTACATCAAGAGTGTAGATTTTTTGGTTATTAATATTAAAGATTGGAAAAATAAAAATTATTTTAGAATTAATGCTTAATATTTTTTTAAATTCTTGGAAAGCACTATTATATAGTTCTTGTAATTCATGAGTAATTTTTTTTATAGTTTTTGAGTCATTGGTATTATGCAAGAGGCGAGCATCACCCATAAAAGGCTCAGTAACTATCAAATCTATAAAATTAGTATCAAATTTTTTACTTAAATTTTTTACATCAGCTAGCTGAATGTTTATATTGGATTCAAAATCGTATTCAGTTTTTAGCCAATCAAGATTTTCTTTAGCATCATCGATAGTCTGCTTATTATTATCTGTACCAAAAATTTGAGAAAAATTTTGTAGAGCAGCTTCTTGGAGGATAGTGCCTGATCCACAAAAAGGATCTAGAATAGTTTTTTGTCTATCAGGGCCAGCCAAATTGATCATCATCTGTGCCACTTTTGGTGGTATCATACCAGAACGATCGTCCCGTTGAGGACGCTGCATGTCGCGATGACCGTATTTAGCAAAATCTTGGATAGCTTCAGTAATAGATAATATATAATTATTATTATGTTTAATAATTAATAATTCGTTGTTTAATAGATTATTTTTTTTGATAATCACGGATGACAAATCATGTTGTTTACCAGTTACTAGACGGGCTTTATATTTTTGGGATTTTAATTCTTTTTTTAGTTCTAAAGATAATTTATATAATTTATGCCAACTTTTTTTGGAATCGTTGTATAGACTAAAGCCATAATTATTTTTTTTGGTTTTTTGTAGAGATAGATAATTTTGCCATTGTTTGCTATCAAGTTTATTTAGATCATCAAGAGTATTTAAATATTTAGCAATTTTAATAGTACCACCCAGCATAGACATCAAATTTTTGGAGTCTTGATTAGTTTCAGCTAATATAAAATTCTGACCTATCAACTCTATCTGGTCATCAGGACTATTTAAGATATTTATAACTTCTTGTTTGGCTAGGTCAGTAGATTGACCTAGCATAAAAATATATTTCATATGTTAATAATACCCTAAAAATAGGGTGCAAACAACCCCAAGGGTCGATTTCGACCCTTGGGGTTGTTTGAGTTGACTTAAAATATATTTTATGTTAGAGTATTGCAAGTAAAAGCGTATTTTGATTAATTAACCATGTTACCCAAAACAGAGGGTAAACCCAGCACCATTTTTATTTTTCTAAATAGTGCTTGGGTATTACCAGTAATATTACTATTAAAATGGTGCTGGGTAAACCCTTGTCTCAATTTTAAGAAGACAAGGTAATTAACAAAAAAGTATGAACTACGAACTATCATTTATTATTAGTTCAAATCTTCCTGAAACTGAACACTCAAAAGTTCAAGACGAGATTTTGGGCTATATCAAAAATGCCAAGGCTACAGTTACTAAGCAGCCTTATTTGCTTGGCCGTAAAAAGCTAGCTTATCCTATCAAAAAGCAAAAGCATGGTTTTTATGTTTTTTTAGAATTTGGTACTGAAAATCCAGAAGCTATGCGTGAGCTTGATACCAAGCTAAAACATAATAATGCCTTATTGCGTCATTTGATTATCAAAAAAGACGCCAACATCAAAACCAAGCCAATTAGCTCACTTGAGGAAAAACCAGCTGCCAAGAAACCAGCTAAACCTATCAAACCACAACCACGTCCTATCAAGTCAGCTCCAACACCAAAAATAGAGCCAGTATCAGAGCCAAAAGCTGATAAAGTAGATTTGGATGATATTGACAAAAAGCTTGATGAGATTTTGGAACAAGGACCAAAAATTGATTAATATATTAATATAATTATATGGATTTAAACAAAGTAATGGTTATTGGAAATATTGTTCGTGATCCAGAAATGCGGACTACTCCAAATGGCCGTAATGTCACTTCTTTTTCAGTTGCTACCAATAGAGTTTGGAAAGATGCTAATGATCAAAAACAAACTAAGGCAGAATTTCACAATATAGTAGCCTGGGGGCGTTTGGCTGAAATCACCAGTCAATATCTCAAAAAAGGAGCTAAAACTTATGTAGAAGGACGCTTGGAAACTCGCTCCTGGGATGATCCAAATGGTATCAAACGCTATAAGACTGAAATCATTGCTGATAATATGATTATGTTGGACAGGGCTGGTGCTGCTACAGGTGGTAGTGAGGGTGCTCAACCATCTCCAGCTAGCGATTATTCTCAGCCAGAGCCATCAGCTCCAGCTGACAGTCCAAAACCTCCATCAGGTGGTGAAGAAGAAATCAGCATTGAAGATATTCCATTTTAATAAATTAAATAATTTAATTTTACTCCCGCGAACCAGGAAAAATACAGCTTAAAAAATTGTATGTCTGTAGTTCCCTCGCGGAGCGGGGGAACTATAATACAAGATTTATAATAAAAATTATGCATAAAAAATTAAAAGATAAATATTGTTATTTTTGCGTCAATAGTATTGACTATTTAGACTATAAAGATTGGCAATCACTCAAACGATTTACCTCTTCTTATGGCAAAATAGTACCAAAACGTAGAAGTGGCGTTTGTTCTAAACATCAACGCAAAATATCTCAAGCTATCAAACGAGCTCGTTTTATGGCTCTATTGCCATTTGTTTCTAAATAAACATGTTGTCACTTAGTGATCTAAAAATAGGCCGTGTTATTTCTATCAATGACGAACCTTATCAAGTAGTTTTGGCTCAACATATCAAAGTAGCTCGTGGTGGAGCAGTAGTCAAAACAAAGCTCAAAAATTTGGTTTCAGGTTCAACTTTAGAAAAAACATTTTCAGGGGCTGACAATATTGAAGCAGCAGATTTGTCTCATCGAAAAGCAAATTTTTTGTATCAGCAAGACGATATGTTTGTTTTTATGGACAATGAGAGTTTTGAGCAATTTGAGTTTGATAAAGATACTGTTGGTGATATGAACAAATACCTTAAAGAAGGGCAAACTCTTGATGTTATGATTTATAATGACAAGCCAGTGGCTATTGCTTTGCCAACTAAAATTACTTTAGAAGTTACGGCTGCTGCCGAAGGCATCAAAGGAAATAGTGCAGGAGCAGTTACCAAATCAGTGACATTGGAAACAGGTATAGAAGTTCGAACACCAATGTTTATCAAAACAGGCGATAAAGTAATAGTTAATACAGAATCAGGTGAATATGTAGAAAGAGTTTAGTAAATATTTTATAAAATACCCCCTCTCTGTCTCCCCCTAAATTAGGGGGAGATGTCCGAAGGACAGAGGGGGTATTTTTTATTGGCGAGTTGGAGTAAAATATGTTATAATATAGAAACAAAATGGCAAATTTAAGCAAGCAAAAAAATCAGGATAAATGGGTTGATGATCTATTAATCAAAGATACATCAGGACATATTCATCCTTTTAAAAACAAGGACACTAACAAAAAATCTGGTTTATTGTCTTCACTAAAACCAATTGAACCAATTGTCCAACAAATGGAAGCTAATATAAATACAGCTCCAGCTGATGATAGTTTTGTTAGTCCGGTTACTTTGACTGGTCAATCAGGTAATAAAGCTGATTTTTCTTTTCATCCAGATGATAAAAAACAATTAGATGACATTGCTAAGACTATGACTACGGATACTAGTCACAAATACAGTATAGAAAAGATTATTGATCGTTTGATAGACAAACAGGGACTAAAATTTGATAAAGTAAATAAAGATTTTTTTACTAATGTAATTTTTGATTTTTTCCGTAATCGTAAAAAAACAATTGCTGTACGTGATTTATTATCAAATCAAGTATTTGCTGGTAAGGATAAATTATCTGAAGACACGATTGATAGTATTTTATCTGTCGTTAAAGGAATTAAAAATAAGATTAGTACTGTAGGGGGTTTGGTAGTCAGGATGTCAGATATGCCATCACAAGCAACTCCAGTCAAAACCAAATCAGAGTTTAAATTGCCTGAAGAAAAATTAATCAAAAAATCAATTCCTGTAAAACAAGTTATTAAACAACCTGAGCCTCCAAAACCGGTTGTTAAGCCAAAATTTGATTTACCGCCCGAACCTATTGAAAAGCCAAGGTCTAAGCTAGTCCCTCAACCAAAACCTCAGCCAAAATTGGATAATGAAACTAAAGCAATAGAAGTCAAAGTTGCTAAGGCAGATTTTAGCACTTTACCAAAAGTCACGAGGCCAGGAACTCAAGTCAAAAAACAGCCAGTGACTGATGTAGTCAAAAAACAGCCAGACAAAAATATTGCCTCCAAAAAAATTATTAGTTCAGAAAAAACTTTAAGCGGGCCAATCGAAGAATTACAATCCATGACATTGAATAATTTTCGTTATTTGGGTGACTCAGCTCAAGAAAGGATAGACAAGATATTAGAAAAAATACAATTTTTAGAAAAAGACGGCTATACCAAAAAAGCCCGTGGTATCGAAGCTTGGCGTAAAAGTAAAGTCTATCATATGTATCTGGATTTAGGAGCTGAAAGTATGGTCCAAAACAAAGAAGTTGCTAATTTGATTGCTGAGTATGAAAAACAAGATAAAGACACTTTAAGTATCGCTGAATTTTCTGGAATTTCTGATTTAAATAAACAGCTAAGATTTTAAGAAATGCAAGATAAATTTATAGTGCCACAATTTATTGATTCAGAGGATAAGATTTGGGGACCTATTACAGTTCGTCAATTTGTTACTATTTTGGTTGGTGCTTTGTTTGAATTTATAGCCTATAAAATGGCGGATATGAGTTTGTTTATATTAGAATCAGTTTTTATTGTTGCTTTGGTTATTGTAGTAGCTTTTATAAAAATAAACGGTGCTCCTTTTCATGTTTTTGCTCTTAATTTTATTGAAACATTTAAAAAAGCAAAAACTAGAGTATGGCATAAAGAATATATACCAACAACAGAATTTAAAGGTAAAGATGAAGATGTAAAAGAACAAGCTTATGTAGCTAAAAAAGATTTTTTACCAAATAAAAAATTGTCAGAATTATCTTTGGTTATTGATACTGGAGGGGCTTATAAAGGCCAAATGACTGCTAATCAGCAAAATAATTCAGTCTATAATATAAAACAGTATGAAAAATAAAAAATTAGCCGGTAGTAAACCACGAACCTCTACTCAAAAATATCTAGACATTGCAGAGATTAGGGATGATCTAGTAGTACTCAATGATGGTACTGTTAGAGGTGTTTTATTAGTTTCTTCTATTAATTTTGATCTAAAATCAGAAGATGAACAAAAAGCTATTATTTCTGGTTATGTTAGTTTTTTAAATACTCTAGATTATCCATTACAAGTGGTTATTCAATCTCGACCACTCAATATTGATGAGTATTTTACTCGTCTAAAAAAAGTTGAAAAAGAACAAACCAATGAATTATTACGAATGCAGACTGCTGATTATCGTCAATTTGTAGCTGAATTATTGACTTTAGAGCGTATTATGAGTAAGCGTTTTTATATTGTAGTACCATATACACCTATTAGTGACAAAAAAAGAGGATTTTCTACTAGATTTTCAGCTGTATTTTCAACTGCCAAGATAGTCAAACTTAGTCGCAAGCGTTTTGACGATTTTTCTGAACAATTGATCAAGCGCTGTGACTTTGTATCTAGCGGTTTGTCTAGTTTGGGATTGAGATCTCAAAGATTAAATACGCAAGCATTGATAGAATTATATTATAATAGTTATAATCCTGATTTATTCCAAAGAGAACCTTTGGAGCCAATGAATAAATTAAGAGTTGAAGCCTAATGTTTGGATTTAAAAAAATAAAAGAGGCAGAGGTTTCTCCACAGGCACAAGCTAAAGTGGCCGAAGCCAAAGCAGCAGCTGCAGCTAGCAAAGAGCAACAGAAACAGCAAGTTATCAAAGAAAAAAAATTGATAGAGGCAGAAAAAGTTTTTCAAGAAGGTATAGTATCTGTCCGTGATGTTATTGCTCCCGCTGCTTTTCATGTAGATAGCAAATATTTACAACTTAACAATCTATATGTTAGGTCCTTATTTGTGATGACTTATCCTAGATATGTGACTATTGGTTGGTTTGCTCCTATTATCAATGAAAGTCTGACTCTTGATATTTCTATGTTTTTCTATCCTTTGGATATTCAATTAGTTCTCAAACAATTACGCAACAAAGTCGGTACAATGGAAGCTGAGATTATTGCCAACAATGAAAAAGGCGCACCACGTGATCCGATTGCTGAAACTGCTTTGCGGGATATTGAATCTTTACGTGATTCTTTGAGTCAGGGGACAGAGAGATTTTTTCAATTTGCTTTGTATATTACTATTTATGCCAAGGATATAAAAGAGCTTGATTTGGCTAGTGATAGAGTAGAAAATCTTTTGGGTATGCAGCTTATTTATTCACGCCGAGCTCTTTTTCAGACTGAACAAGGCTTTAATTCTACTTTACCTCTAGGCAATGATGAGTTGTTTATTGCTACAAATATGAATTCTTCACCGATTGCTTCTTCTTTTCCTTTTGTATCTTCAGAGCTTACTTCAGATGATGGTATTTTGTATGGTATAAATCGTCATAACAATAGTCTAGTGTTATTTGATCGTTTTAGTCTACAAAATGCCAATGCTGTAGTTTTTGCTACTTCTGGAGCAGGTAAGAGTTATGCTATCAAGCTAGAGGTATTACGTTCATTGATGTTAGGTACTGATGTTATTATTATTGATCCAGAAAATGAGTATCAGCATTTGTCCGAAGCTGTCAGTGGTTCTTATATAAATATTTCACTTAATTCAGAATCAAAATTAAATCCTTTTGATTTACCGCGAGGCATTGGAGGTGATTCCAAGGCAGAGGATATTTTGAGGAGTGCTGTTATTACCTTAAAAGGTCTGATTCGTTTGATGATTGGTGAGATTACCAATGTCGAAGATTCTGTTCTTGATAGAGCTTTGATAGAAACCTATGCCAAAAAAGATATTACAGCTGCATCAGATTTATCAAATATCGAGCCACCATTGATGTCTGATCTTGAAGATATTTTATTGAGTATGGATGGTGGAGAGGATATGGCATTGCGTATCAAAAAATATACCGAAGGTACTTTTTCAGGATTATTTAACAATCCAACTAATATCCAAGTCAATAATCAGCTTATTATTTTCTGTATTCGTGATTTGGAAGATGAGTTACGACCGATTGCTATGTATACTATTATGAATTATATATGGAATATTATCAGAAGTGAATTGAAAAAGAGAATATTAGTAGTTGATGAGGCTTGGATAATGATGCGTCATGAAGATTCTGCCAAATTTATGTTTGCTCTAGTAAAACGTTGTCGTAAATATTATCTTGGAGTGACAACTATTACTCAAGATGTAAACGACTTTTTGACTTCACAATTTGGTAAAGCAATTGTTACTAATTCATCTGTGCAATTATTATTAAAACAATCACCTTCTGCTGTCAAATTGGTTCAAGAGACATTTATGCTTACTGAAGGTGAAAAATATTTATTGCTTGAGTCGGGACTTGGTGAAGGTATTTTCTTTGCTGGAGCAAAACACGCTGCTATCAAGATTCAAGCTTCTTATGCTGAACATCAGATTATTACTTCAGATCCTCGCCAATTATTAGAAATAGAAGAAGCTAAAAAAGAATTTGATGAAACTTTATTAGCAGAGGCTGAGGGTGGTGTCCCAGCTAAAGATATTGACTTAGAATAATCATCTACATAATAAATAAATTATCTTAAATATTATGGACAAAGAAAAAAGAAAAAAAATAATTAAACTAGCTATTATTATTTTGGTTATTATTGGTATTTTACTTGTTATTTTGCGTTTATCAAACCGTCAACCTGATTATGATATGGGGATTGATGATCAACCAGTGTTTACACCACCAAGTGTTGATTTAGAATATGATCCTCAGGCTCCACCGTCTCAGACTACTACAGAATTTTCTGTTGAAAATTTAGCCAAGAGTTTTGCGGAACGTTTTGGTAGTTGGTCTACCGATAATCCAGGCCACAACCTAGTAGAATTGGCACCTCTTAGTACACAAACTATGCAAACTTATTTAGCTAGTCTAGAAGCAGACTATAGCAATGATTTTATTGGTATGACTACCAAGAGTATTTCGGCTGAAATAACATCTCTAGAAGAGAATTTAGCCACTGTGATGGTCAATACTCAACGTGTAACCACTGATGCTGATCTAAATGAAAATATTTATTATCAAGATATAGAGATATTTTTGACACAATCAGATGATACTTGGTTAGTTAATAGTGCTTATTGGCAATAAAATATGGCCATTGATAATACCGCTGATGCCTATTTAGAACAAGAACAACAGGCATGGGGGAGACAACATAATAAAGCTAGACAAACAGCTGCTCAGCAAAAAAAAGCTAAAGCTTTACAAGCGACTACAGAAAAAACTACCAAAAAAATTATAGCTAAAGTTTTGCCTAAAGTAGCTTCTGGTACAGGTATAGGTATAGTAGTAGCTTTTGTTGTTTTGTTTATTAGGGGTGTTAGTGCCAATTTATTGGGTAGTAAAGTTTTACCTAAGTTGGATACAAAAGAACAAATCCATTTTGGTATATTAATGGTTGTTATCTTTATATTAGTGACCTTAGTTATTGTTTTATTATTTGCTGCTATAATAGCTACTGCAGGTGTGATAGAGGGTATTAAATTTTTAGGAACGGAAATAATAGACTGGTTCAAAAATATATTTTAAAAAATTATGAATATAAAAAAAATATTACAAGTGATTGGTTTTGCAATTTTTGTTGGCCTGATGGCTTTTGCTTTGTATTGGGTATTTTTTAGATCAGAACCAGCTGATGATGCAAATACCAATTTTGTTGGCGGTGATATCCCTGGTATTGGACCAGGTAATATTACTGTTATTGATAATACAAATGATTTTGAACCATTGCCTTGGGAACAATATGTCCAAGATCAAGTTTCAGATGTAGCCAATGGTGGATTGACTGCCGTGACAAATCTGACTGATAGTAGAGTCAATGGAGTTTTTGCTGGCCAAACTGGTTTACAATTTTATGATGAAGAGCAGCAGCAATTTTTCTATATAGATGCCAATGGAGATATGCATTTATTGTCAAACGAAAAATTTTATGGAGTAGATAATGTTACTTGGGCTGGTAATGGTAACAAGGCTATCTTAGAATATCCAGATGGTTCAAATATTCTTTATCATTTTGGTAGTGGTAAACAAGTAACCTTGCCTCATGAGATGGAAGATTTTTCTTTTAATAGTGCTGCCAATCAGATTGTAGCAAAGTTTATTGGTCAACATGAAGATGACAATTGGTTGGTTGGTGCCAATGATGATGGTTCTGGTTTATTTTTGATAGAGCCACTAGGAGATCAATCTCATACTACACATATGGATTTTTCTCCGGATAATCAGGTTGCAGCTTTGCATAGTAAATATATCGACTCTCAACGACAAGAAATATATCCAATTGGATTACATGGAGAAAACTTTAAATCTTTTGTGGTTAATGGAGCTGGTTTTACATCTGAATGGTCACCAAGTGGTGATAGTTTGCTGTATAGCATATATAGTGAATCAACCAATTATACACCAAATTTATGGGTGACCAAAGGTAATACCAATGAGCTTGGTGATTTGAAAGTATCTCTTAATGTAGCCACTTGGCCGGACAAATGTACTTTTGCTGGAGAAAGTAATATGTATTGTGCTGTACCACAAGGCTTACCTCGGGGAGCTGGTTTTTATCCAGAAATAGCTGATGAGTTTAATGACAATTTTTATCAAATCGATTTAAATACTGGTATCAAAACATTGATAGCTAGTCCAGTGGGACCTAATGGCAGCTATACAGCTAGTAATTTATTTTTATCAGCTGATGGTAGCATTTTGTACTTTACAGATAAGATTACTGGTGAATTACAAAGCATTCGTTTGGAATAATAGTATTTTATGAAAAGTATAAATATTTTTAATAAAACAAAAAACAAAAAGCTAATTTTAATAGCTTTTATTTTGATATTTGTATTTGGTTTTTTGGCAGCTGGTAGTATCGTGGCTCAAGAGCCGGGTACATCAGATCCAGGTATAAAGCTTATACCAAACATTTCTATACCAGGTAGTGATTTTTCTAAAGGAAGGTCAGTTACTATTGGTCCTGATTCAATTGGTCAATATATAGTAGCTCTGTATGAGTATGGAGCAGGTTTAGCTGGAGTTGTAGCTATGTTTATGTTGGTTTTTGCTGGTTGGCAATGGCTCATGGCTGCCGGACGAGCTGATCAAATAACAAAAGCCAAAGAGACTATAGTCAATGTTTTTGTGGGTCTAGCTTTGTTGTTTGGTGGGTATTTGTTGATGTCTCAGATTAGTCAAAATTCTGTTAATTTCAAAGATATACAACTAGCACCTATTGAACCAAAAGTTGGTCACTATACAGCTTGTGAAAGAATTAGTGAGTTGGTAGCTGAATTACCATCTATAGTAACTCCACAATGTGGAGAGCCAATAGGTATGAGCCCTGGTGTTGAGGATACTGAACTTAATTTTTTGTTAAGACAAGTAGGTGACGAAGTTCAATGTATCAGTAAAAACTGTACTGCAGAAAACCACCAATGTATAAGAAGTCGTGGTTATACTTCTTGTCCAAGTGCTTCATCATTATTTGAAGACCTTCCAGAATGTTATTGTGCGGCTTTTGACTGTGATTCAATTTGGGAAAATGGTAATGATTGTTCGGCTTATAAATTTAATTCATTTTTATGTAATGCCAATGGTTGTTATGACGAAATAAAATTGCCAGAGGCTTGTAGATTTACCACTAATATGGTAGGTAGCTGTGTAGGCTTGGATGGAAAAACATGTGAAAAAAATTATGAATGCTTTTTTGATAGTGATGACAATGATGAATCAGAGTATTGTTGCGTTGATATAAATAATCATTATGATGAATGTTTTCCTATAGAGCTGGCTGAGACTGGTCCAGCTGGTTCTGATCCAGATGATTATCGTGGTTGTGGTAATGACTAAAAAATATATGAAAAGTATAAATATTTTTAACAAAACAAAAAACAAAAAGCTAATTTTAATAGCTTTTGTTTTGATATTTGTATTTAGTTTTTTGGCAGCTGGTAGTATCGTGGCTCAAGAAACAGACATTGTCCCAACTACTGCAAATTCTGATTGTATAAAATTTATACCAAACATTTCTATACCAGGTAGTGATTTTATGAAATCTGAAGAAGGAGTATGTATTAGTACTGATTCAATTGGTTATTATATAGTAGCTTTGTATAAGTATGGAGCTGGTTTAGCTGGAGTTGTAGCTATGTTTATGTTGGTTTTTGCTGGCTGGCAATGGCTCATGGCTGCCGGACGAGCTGATCAAATAACAAAAGCCAAAGATACTATAGTCAGCGTCTTTGTAGGTCTTGCTTTATTATTTGGAGGATATTTATTAATGTCTCAGATTAGTCAAAATTCTGTAAATTTTGCTGATCTAAAAATGGAAATAATATCAAAAGGATTGATGCCTCACAAAGCCTGCGAACAAATTGAACAAGTGTTAATTAATCATCCAGACCTTAATTATACTGCTCCATGTGGAGAGCCTATATCTGGTTGGGAAAGTTTTATGGAAGAAGGCTTTATGGAACAGAATGCTTCACTTTTTGATAGTATTTTATGTGTAAGTTCTATTTGTCCAGAAGGTAATAAATGTATGGTAAGATTTGAATCATCACCTTGTCCATCTTCTATACCCGATACTGCTCAAGAAAGTCCAGATTGTACATGTGTAGCAGAAGCTTGTGATTTATTGAATTTTAATCCAGCAGATGGGGAAAATGGTTGTGCTGGGTATTATCAAATACTAAATTCTTGTGTGACAAATAAATGCCTGGGTAAAGAGGATAAAAAATATAGAACAATGAATCAAGTTTGTGGTGTAAATCGTATGGATAAATGTGTAAAGCTTGAAAATGTACCTTGTGATTATAATTCTGATTGTGACTATGATGGTTCTGGTACTTATTGCTGTGAAGACAATCATATATTAAATCCAGGTGGTGATAAGTGTAAGTTAAAAGAAGATGGAGTAGACTGTATGGATTAATTGGATAGTTTATTCTAAATGCATTTCAGTTTCCAAATTTTTTAGTAATTTTTGTAATTGTTGTTGAGATAAATATTTTTTATTAGTAATAACTTTTTTAGCCCATGTTTGGGCTTTTTTTATTAGTACTGTATCTGACAGTTTGGCTATTTTGAGGCGCATCAAACCAGTTTGTTGAGTACCAAATATCTCACCAGCCCCTCGGAGCTCTAGATCAAGCTCTGACAGCTCAAAACCGTCATTACTTTTGGTCAGGGCTTTGAGCCTAGTAGTGCTTAGTTTTGTCTGGTCAGTGGTAAATAACAAACAAAAACTGGCTAGCTTGTTACGACCAATTCGACCACGAAATTGATGAAGTTGAGAAAGACCAAATCTTTCAGCACTTTCTATCCACATTACAGTGGCATTGGGTATATCTACGCCAACCTCTATAACCGAAGTAGCCACCAAAATAGGAAATTTATTAGCTTGAAAATCATTCATGATTTTCTTTTTATCTTCAGTCTTGAGTTTTCCGTGTAGCATTCTTATATCTAGATCAGGGAAAACTTTTTTGTTTAATTTGTTGTATTCTTGAGTGACTGATTTGACTCCAAGTTTGTCACTTTTGTCTATCAAGGGACAGACCACAAAGACTTGTTGGTTTTGTTTGATTTTGTCTAGTATAAATTTGTAGCCATCTTGGCGTTTACTATCTGGGATAAGATGGGTTTTGATAGGCTGCCTACCAGCTGGTTTTTCTTTGAGCAGGGAAAGATCTAGATCGCCGTATAAAGTCAGGCTTAGAGTCCTAGGAATAGGCGTGGCGGTCATAGACAACAAATGCGGTACTTCATGGCCTTGGCTTTTGTCTTTGATAGATTGGCGTTGTTTGACACCAAAACGATGTTGTTCGTCTATGATAACCAGCCCTAGTCTGGCAAAATCTATTTTATCTTGGATCAAACTATGGGTGCCTATTATAAATTTAAGTTTATTATTTTTAATATATTCTAAAATATTTTTTTTGGTCAATATTTTATTGTTACCCAAAATCTGCAGATCTTTGGTCAGTAAAGCTAGTTGGTCTAATTGATTTTTTGGAAATATTTTTTGTGTATTCACAAAATGTTGTTGAGCTAATATTTCTGTAGGAGCCATCATAGCTGTCTGGAAGTCTTGTGACATAGCATTGATGCCAGCCAATAGAGCTATGATAGTCTTGCCAGAGCCTACATCACCTTCTATTAGACGATTCATGGGGTGAGGGCTAGTCATATCAGCCAATACTTCACCCAATGTCTGCCTTTGATCATTTGTTAAATCAAAAGACAATGATTTTATATTTTGCTCTAATAGTTTGTTATTTATATTAATAGCAAAACTAGGCTGTTGTTTATAATTTTTGGCAGCTAGTTGATACTTGGTTTGAAGATAAAATAATTCTTGGAACTTTAGTCTTTGACTTGCTTGTTCTAATTTTTTTTCTTCAGTTGGAAAATGAATCTCTTGTAAAGCCTCGTGTAGCCAGATAAATTTTTCTTTGTTTAATATATCGACTGGTAGAGGATCGTCTTGATAATTAGCTACTTTGAGGGCTCTGTCTATCAAAAATCTGAGCTGTTTTTGAGTAATTTTTCCACTTAAATGATAGTTGGGTACTAGACGAGCACTGTGTATTTGCTTGTTGAGTTCATCTTTTACCTTTTCATAACCAGGACTAGCCATAGATTTGGTTTTACTGGTTTTGATTTGTGTTTTGCCACTGAGATATATTTTATCACCCTCTTTCAAAACTTGGCTAATAAATTTTTGACCAAACCAGACTGCCTCTAGTTTGCCAGTGTCATCACTAGTATTGATTTGAGTTACTATCATCTTTCGTCTAGGTGACCTATAAGTTTTGATATTATTAATCACAACTTTGGTGGTGGCCATTTCGCCTTCTGTCAGATCTTGGATAGTTTTGATCTCGCTCAGATCATCATAGCGCCAAGGAAAATACCACAACAAATCCCCGATAGTATTAATATCAAGTTTATCAAAATCACGTTCAAGCTTGGCTGCAATAGAATGCAAACTTGAGACAGGGGATTCAGTGTTGAGTATTTGCTTGGCCATAGTTTATAAAAGCTGGAATTAACTATTCCAGCTTATAAAAAATTTGATTGATTGTAAAGTTTATAACTTTAAGATACGTGAAATACCTTCACTGGCTGGTATTTCTTCTTTTTCCAGATCTTCTTCTAGAAATTCTAGTAAGATACGTCTGATTTCAACTGGATTTTGGTCTTGGAGAGGCATAACAATCCTTTGTTTGATATTACTCTTTGGTTGGAAATAAAGATTTTTGGTATGCGGTGGATAATAGATAATCCAGAAACTTCTAAAATCTCTATATTCAATAAATTTTTCGTTGATAATAATACCATCTTCAGCCAAAGCTACTTGGATAGTGACAGGATGACGACGTTCATTTATAAAATAAATTAAGGCAAACAAAACAACGATAACTGCAAAAAGTGGGTTTTGAGAAAAGTAAGCATAGATCAAAAGTAATACGCCAATAATTACTGCCCAAATATACCATTGTTTTTGGCGTTCTGGTTTTTCAAATTCTGGAAATTCCCAAGCAGCTAAGATTTCGCCATGATCTTCTATGACTGTATCTTGAGGAATAGTTTCTAATTTTTCCTGTTTTTTATCTTGTTTATCTTTCTTTTTTTCTGTCATATTATTGTATTAAATATGTGGTTTTATTATAACATATTCAAGTAAATAAAAAAACTACTAAATTAAGTAGCTATTCTATATGGTGTCCCCGGCAGGAGTCGAACCTGCGACCTTTTGGACCGCAACCAAACGCTCTATCCACTGAGCTACGAGGACATGTTTTGCCCTTCGACTTCACTTTGTTCGCTCAGGACATTCGATATCTACAATTCTATATAAGAAATAAGAGGTCGAAGACCATGAGTGAAGTTCTGCAAAGCAGAATGGAATCGAATGGCGGAGAGGGAGGGATTCGAACCCTCGACCCCGTATAAACAGAGTAACACCTTAGCAGGGTGCCGCTTTCAACCACTCAGCCACCTCTCCAAAATTGGTTTTTGATTTTTAAATGGCGGAGAGTAAGGGATTCGAACCCCTGGAACCTTTCGGCTCAACGGTTTTCAAGACCGCCGCATTCGACCACTCTGCCAACTCTCCAAGTAATAAAAATGGTCCAGAACAGCTATATAGTACTATATTTCTTTAATTTTGGCAAGTCTAGTTCTTCGCAATCACCAAACAAATAATTCTGACAAAACCAGCTGTTTTTAGAGCTTGAGCTGCAGCATCTAATGTTGCGCCAGTAGTAGTAACATCGTCTATTAGTAAGACGGTGTTATTTTTGTTTTGTGGAGATTTATTAGGAACAAAAGCATTTTGCAGATTTTTTGTTCTAGCTTGTTTATCAAGCTGAGCTTGCGCTTTGGTATGCTTAATGCGTTTGAGTAGAGGAGTATAAGTAAGATCTAGTTTTCTAGCCAGCTTTTTAGCTAAAATATCAGTTTGATCAAAGCCTCTTTGCTTGAGCTTGCGTTTGTGTAATGGTGTATTTGTGATAATAGTATTGCGTGGCAGCGCTAGTCTACGAGATTGTTTTTCCAAAATAGTCACTAGAATATTAGCTATATTTTGTAGATAATTATATTTATAATTTTTTATTAATTTCTGGACAAGTTCATCGTGATAATCACAGCAGATATAACAAGCTTCAAAAGAAGTTTGTTTTTTGTCAGGCCAGATTATTTTGGCTGGCTTGCTGAGTAATATATTATTTAAGCAATAACCACAACAAAGATTGCCTTCACGCTTGCAAGACAAACAAAATTGCGGCCAGACAAAGTCTAGCAACCAATTTATAAAATTGGAGAATTTTTCGCTTTTCTTCATAAATTTTTTGTACCCCCTCTCGGTCTCCCCCTAGTCTAGGGGGAGATGTCCGTTAGGACAGTGGGGGTATGTTATTTAATAACTATTTTATTTTTAGACCAAGCTAGATTAATTTTTTTAGCTTGTTTATTTAATATATGATTAGCTAGAGGATTGGTTACTTGTTCATTAACTAGTTTTTTCAAACTACGAGCTCCTTGCTTAAGGTCTGTGTTATTTTTTAATAAATTATTGATAATATTTGCCTCTAGACTTACTTGGATCTCTTGTTTATGTAATTTTTCTAATAATTGATAGATTTCTTTTTTTATAATTTGTCGAGCAGCTGGTTTGCTAATTGGCTCAAAGACTATAGTATTATCTAATCTGTTTATAAATTCTGGTGGAAAGTGATTTGGCAAAGATTCAGTTATTTTTTTACTCAAAGCATCAAAATTATTTTTGTTTTCTGCCACCTCAAAACCCATAGTAGCTTGTTGATTAAATTCTAGTAAACCAACATTGGAAGTCATAGCAATAATACAATTACGAAAATCAACTGTCCGTCCAGTAGCGTCAGTTAGTTCACCCTCTTCCAAGATAGGTAAGAGTAGATTATAGACATCACGATGAGCTTTTTCTATTTCATCAAATAATATCAAGCTATGGGGCTTTTTTTTGATATAATCAGTCAATTTATTGCCTTCTTTATAGCCTACATAGCCAGCTGGGGCACCGATTAGTTTGGAAGTATTAAAACTTTCGGCAAATTCTGACATATCAATGCGCAGCATATTGTGGGTACCACCAAAAACATGATTGGCTATTTCTTTGGCAGTAGCAGTTTTGCCGACACCAGATGGTCCCAAAAATATAAATGAAGCTAGCGGACGATTGTGGTCTTGTAAGCCTGTTTTGGCTTTACGAATAGTATCGGTAATAGTAAGCAAGGCTTTGTCTTGGCCATAGATATTTTTAGCAATTTTTTTCTCAAGTTGAGCCAATCGTTTACCCTCAGTCGTTGTAACGGCTGCAATAGGAATACCGGTCATATTAGAGACTATCTCTTGGATATGCTCTTGATTTATTTTACCTAGATGATTTTGTTGCTCTTTATTTACTTGGATTTCTATTTTATCTAGTTCTGCTAGATATTTACTTTCTTCTTCTTTATATTTTAGAGCATCTTCAAAATTTTCTTCCAAAATAGCACTACGTTTATTTATTAGACAATTGTCAATTTTATCTTGTATTTTTTTTATTTTTTTAGCCATGCTTTTTTTGGTATGTTTGACACGAAAACGAGCAGCTGCTTCGTCAATCAAATCAATGGCTTTGTCTGGTTGTTTTTTGTCCAACAAAAAGCGATTACTTAGAGTAACTGCTGCTTGTAAGGCATTGTCTGTAATATTTACATTATGAAATTTTTCATAATTTGATCGCAAGCCCTGTAAAATTTCTATAGTTTCAGCTTCACTTGATTCATTGATAGTAATGGCTTGAAAACGGCGTTCTAGAGCCTTGTCGCTTTCAATATGTTTTTTAAATTCTTCAAAAGTAGTAGCTCCAATACAACGTAAATAGCCACGTGCCAAAGCTGGTTTCAAAATATTGGCAGCGTCAAGTGAACCAGCTGTTGCCCCAGCACCCATGATAGTATGTAATTCGTCTATAAATAAAATAATATTTGGATTATTTTTAATTTCGTTAATCACTTGTTTAAGGCGGTTTTCAAATTCACCCCGATACATAGTACCAGCTATCAAGCTAGATATGTCTAGATTTAAAATAGTTTTATTAAGCAAAACATCAGGCACTTTGTTTTTTGTGATGCGCTTGGCTAAGCCTTCTATGATAGCAGTCTTGCCTACACCAGCATCACCTAGTAGTACTGGGTTGTTTTTGGTACGACGAGACAATATTTCTATCAAACGATCTATTTCTGCTTCACGACCAATCACAGGATCAATGTCTTCTTGGACATCCTGGTTAGTCAAATCAATAGTAAAGTCTTCCAAAATACCAGTAGTAGTCTCACTAATATTATCATCAAGTAAGTTATCTAGTTCTTTGATCTCTTCTTCTACAGCCAAATCACTAAATTTTGAAGTGCTTTTCAAAATTATGCCAAGATGTTGTTTGAGATTATTTATATTTATTTTTGCATTTTCTAAAATACCTAATATTTCTTGATTATTGCTATCAGTCATGCTCCAAAGCAAATGTTCAGTACCAATGTATTTATGTTGGTATTTATAAGCAGTTACCACTGCTTTTTCGATCAAGCTTTGGGCAGATTCAGATGGCTGAGGTAAATTATTTGGATCTATAGCTAGAGTTTGATAATTATTAACTAGCCTTGTTTTAAAAGCAAAGCCAGGATCAATCTTTTGTTTGATCAAAATATCAGACCCTAAAGATCCTTTGATGTTTACCAAAGAAGCAAGTAAGTCTTCTGGTTCAATAAATTTACGTTTTTTGGTAAAAGCCAAATTTTGAGCATTGACCAATACTTTTTTAAAATGATAAGTAAACTTATCTAATATATTTTTTGGTTTATTTTTGTCCATGTTGTTCATGATCATTAGGTGAAAATCCACTTCTTAGATATTTTATTCTATCAGCTACTGGTGGGTGAGTTGAAAAAAACTTGCTAGTTTTTTTGAGGGGGTTGGAAATATATAAATGAGCTGTGGCTTTATTGGCTCTTTTTAGTGGTTGAGCTTGAGCAGAGATTTTTTCTAAAGCGCGAGCAAGTCCTTCTGGATAGCGAGTCAGCATAGCGCCTGAGGCATCTGCCAAAAATTCTCTTTTGCGAGACACAGCCAGTTGTATTAGTTTTGCAAACAGAGGAGAGAGTACAGCTAGTATTAAACCAATAATTACCAAAGCATTTCCATGATTTTTATTACTACTACCCCTTCCACCCCAGATAGCACTACGCACCATCCAGTCAGCCAATAGGGTGATAATGCCCACACAAATAATCACCACCATCATAAGGCGAATATCATAATTTTTGACATGAGATAATTCATGAGCAATTACACCTTCTAGTTCTTCGTTTTCTAGATTTTCTATCAGGCCAGTAGTCAAAGCAATAGAGGAGTGCTGAGGATCACGACCAGTAGCAAAGGCATTCATGCTTGGGTCATTGATGATATAGACTTTGGGCATTGGCAGGCCAGCTGTGATACTCAAGTTTTCTACCATGCGCCAGACATATTTGTTATCTTCTCTTTTGATCTGATGAGCACCTGATTGAGCTAGAGCTACTTTGTCACCTGCATAAAAGCTGATCAAACTCATCACTGAAGCAAAGATAAATGCTGGAATAACAATATAGCTACCAGTACCATAATAATAACTCCAGACATAAACTAATCCTGAAATTATAATGATAAAGAATAACATCAATAAAATACTTTTGCGCTTGTTTGAATCAATTTGTTGATACATAGTTTTGAGGCGATTAATACCTGCTTAATATAACAAGATTAGGGGGTTGGTGTCAATCTAACCTTCGAGGTTAAAATTCTTCGTCTATTCTTTTTAATATGTTTATATAGCTACTTATACCCTGACTATATTCTTTAAAATCTATCAAATAATCTTTGTCTAATAAATCAGATTTAGCTTGGTTTATGTAATTATTATGTGATGTATAGAACCAATCATCTGCTTTTTTGGTTCTTTCAACAAAAAATGCCAATGATTGGGTAAAATGCAATAAGCCAGTATTTTAACTTTTGTTCTATCTTTAAAAAATAAAGCTTTATTTATAAAATATTCATAATCTTTTTCATTATAAAAAATAGTTCTCTTTTCAACAGCCCTATTATAAACATGATAGTATTCTCCAGAAATAATACCTCGTGATTTATTAGGCATAAAAAATAAGGTTAATTATTAAAATAATCGACCTTATACAAACGACCCTAAGAGTCGGTTCATAAAATCGCTTTTCTTACTATTTAATTTTACGCCAATATCTTAATATACAGGATTATTATTGTCAAACAACCTTCGAGGTTAAATCAACCTCGAAGGTTGTTTTTTTGGTTAATTTAGAATTTTACTTTAGGAACCTCTTTTTCTTTTTGATCTTCAATTTCAAAAAAGTCCCAAGCTTTAAATTTTAGCATACCAGCAATCATATTGGTCGGGAAGACTTCAATCTTGGTATTAAAGTCTCTGACTTGAGTGTTATAAAATCTGCGAGATGCTTGAATTTTGTTTTCAGTGTCAGAGATTTCATCCTGTAGTTGTAAAAAGTTTTGTGAGGCTTTTAAGTCTGGGTAGCTTTCTGAGACTGCAAATAGGCTTTTTAAAGTCTCTGATAGCATATTTTCAGCTTTGGCTTTGTCTTCTATGCTTTTGGCTCCCATAGCAGCTGCTCTGGCTTCTGTGACTTTGGTCAAGACGCCTTCTTCGTGTTTCATATAGCCTTTGACTGTTTCCATTAGATTTGGGATCAAGTCATAGCGTCGTTTGAGCTGGACATCGATATCTGCCCAAGCCTCTTTGACCCTGTTTTTTAGGCGGATCAAGCCATTATAAACGCCAATTAGCCAAAGAATGATAACAACAACTACGGCTAATATGACATAAGATACAGTGTTCATATTGATTGTTTTATTAATTAATCAAGTACTTAATATTATTGTACTAAATAGCTGTATTTTTAGCAATATTTGTCTGCACCTACATATTTGATGTAATATATGTTATAATATATTTATAATAAATAACATAAATATATGCTACAAAAACTTAAAAATTGGCATTTGTCAATTTTAGTAATTATTGTATCAATTTTTAGTTTAGCCTTGATACAACAACAAGTCATGGCTGTATGGACACCTCCACCTACTCAACCAGGTGATGGTGATCCAGTCCAATTTTTGACCAATCCCTTGGAAGATGATTTGGATCTGGGAGGGTTTCGTATCTTTGATAATGCTATAGATTTTAGATTAGATCCCAACGCTGATATAGGTTTAAAGCTTAGAGGTACTACTTCTATCGAGGCTATTGGTAAAGATACTGGTGTAAAAGCTTATGTAAATATGGCATATTGTCTAGCTGGGACTGATTGTACTGGTGTTGTTGGTGGTGGTGCTGGTCCTCTTGATACTTATACTGGTATCAAAGGTATGACTGGTAGTGGGGTTGGTGTTGAGGGTTATGTTGGACAAGATGGTGGTATTGCTATTTTTGGTAAAATGGCTGATGCTACTTCTGGTTGGGCTGGATATTTTGGTGGAGACGTTAATGTTAATGGTAATTTATGTTTTGATACAGCTGATTGTATTGCGTCTTGGTCTGATGTTGGTGGTACTGGAGCAGATGATGGATATATTGGTGATGGTTCCCCTGATCCTCATACAGCTGGTGCTGATATTAATATGGGTTCTTATGATATTTATGTTAGTATGAATCATGGTTATTTATTTGGAACTGGTAATTCTGGTATGTATTGGCCTGCATCAAATAGTGATCTTGCTTTCAAAACTGATAATACAGAAAGAATAAGAATTATTGAAAATGGTAATGTTGGTATTGGTACATCTGCACCAAATAAAAAAATACATGTTTATGATGAAGCAAATGCTGAAATAGATATTCAGAGTGTAGCTGGAGCGGGTAATCATTGGGGTATTTATGTCAATAATCCACAGAATAATTTACGTTTTTGGCAAGGTGATAATAGGATAACCTTTACTGATAGTGGAGAATTAATTATTGCAGATCATGACACACCTTTTGCTACTTTATCTATTGATAAAGGTGTTGATCCAGCTAGTTTTGAAATGCGTGGTGCTAGTGGCAAAAATTTTAAGATTTCTCTTAATGCTGATCCATATACTACATTTTATTCAGCTGCTTATTATAAATTTATTCAAGATGGTATTCCTGCATTTAACCTTAGTTACTTTGGTTCATCTATAAATAGTGAATTAAGTGTTAATTCTCTAGATGATCCTTTTTATTCTTTGGATGTTGATGGTGGCGCCAATTCAGCTATAGTTAATATTAATGATGTTACTGACCCTGTTCCTGTATGGACTGGTTTGAGATTAGAAAGAGATAATTCTGAAAAATGGTTTGTTGGTTTAGATAATACTAATGATAATAATTTGTTGTTTAGAAGAAATGCTGCAGAAACTATTATGACTATTGCTGATAATGGCAATGTAGCTATTGGTGCTATTGCTACTCCAGGTACAAAACTAGAAGTAGATGGTAATGTCATAGCTGCTGAGCCTACTTTAGGGGCTCATCTGGCTACCAAAAATTATGTAGATGCTAATGCTGGTGGTAGTGATGGCTATATTGGTAATATTGGTCCTCATACAGCTGGTGGTTTACTTACCATGAATGGTAATAACATAAATTTAGCTGGTTCTTTTATATCTCTTGATGGTACTGACGCTGGTCTTTCTATAGGGGCTGGCAATAATGTCTTGATGTCTAGTGATTTAAGGATTGCTGATGATTTGAGATGGCAGGGTGAATTGGAGCCAGATGGTGCTACTTGTGCACCAGGTGAAATACTAAAAAAAGTTTCTAGTAATAATTGGGACTGCGCAGTTGATGAAACAGGAGCTGGTGGTGGTGATACAGACTGGGTAGAAGGTGCTGGGGTTGTTTATAATCTCAATGACAATATTGGTATTGGTACAGCCATACCAAACTATAGTTTAGATACAACTGGTGATATATTTACTAGTACTCATCTTTTGTCTGATGCTTGGTATGGTACAACTGGCAATGGAGGAGTGGCTCAAGACCTGTGGATAGGCGATGCCAATGATACTGTCCAGATTCAAGGCTCTTTGGCTGTAACAGGTAATGCTTCAGCAGCTGATCCTACTCAAAATCAGCATTTAGCTACCAAAGCTTATGTTGATGCCCAGGCAGGTGGTAGTAGAGCAATGTATTATCATACTGGTTCTGATGAGGAGTATGATGGTACTAATGTAGACACAGCTTGTGATGTTGGTTATCATGTATGTATAGCCAATGAATGGGTAGGTGCTAAATACGATACTAGTAAAATTAATGGAGGTTATGAGCCGGAACTAACCGATTCTGCTTGGTTTGTGGCTAGTGGTGGTAGTGATTGTAGTAATTGGAGTAGCAACAATCCTGTTTATGAAGCTGCAACTGTTAAGTTTGATTCTAATGGTACTGCTATTGAGCAGGCTGGTTGGTATCATAATAAAGAATCATGTGATACAGTGAATCCTGTGTTATGTTGTAATGACTAAGTTTAAATGAAAATAAATTTGGAAAAAATATTTATCAGAACAACTATCTTAGTGGTAGTTGTTTTGGTTTTGTTTTTAGCCTTTGGTAGCAACTATATTTTCCAGCAAAATCAGCTAAAGCTTTTACCAGATTGTCTAATATCTAATACATACAAAGCTAATAATATAGTCAATGGTGATTCAATGCAGCCAATGCTTCAAGATCAACAAGAAATAATATTAATAAAACATTATTATAAATGCTTTGAACCTCAAGTAGGGGATATAGTGGCTTATGATTATGCAGGCAATGACAATCCAATTATCAAAATTATCAAAGTTACTGATCAGGATTGGTTAGAAATACAAAATAATAAATTATTTATCAATAATCAAATACTAAAAAATTCTGTAGATCAGGAATATATTTTTAATAATCAGGAAATAGAAGTTTTAAGTTTATATATAAAAGAAAATAAATTACCAGCTGACTCTTATTTAATTTTTGGGGATAATATTAGTTCTTCTAATGACTCCCGAGTTTTTGGGGCGGTAAGTAGAGTAGATATTTTGGGTAAATTTTTAGTAGAATAAAACGACCTCGAAGGTCCACCCGACCTTCGAGGTCGGGTTTTTTATTTTTGGTAAATTATGTTATAATAAAGTTATAAAAATAAAAAAAACATATGATAAACAAACTCAAAAAATTGCCTTTGTCAATTTTAATTATTATTGTATCTGTACTAAGTTTAGCCTTGGTACAACAACAAGTGTTTGCTGATTGGACACCACCGCCTGGTGATCCACCAGAAGGCGAAACTCATCTTTTTGTAAATCCCATGATAGAGGATTTAGATCTCAATGGCAACACTATTATTGATGCTAGTGAAGCTAGTTTTGTACTCAATCCTGGCGGAGCTACTGCTTTGAATATCAGTGGTAGTACTTGGGCTGGTAATTTTGATGGAAATACAAATATAACTGGTAATTTATGTTTTGATGATGTTGATTGTATTGATGAATGGGCTGATATAACCAGTGGTAGTACTTTTTGGCAAGGTGGGGCTGGTACTGAAATTTATTATGATCAAGCTGGTGGTAATGTAGGCATTGGTTTGACTAATCCTAGTTATTTATTGGATGTTGATGGTTTGATTATGGGTCGTGATGGCCTTCGATCAGGTGGTATGCTGGAATTTGATATTGCTGGTAGCAATGATTTTATAGCTTTGCGAGGAGTTGGTACTACAGCTAATCATACTTTACGCTTTGACAATAAACCTTTTAGGATTTGGACATCTGGTGAAGGCTCTGTAATTCATGTTTCTACTTCTACAGATGGAGCTTATAGAGGATTGGTTGGTATTAATAAGGAACCAGCTCTGCATCCTTTAGATGTTGATGGTGCGATTTATACTCAAGCTCATTTATTGAGTAATGCTTGGTATGGTACTTCTGGCAACAATGATGCAAGTTTAGAAGATATTTGGATGGGTGATGAAGGTTCTGATCTGCAAGTACAGGGTAGGATTTGTTTTGGTATAGATAATTCAGACTGTTCTGATACTTGGATTGGCGCTGGTGGTGATGGTTATATTGGACAAAATCAAGATCATACAGCTGGCGGAGATTTAACTTTTGCAGGTGATAATATAAATTTTCGTAGACCAAGTACTGGTGGAGGATGGGCTAGGGGTCTCAAATTTCAAGATTTGAGTGGCGCCAATACTCATTATCAGATTGGCTATAAAGGAGATGGAGCTACTTTTGATTATGGTTATATTGGTATTGGTGCTAATGCTTGGCAAGATACTCACGCACGTTTTTATGAAGATAGAGATGTAGCATTTCAAGCTAATGTTGGTATTGGTACCAATAGTCCTGAAAATAAATTGGTAGTTATGTCAGATGCTGCAGATACAAATGTTATGAGAATTTTGGCTAGTGATGGAGATAGTATTATTGATATAGCTGAAACAAGTGCAGGACATGGTTTTTTTGAAATTATGGATACTGATTTTGTTACTACAGTCCAACTACATGGTAGAGATGATTCGTATATAAATAATGGCAATAATTTTGGTTTTGGTACTTCAAATCCATCTAGAGATGTACATATTTATTCTACTAGTCCAGAATTAGCCTTTACAGATGCTAATAGTTTTTCAGATCCAGATGATCTAGCTATTTTGAGAGCAGAATCCAATGAGTTTAGGTTTAATTGGTGGGATAATAGTGCTGGTTTAGTTAATACATTGATGACCATAGAATCTGATGGTAGGGTTGGTATTGGTACATCTGCTCCTACAGCAAAATTACATATAGCTGAACCTAGTGAAGAAATAGCAACTGTTATTTTGGGTCGTAATAGTGGTAATCCAAGTATCAAAGCTGATTCTTCTGGTGATGGTTGGTTGATAATTGATTCTGAAACCAATCCTTTAGCATTAAATTATTATGAAAATGCTAATATTGTCTTGGCTAATGGTGGTGGTAATGTTGGTATTGGTGATACTACCCCTAATTATCCGCTTGATATCAATGACAATGCTGGTACCATGATTGTGAATCTTGATAATACTGGCACAGATCTCTGGACTGGTACTCGTCTGGCTCGAGATGGTGTTGAAAATTGGTTTATTGGTATGAATAATACTGATAATAATCTGCGTTTGCGACAAGGCGGCAGCAATGATGCAGTGATTTTGGAAACAGGCGGACATTTGGCTTTTTATAATGATCTCAAGCCAAATGGTGCTACTTGTGCTGTTGATCAAGTAATCAAACGAAATGCTGATGGTAGTTGGCGCTGTGCCAATGATGATGGCGGCGCTGGCGGCGACGGCTATATTGGTGATATCCAAGACCACAATGCCGGTGGTGATCTTTATATGGGGAATAATAATATTTATACCAATTCTGACCATGGTTATTTATTTGGTGACGGTTCTTTGGGTATGTATTGGCCATCTACCACCAATGATATTGCTTTTAGAGCCAATGGTGCCGAAAGAATGAGGATAGAAGACTCAGGCTTTGTTGGTATTGGTACTGACAATCCAGGTGCTCCATTAG
>CAZEWH010000009.1:0-29108 GCA_964515785.1 uncultured Gammaproteobacteria bacterium
ATCCTACAGTATCATAGGCAACTTTGCCTATAACCCCTCTAAGTTCCGATGGTTTGGTCAAAGCAGATTTGACACCACGGGCATTTTCCAAAAGATTAGAAAGTCTTTCCCGTATTGGTACTTTGCTGATTTTTTTAATTTCTCTTTCAGCGGCTTTGTGCTCAATATCAATATTTTCCTTTTGAGCAGCTGGCTCTACAACAACATCTCCTTCACCCAAAATTTCTCTACACGCTTGTTCAAAATTATCAACAATCAATCTGACCATCTCTGTTTTTTCTTTATCGTCTGAACCTACATATTTAAATTCAATTCTTTCTTGTTTATCTTTCAAATCAGCTAATTTTTCCTGAAAATCAGCTTCTAATTTTTCTGGAGTCCATTCTTGTTCTAGTTCTGTTTCTACATTTTCTTCAGTCTCAGCACCTTCATCTGGTTCTGGTGGTAAAACTAGTGGTTCTCCAGCATTTCCTCCTTTTGATAAATTACGATCTTTTTGTGACCTTCTTCCTCTTCTTGACATAATTATAATTGATTATGAATTTTATCTAAAATTTGATCAACAGCTTGTTGATCTTTTGCTTTAGCTTTTTTGACAGATTGATTGCTTATATCTTTTTCCAAAGCATCAATATCAGCCAAAGCCTTATTATATAATTCATCTATTTTTTGAGCTTTATCTTTATTTTCATCAGCCATATTATTCTATTTTAGTAGATAAATCTTGAATTTTTTTGATAGTTTGATTATCTAAATCTTTTTCTTTCTTGGCAAAATCTTTATCAACTTCTTCTAAATCTTTTTTGAATTTATCATCAACATCTTTAGTTTGTTGATCCAAATACTGTGATTCTAGAATATTCATAAACCTATCCAGCTGTTCTGGTGACATAGATGGTAAAATAGCCAGCCAGCCTTGTTTTTGATCTTCTGGTACATTGAGAGAGGCAATCAAAAAAGCCAATTTCTCACCTTGAGCCTTAGCAACTTCTTTGAGATCATTGGCGTTTAATTGTTTGTTATTAGCCATAAAATTTTATTAATAATATAGATATATTATAACATAAAACTATATAATAAATAAAGTAAAAAAAGAACCCCGCACCACAGATGTGATACGGGGGTTTGAGAAACACTTCTAGGATCCAGGAATGATACGACTAGCAATGTTGGCCAGCGCCTGTGGGATGACCACGTGACTGGCGTTCTTGGCCTGCTCAACACGGACCAGGTAATTCATGATTTCCTCATCCGTCATGCCATCGAGCTTCAGATCCTTCTTGATCTTCTGGACCTGAGCCACCAGTTCCTGACCAGCGGCCTCGCCACGAGCTCCGAGGAGCTCAATCTGACGCTTGGCTTCCACGATCTGAGTACGGAGAGCAGTGAGCTTCTCCATCTCAGCCTGGACTTCCTCGGTCGGGTTGCGATCCAACATCTCAAAGCCAATCAGCAGACAGCCGGTGTGCTTGAGGATGCGATAGACCAGTTCTTGCGTTTCGGTGTGTTTGATCTCGAAATGATCAAGTACGCTTAGACGTAAAACCAGAAACTTATCGCCAGCATCAGTAACCATGTCAAGGTTAAAGGTCAATTCCTTGTCATAATCACCAATATCCTTACCGTCTTTTTCGATCTGCCTTTGCCTGTCTTTTTCCCACTGTCTCTGCTCTCTCTCGATAGCTTCATCGAGATAGCGTTTTTTGATACCTTTACGCTCATTAGAGTCTACAGGAGCACTAGGATCACCATTGACAAGCTTGACAAGCTTATCATAGTCGAATTTATCATCATGGTTGGCGAAGAACTTATAGGTCACCAGCGCCTCGTTCAGAGGCATAGTACTGGAGAGATCTGCAAGAAAGCCTTCCACGATACGACGGACGACGTCCTGGAATTCAGCTCGATCAGCATCCGACATCCTCAGAAATGACTGTGGCCAAAAATTACTCTTGAACCACAGCTTGAACTTGTAGGAAATCGGACTTCCAGCCAAAGGATTGTCCGGGTCATTGGTAGGCAGATAGGGAGTATCCCAGGTACCTTCGACGCGGACATAGTCCAAGTCGATCAAATTGATCCCCAAAAACCAGATCGGCCACGGAGAACAATTGAGACCATTGACCAGGAAACTAAGACCGTCTTTGTAGTTGAGATCTTGGTCGAAGTAAGGCTCACGATCTTTAGAAGCAACGTCGTGTTCTTCATCATTGATGTCCCTTAGGACCTTGAGTACGGACGCTTTGTCAGCACGCCTACCAGCTCTGAAAGCTATCCACTTGTAAGCCGGCTTTTCAAAAACCGTCATGATCCAGCGATGCCGGATTGGGACGATATAGAAACAACCGAGCAGGTAGCTAAAGGCAAGAATATTCCAATGCCAGCTAGTAAAGCCAAAAATCTGACCAGTAACTACTGACAGGATCATACCGTAGTATGACACCATACCTTGAGCCTTTATACGACCAGTGGGCCAGGACTTACCCTTGTAAATCACATTACCCACCCAGACAGTCACGACCAACGAAACAGTAAGAAGAATCCACTGTTTGATGGTAATTTCCCTAAGGAGGTTGATATCGAAATCAGGGAAAATGTTGTGAAAATCGAGTCCTCTGAATCGTGATACGATCATCCAGCCCCAAAACAAGATGCTCAGGGTATAGAAAATCCTACGAGGCGTTTTGCGCTTGGCGAAAAACCAAGACCAAAAGCCAAGGGTGATCGCACAAAAAAACGCTAACCAAATTATACTAAACATTATTGGCCTCCAGTCTTGGATTACACCAAGTTTTTTTGAGTGTTTTCGAGTTTTGAAAGATCAGACATTAAGATTAGCTAATCTTAATGAATGCTATATTATATCATATTTTTAATATCTTGTCAACTATATTTTATCAACAATAAACCCCCTATTTTAAGGCCTTTTTAGGGGGTTTTAAAGTACTAGTATAATATTGATTTTATTCAAGATTTTGGCTGTTTTCTGTATATTAAATACGAATAAACAACAATACTCAAAACTAGAGCTAAAATAGCTATCAAAATAGCTATAAGCAAGCCTTCAACTACAAAGCCGGATATCACAAAAAGCAAACCTGCTAGCATAAATATTTTACCACCAAATTGATGGGTCTTTTTCCAGACTATTTTATTAGATAAGGTCCAAGGTGTCCGAATACCAATAAACCAATTTTGTTTGACATCTTTCAAGATAATACCAAAAACTATAAACATCAAACCAACTAAGAAAGTCACTAATTTAGTGACTGACATATCATAACCCAAATTAATCAAATTTGTAATAAAGTAAATAACAGTAAAAAAAGTAATTATTACTAATTGAAAAATTTTATAAGTAAGTTTAAAATCTTTATAATTTTTCCTTTTTGGATCAATCTTTGGCAACCATTGAAAAAGAAAATACATCAATACCATAATCAGTGGAATCATAACAGTTGATACACTTTTAGCACTATAAGCATCTGCTTCACCAGCAAAATTCCAATGAGTAATCACTTGTTCTGGTAAAGTGTTATAAAAATAAAATGCAGAAATTATGACTAAAATTATTAATATCCAAGAAATAAAATCTATTAGCTTTGTTTTAGACATATGTTTTTATCAATTATTTTTGACTACCTCTCTCGTCATCCCGGACTTGATCCGGGAACTACTTTAGATGTTGTTAGATCCCGCAACAAGTG
Source organism: uncultured Gammaproteobacteria bacterium (assembly GCA_964515785.1). Classification (GTDB taxonomy): domain Bacteria; phylum Patescibacteriota; class Patescibacteriia; order UBA1558; family GWA2-36-10; genus CAZEWH01. Next base: position 3,708 of record CAZEWH010000009.1, read on the forward strand.
CGGGATGACCGGAAAACATTATTTTTGGCAAGTAAGACAAAAATGAGTACCTCGTCCAGTTAAAGTTATTTTTTTTATCTTAGTCTTCTTACATCTTACACATTTTTGACCTTGGCGTCCATATACTTTGAGATATTTTGAATAGTTTCCAGATTTATTGGCACTATCTCGATAATCACTAAAAGTTGTGCCTTTGCTAGCAATGGCTTTTTTGATGATATACTGACAAGCTTGCCACAAAGCTTTGATCTCTGTATCTGATAGACTATTGACTCGTCTATTAGGCAAAACTTTAGCTCTAAAACATACTTCATCGACATAAATATTGCCTAATCCTGAAATTATTTGTTGATTGAGTAATAAAGCTTTTAAAATAGTTTTACGATTTTTAAAAAGTTTTTTAAAATTGCTTAGTGTAAAATTTTTACTCAATGGCTCAATGCCGTATTTTTTTATAACTTGTCCTCTACCCTGCTTATCTAATAGCTGCAAATAACCAAACTGTCGCATATCATTGAAAAACAATTTAGAACCATCTTTAAAATTAAAAATAATATGAGAAAATTTATTGGGCAAATCATCTATAATAGGCAGATTATGACCACCGGCAATAAGTTTATCTTTGAAAGAATAAATAAGTTGACCAGTCATCTTTAGATGAATAGCTAAATATTTTTCTTGTTTAGCCAATTTAAATAACAATAATTTGCCAATTCTATCTATTTGAGATACAGCATTGTTTTGTAAAATATTATTAAAATCACGTAAATTATTTTTAACTAGATTCTTTTTTTTAATAATAATACTAGCAATTGGCTTATGCAAAATTTGCTTTTTAAGGCCTTGTCTAATTGTTTCTACTTCGGGTAATTCTGGCATAGTTTGTTTATTATAGAATAAAAACAGCCCCCGCACAATGCGGGGGCTGTTTGAATAAAATATATTAGTATAAGGCTAAAACATCATCAGTTACATCATAAATCTTTTTACCAAAATAATCTATTAATTCTTCCAAATTAATAACATGTCTTTTAGCTCCATTCTCAATAACATAAACCTTTTTATCAGTACCACGAAGTAAACTACCATCACCATAAACTTTGATACCAGCTACTTGAGGTGGCATCCAATGTGGATATAAGTCTAAAACTTCATCACTAACATTGTAGATTCTATGAGCAAAATATTTGTCATGTAAATCTTGCCAAGTTGGTATATGTACTAACATATCATTTTTTAGTAAATATACTTCTGGCCCACAACCACGCAACAAAGATTTTTCAGCAAAAACAACAGTATCTATAATATCTACATCGATATCTGGAATACAAGTTTCAATCTTTTCACCTAAAACTTCAGGTTCCAATTTTTCTTCTTCTACAGGTTCTTCTTCAATTACTTCTTCCTCTTCTACAATTGGTTCACCTAAAGTAGTAAAAGTACGATCTTGATCTTGTTCTGTTTCAGAAGATGGTCTTGTAGCTGAGATAAGAAAATGATATTCAGTACCTGATTCTAATCCTGACAAAGTTGCTTCATGTTGCAATTTATAAAGTCCATCATTATATTCTTGTCCATAACTAGCATCAAGACCATATGCTATTTCTGAAGTAACAGGATAATTAGTATTCCAAGTTACGATAGCTGATGTCAATTCAGGAACTATATTGATGTTATAAATATCAAAAACAATAGCGCTACCGCCACCTCCGCCGCCGCCATTACCGCCACTACCCCATTCAGGCATTGGTGGTACATAATAAGGATAACAAGCAGCTTGATCATTTTGACCTAGTAACCCAGCAATAATACCTTGATCAAGTAAATCAATATTATCATCGCTATTTAAATCAAATAAACTATAATAATTGGCGTCTCCAAGTACAGAATGAAATGAATCTTGGATACCTTGCCAAAGACCATTACACCAATCAATATTTAAATGATTGTCTTCATTAAAATGAAAATTACCAGTCGGGTTTTCAAATTGTGCATAACAAGTTGCATCATCACCGTTACCATACATCTCAGCCAACATACCAAAGTCAGATACACTAACAACACCATCGTTGTTAATATCTGCTACAGCATTATAGGCGCTTGGATCGTTATAAGCAGTTTGGAATAAACCATACAGAGCACTACACCATCCACCAGAGGATACAATTTCTTCAGGAGCTTCCATGATAGCCAAAGGCGGTGTGTAATAAGGATAACAAATAGCTTGATCATTTTGACCTAGTAATTCAGCGACAATGCCTTGATCGAGTAAATCAATATTATCATCGCTATTTAAATCAAATAGACTAGAATAATTAGCGTCTCCAAGTGTAGTGTGAAATGAGTCTTGTACACCTTGCCAAAGACCATTACACCAATCAATTTCTAGATAGTTATTAGGACCATAAGTACCTTGGAATTGCCCATAACAACTATCATTGTCACCGTTACCATACCATTCACCTAAGATACCAAAATCAACAATGTTGACTATACCGTCGCTATTTAGATCAGCAACAGCATTATAGGCGCTTGGATCGTTGTAAGCAGTCACAAAAATACCGTACAAAGCACTACACCATTCACCTACGACTGGGTCAGGTGCAGTTAAGGACGGTTCTAAAGGTTGACTTTCAGCACTAGCTGTTTTAGAGATAGAAAAAACGCCTAATCCGCCAAACATTATGGCTAAAGCTAGAGTAAAAATGAAACCATGCTTGATAAAATTTTTCATATTTATAAATTAATTATTGATTAAATTTAGATTTATTAATCTAATATATATAAAGTATATTGTATATAAACATATTATTAAAAAATTGTCAAGGCAATCAATAAAACAATAAAAGCACTAGCAGAAGCAATAGTCTGAATATGTTGTTTACGCCAATGAATAATAATACTAAGTAATAGAGCTAAGATAGCTATCCCAATAATAATCTGGAAATAAATATTTGTAAAATCAAAGATTGGTTTGATATTTCCTGAAGCATTATCTTTGATAAAACCATATTGTTCAATAGCTGATGTTTCTACAGCTTTGATATTAGCAAAATCAATATCCTGGACTACTCGATTACCGGCACGATCTACTACCAAAATACTAGCCAAAACCATTGGGCTTAAAAACTCATTATAATCAGTATCAGGTAAAATCAGACTACCTATCCATTTTTGACTATCTTCTTTGAATAATTGAATAGTATGACCAGCTAAATAAACTTCAGCTTGATTGGTGTCTTCACTCAAATAAGCTACTGCCTGTATCACAATACCTGTTTCATTTACTGGTTCAGTCACGGAAATATATGTTTGTTCATGATCTATAACTGGAATAGTATTATCTATAACAATATTATATTGAGAAGATAAAATACTTTCTTGATCTCTAATTGCTTGAATTTGTAGCTTATACTCACCTTCTACCAGGCTAATATTAGTATTTGCTTGATCATCTATTACAGGAATAGTTTTTATAATTTCATTATCACTTAAAATATTAACTTCTAGAGCTTGTGGTGCAGAAATTACAAAATTAATAATATTATTTTTAATAAAAGAATTATTATTTGGTGATATTAGAGTAGGAATAAGCAAAGGTTCAACAACCTCTTCTATAGGAGGCTCTTCTTTTTCAGCTAAGACTTCTACTGGTGTAAGTGGAATTACTGGTTCTTCTACAACAACAGGCTCCTCTACAGGTATTTCAACAACTTCTTCTACTGGAGGAATAATAGGTAAAGGCGGCTGTCTAAAAAATTGAGCCACAATAGTAGTGTCATAACCTTTATAATTACCACTAAGCATACCTACACCAATCTCAGTATAATCATTGTCAATCAAATTGGCATAATGAGTTGGAGATTTTGTCCAAGCATCGACTACATCTTCAGCACTAGAATAGCCTAAGGCTAAATTTTCTCCAGCTACTTTATAAGCTAAGTTATTATTTAGTAAAAAATGTCGTAAGCCAGTACCATCAGGACTAATATGAGCAAAATATTGATTGATGATCATATCTTCAGCTTTGTCTATAGCTGCTTGCTGCAAAGTAGTATTGATAGTCAAAATATTTTTATTTAAATTAGTTCTAATATTATTAGTTAGTTCAACAACTTGATTACTTTGTTCATACAAAACATCTGGAGTTAACCAAGCTCCAGCAGGAAAAGAAAGTAAAAAAACAACCATGACAATTTTAATTATCACAGCAGATAAAGCATGAAAAGTTAATCTATGAGGATGCAATGCTTTTGGTTTAAAATTATTGCATTCATGAGGAATAAATAAGTCTGTCAAAAGTCCAGGACCGTTAGGATTACGTCCTAGTTTGACTTCAACTCCATCAGGCATACCATCACCATCCGTATCAGGATTATGTGGATCTGTGCCATAAACATTGACTTCTTCATAATCTGATAACAAGTCATAGTCTGAGTCTTTTCTTTTGTTTTTAAACTTATTTAGCATGATATTTATTAATAAATAATTTTAACATATTTATAACATTTTGTCAATACTAAAAACAAAATACAACATATACGCACTAATTATAGCATAAAAACAAAAAAACAGCCCCAAAGGGCTATAAAGTGGAGCCGTCACGCAGACTTGAACTGCGGACCCCTTCCTTACCATGGAAGTGCTCTACCACTGAGCTATGACGGCATATATTATTTAATCAATTTTTCTTTATCTGCTTTACTCCAGCTCTTAATCTGAGCTTCACGTTTCATAGCTTTTGATGCTGTATTAAATTCTTCTGAATAGACTATTTTGACTGGTCGTCTATATTTAGTATATTTTGCACCTTCGCCTTGATTATGTTTATCTTCTCTATCTTTTAGGTCAACACAATAGCCACAGTACAGAGTATCATCAGAACATCGTGCTAAATATACATAATATTTCTTCATCGCTTTTTATTTTATGGTGGGCCGGGAGGGATTCGAACCCCCGAAGGCGAATGCCAGCAGATTTACAGTCTGCCCCGTTTGACCGCTTCGGTACCGACCCATGTATTACCACCCATGTTTTTTTATAAAGAATCAACTTGCTCCATAAACTCAGGAATCTTATTATTTTCAGGATTCACTTCTTTAAGTTTGTTTATATATTGCGTAGCTAGCTCTTTATCTTGCATAATTATACTCAAATTTATTAAAAAGTCAAGAACCTTAGGGTTGTTTGGAGCTAAAATTTGAGCTCGTTGAGCAGTATCTAATGCTTTATTTTGTTCATCTAGATCAAGATAAACCTCAGCCAAAGATAAAAAGTGTAAATAATTATCATCAGAAATAGAAATAGATTTTAGATAATCATTCTCTGCTTGTTTTAGGTTGCCACGTTGATGAGCTAATCCAGCAAGACTAGAATAAACAGCTGCATCATCGTCATGAGTAAGTTTTAATAAATACTCTAGAGTTTCTTTAGCTTGATCATACTCTTTACGATAACGATATACTTCTACCAATATTTTATAAGCTTCGATATTATGCTGTTCAACACTTAAGGCATCTAAAAGAACTTCTTCAGCTTTTTGATATTCTTCGCTATTGATATATTGTTTAGCTTCAGTAAGCATATCATCGACTGCTTGAGATTTATCAACAGCAGAAGTTAGTTTTGCATGACCACGTCTCTTTAGATCTTTTTCAATATTTTTGAGACGTAAATAATATTGTCTAAAAATATTATTTATTTTGCTTTGAGTTGGGCTAGATAGACTTTTTAGTTTATCAAGAATATCCAACCAAGATCTTTGTAAACGATTTTTCAAAATTTCGTCTTTTTGTCTTTTAATTTTAATATCAGGTAAACTATTGATGTTTATGTTTACCAAACGCGGAAACTTCTTTACAACCTGCCAGATTAGCAAGAGTAAAGAAACTATTATTAAAATAATTAAAATTATGTCTAGCATATATTATGCTTTATTTTTACTACCAAAAATAGTTATAATTCTCTCTACTTCACGCTGCATAGCATCAGTAGACGGTTGTAAAATCTTGCGTGGGTCTATTTTAGTCATCTTCTTATTGATGCTAGTTTGCAAAGCATCTTTAAAAGCTATTCTTAGATTAGTATCAATGTTGATTATTCTAACGCCGTTTTTAATAGAGGTCTTAAAAACAGTAGGACTAAGACCGGAACCACCATGCAAGACAATTGGTACTTTAACCAATCTATTGATTTTTTGCAAACGAGCTTGATCTACTTTTTCTATACCTTTGAAACTACCATGAATAGTGCCTACAGCCACTGCTAAAGTATCCACATAGGTTTTATTTACAAAATCATAAGCCTGAGCTGGATCAGTCAAAGTATCTTTCATTTTTATCCTGCCTTTTTTAAGATCAATCATTCCTTCTGCTCCCAAGATAGCTCCCAGCTCTGCTTGTACCCAAACTCTTCTTTTATAAGACATATTCACTACTTTTTTTGTTTCTTTGATATTATCATTATAATTTTTATCTGAGGCATCAATATGAACAGAATCATAACCTATTCTTATACAATCTTTTATTATTTTAAGATTTTTACCATGATCTAGATGTATAGCAATCGGTACACTCTTGCCAATAGTGTTGGCTACATTGGTCATAATACCAAACAAAGCTGGTAAGCTTGAATACTTTATAGCTGATTCTGAAGTCTGCAATATTACTGGAGATTTTAGCTTCACAGCTGCTCTGACTATAGCTAGAGTAATCTCTAGATTGGAAGTATTAAAAGCGCCGACAGCATACTTGCCTCGTTGGGCTTTGTTTATTATTTGTTTTAATGGTGTTATCATATTTTTATTTTTACTACTAGTTAATAATCTTCTCCGAACCATCGATAATCAACTATATCAAAAATATTAGGGTCATTAGTTTCTTTTAAAACTAACTTCCATATATTGAAATTGCTTTGGGAGCTAACGTAATATGCTAATGATTTATTACAGTAAAAATAATTTACATCATGAGTAACTTTCATTGTCGCTTCTCCACTACTAAAAGTAGTTCCTCTAGAACAATGTGCTTCTTGGACTCTTTCAGGATCAGTAGACATACTTATAGGTGTACCATTATTCCAGATGCTTTCTAGAATAAAAGGACTAGTATCTAGTATATCATCCTTTAGTTTAAAAGTAAGGTTATCTTCATCGATCTTTATTACTTGTAAGCTAGTTGGTATCATATCAGCTTCCCAATCAACATCTTGAGTAACAACACCTTCTGCTGGTATATATTTTTTAACTGTACTCTTGCTTCTGCAATTCTCTAACCATACCTCCTCCACACTCCCCAATCCAATATCTTTAAGCATATCACATATAGCCGGATCCTTTTTGTTTATTGCTTCATTTTTAATACACTGACCCTTAGTGCTCGACAATAGTTTAGTGCCTGGATTTGGCACATATTGCAAACAACCGTCAAGATCACCCGTGTCTTTATAGATTTTCTCTACACAATTAAGTTCAATATAACCTGTAGATATATTTTTACAATTAGAATAACTAGTTGCCGAATCTAAAATTGCATTGTTTTTTTCTCGTATATCTCTATACCTTTGTTTATTTATTGGATCTATAACAAACGAATTAAAAAGTGGTATTACATTCAATACAAATCCACTAACAATAATTATTAGTGATGCTTTTTCAAAAAAACTACCATTCTTATTTTTATATGCTGTCAATAAAATAATATTAACAATTATAATAATGGCAATACTTACAAGAAATAAAATGGGAGGCATTACTAAACCTCCTAAACCTCCATTTGGATCATTTATAATACTAAATGCCCATATGAACATTGGTACCCAAGTAAAAAGATTGGCTAATATCAAAACTACAGCGAGCTTTATCTTAGAAATATTATCTATACTTTGTTCTATTTGCACGGATTGTCTTGGTGCAACATCCTGCATCTCAGACGACACAGATAATCTCTTAGTTTTTATTAAATATACTGATAATATTATACAAAAAATAAGAGTTGCTAAAGGAATTATTGTAAATGGATTTAACCAATATAGTAACGAATGTAATAAATTCCATTCTAATGCATTTAGTACTCCACCAACATAAACAAACAAATAAACAACGGAACCTAATAATAAAATATAAGCTCCTTGTACTTTTTTCTTCAACAACAACACTCCTGCAATCACAAAGAATATATTTACTACTAATTTTAATACTGTTTTAACTATTGGATTAAATGCATAGTGTTCCGCCGAGTCTATTGAACTAATTAATGGAGTAAGCAATGTAAAGATATTATTTATTACAACAAGACCGCCAAATACCAAAAGCAGGATTGCTGTTACATAAATTAATGTTTTAAAATTTTTGTTTGTCATGCGTTTTTTATTAATTCTACAAATGTCTTGGCGTCCAAACTAGCTCCACCAACCAAAGTTCCCTCTATACTATCTAATTTAGTAAACTCATGGACATTGTCTGGCTCCACGCTACCACCATAGATAACTGACACAAAATCATATTTTTGTTTGATAGCTTTGGCCATCTGACTAGATGTTTGTGGATCCATAGCTTCACCTGAACCAATTGCCCAGATTGGTTCATAAGCAACTATAATTTTGAATTTTTCTTGAATATTTATATTTTCTAAGGCTTTGTCAACTTGATTGATCACAAATTCTTCACTTTTGTTAGCTTGACGCTCGGCCATCTTTTCTCCCACACAAATTATAGGGATCAGACCATGATTCACTACTGCTTTGGCTTTACGATTTATCATGTCATCTGTTTCTCCCAAAGCCCGTCTTTCTGAATGTCCCAAAATCACAAATTTACAACCCAAAGTTTGTAAATTTTTGAGAGAAATTTCTCCAGTATAGGCTCCTTTGTCTTCTTCAAAACTATCTTGAGCTCCTAAAAATATTCTTGAATCTACAAAAACTTCCGCTACATTAGAAAAAGCCAAAAAACTTGGTGCTACAACGATTTGAGTAGCAGCATTGATACGATTTTTATTTACCAATTTTTTTATTTGCTTAGCTTGCATTACTGATTCTTTGACTCCTAGCTGCATCTTCCAATTGGCGATAATAATTTGTTCCCAGTCTTGCATACTTTTCTCGTCACCCCGCACTTGATGCGGGGTCTATAACTCTAATTAATTATTTTGCTAGATCCCCGGGTCAAACCCGAGGATGACTAAAAAATACTAAATAAACTTAAAAACACCTAAACTAATTAAACTCATTACAACACCGGCCAATAAAATTCCTAAGCCAATATAAAATAAAGCGTCCTTTTTGTTGATACCAAACAACCAAGCTGCTAAAGCTCCAGTCCAAGCACCAGTCACAGGCAATGGAATAGCTACAAAAAATAATAAAGCAATATTTCCCCAAACTTTATATTTTTTATCAAATCTATTTCTAGTTCTAGTAAAAAGCCAATCAAAAAATCTAGCAAATATTTTTTTATCTTTACTTAAAAATCTAGAAATCGGTCCAAAAAAATAAAGTATTAAAACAGCTGGAATATAATTACCAAGCACAGAAATACTATAAGCTTGCCAAATTGGCATCTTGAAATGCCCTATAGCCAGCGGAATAGAAAAACGTAGCTCAGCGATTGGCAACATAGCTGACAAGAAAGTCGCTAAGATTGGGTTCATGTCATTTATCCAATTTAAATCCATTATTGTAAGTATAATTTAAAAAACATATTAAGACCAGACAAAATTATCTAAAACCCAGGCGCTCAATATTTTTAAATCTTGAAAGCGATCTAAGTTTGTCTCAGAACCCAAGACTACAGATATAATATTATCTCCTGTATCGTTTTTTATCTCAGAAACCAAGCAATAACCAGATTCAAAAATAAAACCAGTTTTACCGGCTACTACATCCAAATAACTATTTAATAAATTATTTGTTGAAAAAATCTTGTGATGCTTGCCAGTAACAGCCTGAAAACTATGATTTTTCTTGGCAGTAGCTTGGACTATGTCTGGTTCTGCAAAAGCAACCTTGGCTAGTTTTAAAATTTCTAAAGCAGTAGATTTATTATCTTGATTTAGACCAGTTACATCTTTAAACTTTGTGTTTTGCAAATCTAAATCTTCTGCTTTTTTGTTCATCAAATCTACAAATTCATTTCTGTCTAGACCAGTGCTACGTACCAAGGCATTAGCAGTATTGTTGTCTGAAGCTATCAAAGAAGTATAAAACAAATCTTTAACTGTAACGACCTCACCTCGCAAAATATTGGGCGCATTACTATTGGCTTCATCTTTTTTTTCTAAAGTAATTTGCGTATCCCAGCCAGGATTATTTTCTAGAAATACCAAAGCAGTCATGAGTTTTGTAATACTTGCTAAAGATCTGACTTGATCTGCATTTTTTTGCCATAAAATAGCCCCACTATCTACATCCATGACTGCTGCAGCGTCGGCTGTAATATGAACCCCCAAAGAATTATTATTTTTTTTATAAGGTAAATTGCCAGATGGATAAGTCTTGTCATGTAATCTAACATATTGATAATTATCTTCCTCCACTAATTCAATAATTGGCAAGTGCTGCACTGGTGCACTTGTCAGATTAAAAGTCAAAATAATACTTGATATCAATAGCCAAAGATTCATACTATGTCTGATTTATTTAATATTTTATATTTACCAGGTTTTAAATTATTTAATTTAAGTTTACCCTCTTTGATTCTAGTCAACTCTACTACGTGATAACCCAATTCCTGCATCATACGTCTGATTTGTCGTTTCCAGCCTTGATGAATGATTATTTCTAAAGTATTTTTAGAAATTAATTTTACTTGATCGGCTTTTGCTAGGCCTTCTTCTAGATTTACACCTTGTTTTAATAATTTTATAATATTTTTTTCTAAATATTTACTTGTTTTAACTAAATAAGTTTTTTTGACTTCAAACTTGGGATGAGTCAATTTATAAGTAAGATCTCCGTCGTTTGTTAACAACAACAAGCCTTGAGAATTTTTATCTAAGCGTCCAACTGGTACTACTCTAGGTTTGTCTGGCACAAGTTGCAAAACAGTTTTTGTATTATGTGGATCTTTGACAGAACAAATATAATCTAAAGGCTTGTTTAATAAATAATAAATTTTTTTATCTGCTTTTATTAATTTATTATTAACTGCAATATTATCAGCGTTAATATCTACTTTAGTAGCTAAGTTATCTATTATTTTATTATTAATAGTCACTTTTCCTTGCTTTATCAATTCCTCTGCCTTACGACGAGAAGCTACTCCAGCGTCTGCCAAAAACTTGGCTATTCTGATTTTATTTACTTTCTTCACCAGAATCTTCCAATAATTTATTTAAATTTTCATCACTGTTTAATTTGATAAAATCTGGTAATTCTTCCACAGAATTGATACCCAAATGCCTTAAAAAATCCATAGTCACCAAATACATTGGTACTAGATTTTCTTTTTTATCATCTTGCTCAATAAATCCCCTAATCAATAAATTGCGAATAATCAAACTACAATTTACGCCTCTAATCTGCTCTAACTCCTCTTTACTGATCGGTTGTCTATAAGCAATGATAGTTAGCGTCTCTAGAGACGGTTTGGTCAATTCACTACTGATTTCTTCTTTAAAATATTCTTGCAAAATTTTACCATTGTCTGGATTAGATATCATCTGTACTTTGCCATTATTGATTGCAATATGCAGACCGCTATTGTCTGTATTATACTGCTCTTGTAAATTTTTAATAGCTGTTTTTAATTCTTCATCTTTGATAGACAAAAATTTAGTCAATTCTTTGTGACTCAATGGTTTAGCTACTGCAAATAATAAACTAGATAATATCGATTCTGTGTTTTTCATATTAAAATTCTATTTCTTTATTACTATTTATATTTAAACTACCAAATAATTTATCTTGCTCTACAGCTATCTCGCGTTGTTTGACCAACTCAAGCATAGCCAAAAAACTAATCACAGCTTCCATTTTATTTTTTTTATCTTTGACCAAGTGCCAAAAATTTAACTTGCTTGATTGTTTTATTTTATTTTTAATATGTTTGATCTTTTCACCGATAGAAACTGCTTTGGCAATTACTATTTTTGGTAAGTTAACTACTCGGTCTACTTTCTGCAAAATTTCTTTGAACCAAGTTCGCATATCTGTAGTATTTACATTTTTTGGTGCCACAAAACCTTCGGGCATAAATTTTTTGAAAGGCGTTGATCTACCATAAGCATATTTACCAGTATTTACAAATATTTTGTGAACAACTTTAGAAGCATCATAATACTGTCTATATATCTTGAGCTGATTTTCCAACGAAGCAGCATCTTCCTCATCTGCCATATCAAAATCTGGTAATAAATGCTTTGATTTGAGATAAATCAATTTAGCTGCAATCAATAAAAAATCAGCCACCTCTTCGGAAGCTATATGCTCAGCTTGATCAATAAATTCTAAATACTGATCAGTGACTTTAGCTAAAGATATTTCAGTAATCTGTAGCTCGTCTTTTTCAATTAATTGTAATAAAAGATCCAAAGGACCTTCAAATTGCTCCAGTGAAATTTTCATTCAATATATATAAAAGTATATAAATTATAGCATTTTTAGCTTACTTTTTCAACAAAAAAACCCGTCGCTGCAAGCAACGACGGGCTGAACATCTGGGAGAGGATTATAACCTCTGAGAGTTCGATGACCCATGATATTCGATGACCCAGATGAAAATGAAGACGAAGAACTATATATGATTATATAATAATACAAATATCAAACCCTGTCAAATAAAAAAGACCCCCTCCCAAGCAAATACTCGGTCGGGGGCGGGTGAGAGAAATGTGTTCCTCTCTGGTTCGTGATGATGTGGATATATATTACTATAAAAATAAAAATATGTCAAATAAAAAAACCCCTGTGCATTATGGTATGCAACAGGGGCGATACAGGTTATTAGGTGATGTCAATCCCTTTGTTGTATGGCGCTCAACCATCAGTCCCAATATGACTCTCAGGGAACGCTGCACGGGGAGACTATGTTGGTCCTTCTAATAACCTGCCTTGCAGGAGATCACAGTATAATGGATACTACTCCCGCTAAATAGCCCTAAAAAAGTGCCTAAAAACTAATATAGCATATAATATTGCTTGTGTCAATCTGCAAAATAAAGACCCGCGAGGTTCTAGAACCTCGCGGGTCTAATATAATTATTTCTTAATTTGTAGATTCAACTCATCTAATTGCTCTTTACCTACCTCGGCTGGGGAATCCATCATTGGATCGCGACCATCAGAAGTCAGTGGAAAAGCAGTTACTTCTTTGAGATTTTTCTCTCCCAAGAGGACCATCAACAATCTATCAAAGCCAGGAGCAATACCACCGTGAGGCGGTACACCATATTTGAAGGCCTCTAAATAATGTTTGAATTGCTCTTTTTGTTTGGCATCAAAGCCAATTAAATCCCAGACTTTTTCCTGGACTTTCATATCATGAATACGAACTGCACCCCCACCCACTTCAAAACCATTCAAAACCAAATCATGTTGATAAGATTTGGCTTTGCCAGGATCTGAATCAAGCAATTTTATATCTTCTTCTTTGGGGGCAGTAAACATATTGTGGCTAGGTCCCCAAGTATCCCCAGCACCATGAAATTTATCTTCTTCAGTTTGTTTGGCAAATAATGGAAAATTGATTACCCAGGCAAAAGCTAATTCATCTTTGTCATCTTTATTTTTACGAAGATCAGGTTTGTCAGTGCCATATTTTTTCATGACTTCGTCATGATCTAGACGTGGCCATGGAGTGGCAGTAATTTTCTTTTCAGGAAATAATTCTTTGACCATGTCAGTAAACATTTTTTCAGTCAGATCTAGAATTTCATCTTGAGTCATAAAACTCATTTCCATATCTATTTGATAAAATTCACCCGGGCTACGATCAGCTCGAGCATCTTCATCACGAAAACATGGCGCAATCTGAAAATATCTATCCATGCCAGCTACCATCAATAATTGCTTGTATTGCTGTGGTGCTTGTGGCAAAGCAAAAAACTTACCCGGATGCAGTCGAGATGGCACTAAATAATCTCTGGCTCCTTCTGGAGTAGATTTGGACAATATCGGAGTATGGATCTCTATAAAATCATTTTTGTGTAGCCAGTTGCGGACAAAGTTTAGAACATTATCACGGACAACTAGATTATTTTTCATGCGCTCATGACGTAAATCCAAATATCTGTGTTTGAGTCGTAGTTCTTCATTGGCTTGTCTGTCTTCATTATCTATTTCAAAAGGTGGAGTCTCGGCTGTATTAATAATTGCAATTTTCTTGGCTAAAAGTTCAATCTTACCAGTAGCTAAATCTTCATTGATCTGCTTAGCTCCTCTATCCTGTACTATACCAGAAATTTCTACCACAAATTCAGGTCGAATATCAGCCAACAAATCAGCAGAAGCTTTGTCTAATTCTTGCGGTACGCAAACTACCTGAACAATACCCCAGCGGTCACGCACATCCAAAAAAGCAATTTTACCCATATTGCGCCGGACATTTACCCAGCCTTTGACAGTTACTTCTTTACCTGTTCTATTGACTGTTTCTATTGTTTTGATTCTTTTCATATATTTAGGGTCTTAATCTATAAATTGTTCGCGGAAATGGAATTGTTTCCCGCACATGCTGTATACCGCAAATCCAGCCTACTACTCGCTCCAAACCTAGTCCAAAGCCACCATGTGGCACAGAGCCATATTTACGTAAATCCAAATACCATTGGAATTCATCTAAAGGCAATTTATGTTCTTTGATTCTCTTTAATAGTGTATCATAATCATCTTCTCTCTGCGAACCGCCAATAATCTCGCCATAACCTTCAGGAGCAATCAGATCAGCACAAAGTGATTTGGATTCGTCTTCAGGATTACGCTTCATATAAAATGATTTTACTTCACTAGGATAATGAGTAATAAAAATTGGATTGTCATATTTTTCAGAAAGCTTTGTTTCATCTTCACCACCCAGATCATCTTGTTCTGTAATTTTTGAACCTATGTCTTGCAAAATCTTGATAGCTTCAGCATGAGTGATTCTATAAAATGGCTTGGAAATATTTTCTAAAGGCTTTGTATCTCGTTCTAATATTTCTAAATCAGCTTTATTTTTTTCTAATATTTTATCGACTATAAAGCGAATCAAGCTTTCCTGGATATCCAGATTTTCATTTAGATCTACAAAAGCCATTTCTGCATCCATCATCCAAAACTCTGTCAAATGACGACGAGTCTTGGATTTTTCTGCTCGAAAGACCGGACCAAAATCAAAAACTCTATTGTGTCCAAACATAGCTGCTTCTATATAAAGCTGGCCAGATTGTGACAAATAAGCCTCTGTATCAAAATAATCTATTTTAAATAACTCTGTAGTGCCTTCACAAGCATTAGGTGTAAGAATAGGCGCATCTATTTTTATAAAATTATTTTCAGCCATAAATTCATAAATAGCTAAAATAATAGAATTACGCACGCGTTGAATAGCTAGTTGCTTTGAAGATCTCAACCATAGATGCCTATTGTCTAAAAGGAAATCTACGCCATGATCTTTTTTGCTAATAGGATATTCTTCAGCAATTTGATAAAACTCAAAGTCTACAACATGAAGTTCATATTCGTCTTTTTTGGGATGCTTAGCAACTTTGGCTGTGATTTTTACAGAAGATTCTTGAGTAGCTGTTTGGACTAGATCCCATTTCTTGGCATCCAAGTCCTGAGAATTTAAAATAGCCTGGGCCTGACCTGTACCATCTCGCAATTGCCAAAAGGCAATCTTACCAGATGAACGCAGATTGGATATCCAAGCATTAATTTCTACTTCTTTGTCTATAAAATCACTAAGATTTTTTATAAATACTTTTTCCATATAATATTAATTTACAGCTTAAATAATAGCTAATATCTCAATATTTTACAAGTATAATAAAAGAGGCCCTGCCGTAGCAGAACCTCAAAATAAGACCTAGGAAACCGGAGTAAGCTTGGATTCCTCGTAAAGATGACCGCAATAATAACTCTTGTCATCATTAGGATGCTCTTCCAGTGCTTCAAGAGCATACATCCACTCATGGGGCCGTCTGGTGTTCAAACTAAGCTCCATTGTGCCTTGGGTGTCAAAATTCCGACAATGACGTTCGGCAGTCAATTCCTCAGGAATCACCGGTAAACCCTCATGCATGTCCACAGGCTTTTTGAAGCCGGTAATGCGACAACGTATGGTGGCTTTACCCACCGCGCTCATGCCAGCAGCAACTGTCACTTCAGCCATGACTTCATGGCCAATTTCAAAGCACCGATTCGGCTCTTGTCTCGTAGCACAGCCATGCTTACGAGCTTCCTGCCTGCTCCCGTGAATACTGCCGCAAAAGCTGCATTGCAGTAATGTCACGGTTGGTTTATGGATCTTCAAACTCACGTTTTCCTCCTCTTTTCAAGTCAAAATAACGATTAATCACATAATATAGCATATTTTTATAATTTTGTCAATACAAAAACCGCCGATTAATTATTCGGCGGTCCGAGCTTGTAGCCAGATGATCAAGGCTACAGAGCCATTGCCAAGTACTCCGTTGACGATCGGGTAAACCAAGGCTATTGCCCTATTCTCGACTGTAGGATCAACTAGGATAGCCAGCACCATCAAGCTATAAGCTAATACAGATAGATTCCAGGGTAACCCCTTTTCTCGTAGCTCATGTTTGAGCAAACCACGTATTGTTGGAAAAAATGAAATCACTAGAATAACCTGTAGCAGCGACGACACTATCCGTGACTCGCTGGCTGTCACGCTCAATGACTGGTGGAATCTGTATGGCCATGGACTGTCAATCGCTTTGACTGACACCTTTGGCACAGACTACTTTTTCAAGGCTATGACCCAAAAGCATGCTCAAGACTGGAAAGGCTTGCGCCACGACTCAGGTGATCCAATCCGTTTCGGCGAAAAGGCTATCAAATTCTACGAAGGTCACGATGTTGACCCTCGCGAGAAGCTGTTGGTCTTTAGCGATGGTCTGGAGCTGGCAGTCATGATCAAGATCTATGACCACTTTGCTGGTCGGATCAAAATCAGCTTTGGTTGGGGTACCAACCTGACTAATGATCTTGGTTTCAAGACTCTATCACTAGTCATCAAAGCTATCGAAGCTCAAGGCCATGGCCTAGTCAAGTTGTCTGACAACCTGGCCAAGGCCACTGGCAAGCCGGCAGATGTTGAGCGCTTCAAGCGTATCTTTGGCCACAAGGTCAAACACAGCGCTGAATGCAAGTACTAGTCACTAGTACAAAGGCGGTGGATATTCACCCACCGCCCTTTTCTCAAGTCACCAAAAAATTTGGTGATTTAAGAGAAGCTTAATAAACCGTTCATTCTAAACAAGAAGAGGTATGCAATGCCTTACAAGCTGTCTTGCGATGAGTGTGCAGCGCTTGCGGACAAAGCTGCTGGCCTACTGGCCAAGTACTGCGTAAATCACGATATTTACTATGTGATCACTGGTAGTTCTGGTGGTCTGGACTCTGCAGTCACTCTGGCTCTGGCTCAGCGAGCTTGTCAGATTGCTCGTCAGAAGTATGATTTCCACCTGGATTCTGTGGGCATAATTATGCCCTGTCAGTCACACCCAGATGCTGAGCGTCTGGGTCGCGAAGCCATCAAGTGCTTTGGTGCTCATGAAATCAGAATTGATCTAACAGAAGTTTTTCATGACAATCTCCACACTGTTGAGACAACTGATCGTCAAATCAAGGGTATCCTAGAAACAACTTATGGCGACAAAGCTCTCACGAGTTGGGATTGGTCCCAGCGGATTGCTCAAGGCAATCTCAAGGCTCGCCTGCGCATGATGTACGGCACTTACCACGTGGCGCGCATGATGCACGGCATGGTACTGTCCACAGACAATCTGTCTGAGTACTGGATGGCCTTTTGGACCATCAATGGTGACGTGGGTGACTATGGCATGATCCAACAGGTACTCAAAGGTCTAGAGCTCTATGATCTGGCTCGCTATCTTGGTGTGCCGCAGGAGATCATTGATGCCATGCCGGACGATGGTCTCAATATCGGTAATGGCGATGCTGATCAGCTCGGCGCTGATTATGAAACCATCGACCGGGTCATGACCACTCTAATCCAGCAGGGTTTTGATCCTGATGGTCCTCGTAACCAGTTAAACACTACTCTGCCTTATGTGCTAGATGTTAAGGATACTGTGTTACGTGGGCTAGCTACTCGTGCTCTCAACGGTGCTTTCAAACGGCACGGACCCATTGCATTGACTCGTAGCCAACTTGGCCTGCCTGAGATCGAAGACATAGAGCTCTAAACAGAGCAAAACCCCTCGTGAATTCACGAGGGGTCTTTTTTTATCTTGTCTATTATTAAAAATTAAACTAAAATAAATGCATGCCTAAAAAAATAATTCACATATTTGGTAATATTTTATTGCCATTTGATAGTTTACCTCTCAAGCTACAGCCTGAGCTACAAGCAGCTTTGCCTGAGATTGATTTTGTGATTTCTGATCCTAATGAAAATATCAAACCAGTTAACAAAGAATTAATTATAATTGATACTGTCTTAGATATAGACGAAATCAAGATTATAAAAAATATAGATCAAATTCAAGATAACCCAAAATATTCTATGCATGATTTTGATTTGGGATTAAATTTGAAATTATTACAAAAAATCGGTCAACTTGAAAAAATAACTATCTTTGGTGTTCCACCAGATTTAGATAAAAAAATTGCTTTAGAGCAATTAATAAAATTAATAAAATCCCCCTAATCCCCCTTTGTCAAGGGGGACTTATTATTTATAAAACCCCTCCCTTGACAAAGGGAGGGGCTGGGAAGGGATTTCTAAACCCAATTGATTTTTAAGAAATGCGAAGCACAGGACATGCAGGGATCATAGGCTCTGATCAGTTTTTCGCATTCTTTACGAATTACATCTTCGCCATTATCTATATTTTCTGTGACTACTTGGCGGATATCTTCTTTCATATTGACCAAATTCTGAGCTGTGGGGATGACTAGATTGGCATATTTGACTATACCCTCATCTATCCGCAACCAATAATACAAAGTACCACGTGGCGCTTCGATTACGCCCACTCCTCTGCCAGTTTGAGTTTCTGCTTTGGCTGGAGCTTCTTGCTTGAAAGTAGTATTTTCTAAGATCTCAATGGAATGATCAATAGAATGCATAATCTCAATGGCTTGAGCTAGATTATTATGATAAATATTTTCTGAAGGAAAAAGATCTAGATATTTTTTCATATCACGCTTTGTATTGGCATGCAAAGCATTAGCATTTAGATTGATACGAGGCAAAGCTCCAACCATAAATTCTTGACCTTCAAACTTGAATCCCTCAGCTTGAGAATAAGGCATAACTACATTGACCAGATGATCCCAATAATCTTCTTCGTCAATTATATCACCAGCACTAGTATGAATCTTGCCTTCTAAAAATGAAAAATCTTCAGTCACAAGTCCTACAAAATTTGTTTTGCGTTTTAAAACCCAGTCGCATTTCAAAAATATCTCCGCCAATTTAATCACAGATTGACGGACAGATTTTAATTCCTCTATTACTTTGGGGATATCCTTGGCCTCTGGTACATGAGAAAAACCACCCACCATTTCATAGGGCGCATGTACTGCCCGACCAGCAATCAGATTAGATAGATTATTACCAGCTTCTTTGACATGTAAAGCTTGATGAATCAGTTCTTTTTCTTTTTCAGCTAGATCAAGTATAGAATCCACACCAAATATATCTGGCAAGACAAAGAAATATAAATGCAAAGCATGATCTCTAATCATCAAACTATACATAGTAAGCTTGCGCATCAAGATAGTTTGTTCACTTGGTTTTATTTTCAAAGTTTTTTCTACTGCTTCAATGCAGCCTGTCAAATGAGCTATAGAACAAGTACCACAAATACGAGAAACCAATTGCGGCACACCTATGGCTTTTTTGCCTTTGACTGCCTGAGTATAAAATCTCTTGTTTTCTAGAACCTTGAGACTAACATCTTTGAGTTTGCCATCACGGATCTTGATATCCAGATCAGCATGACCTTCGATCTTGGATAATTTGTCGATAGAAATATCTAAATTATGTGTATGCATATTTTTTATGGTTAAATATATTTTTCAAAAGCTTCTACAAACTTGTCGGCGTCCATTGGACAACCCATTATTTCTTCATCCAGCTTTACTGCTTCTTTGACTGGAATACATTTTGGTAAAAAATCAAATTTTTCTAAATCTTCTTGAATTTCATCCAACTGCTCGGCATTAAAATTGTTGCGATGACCACTAGGCATACCAGTGATAGTACAATTGCCAATACCAATCATTATCTTGCTATGAGCTCTAATTTTTTTGGCTTCTTCGAGATCTTGCTCACTACTCAAGACCCCTTCGACAATAGCAATATCATAATCCTCTATTTCTTTGTGATCTTTGATAGACAAAAAATAAGCTAATTCTATTTTTTCTAGCCAACCCAATAATTTTTTGTTGAAAATCTCAGTCAAATAAATAGTACAACCTTCGTCAGAGGTAAAAGAGAAAATTCCAACTTTCTTTTTTGCTTTTTTTTCTTCTGCCATATATTAAATATTTAATGCTTTGAAATTTATTAAAGTATATTTTTTTAAATTTTTTAATTTTCCTTGATCCAAAATTTCTGCAATGCGTGACCAATGAAATGAAACTTGATCGCCTATTTTTAGATCTGGGGTAAATTTCTGATCCCAATCTATTTTTACTTCTACTTCTTCTTCAGGAAATAAATTCTGGGTTTTTATTAATACTTTATCTTCTAAAATCTCCACAACTTCACCCCAAGAAGTTTTACAAGTATCTTTGAGATCTTCTGTGATTTCTATACGACCAGTAATAGAACCTACAAAGAAAACATGAAAACTATGATGAGCTACAACCTTGTCAGGAATCTTATCTACTATTACTTTGGCTTGCTCAGGAGTCAATAAATCAGGGCGAGTAAATTTTTCTAAAATCATGCTTTTTAGATCCTGGGATTTTACATTATCTAATAAATTATTTCCTAGCCAATAAGCTTCTATTATTTTAGCATCATATGGATCTGAAATATTATTGGCTTTGGCTATAAGCTCAAGATAATAATAAGCACCTGTAAATTGTTTTAATAAATCTTTTATTTCTTGTTCAGAAATATCTTCGCCTAAAAAATATCTTCTTAAAATGCCTTTTGAGTCATCGACACATTGTGGACCACAAAGCCCAAGCTCATGGGGCTTGAGTGAATATAAGATTGCTTGTTTAAGAGCTTGCATCTAAACTTACTTTTTTTATAAAAAACGATTTAAAAAACCTTCTAACAACTTTACTCACAAATACTACACCCAATACAATCAAAACAGCTCCCCAAATTTCTTGAGCACTCAAAGTCTTGTCCAAAAACAAAGCAGACAATAAACCAGTAATGACCATGCCTAGAGTCAAAATAGCAGTAGCAGTAGAAGCTTTAATCTTGGATAAGCCATTGTAAAATGTAATAGTATAAGCAGTCAGCAAAACTCCACCGATTGCCATCCAAAGCAACATGGTCCAATCAATGCTGGTAAATAAAACAGCTCGACCAGTCAATAATAAAAATAATAATATAAATATTGATCCACCTAGCATACGAGCAGTAGCTACCATAGTGCCTGATACTTGCTGTAAAGTTTTTTTGGAAATTGCAATTTCAGTAGCCCAAAATAATACAGCAATAAATATAAATAAGTCTCCTAGATTTAAAGCTTGAGGTGTAATCTTAAGAAACAAAATACTCCCAGCCAATAAACTTATAAAACCAAACATCATGCTTTTGTTGATTTTTTCTTTTAAGAAAACTGCAGCCAAAACACCAACATAAATAAACAAAGTTTTATGAATAAAGCCAGCTTTCAAAGCAGTAGTCATGGTCAAGCCTTTGAAAAATAATAAAAATGGAATAGCTCCGCCTATTATACTGATTAATAATAATCTATATTTATCTGCTTTATCTAAATTTTTGAGATATTGCCAATGTTTGGCCAATAATAAAATACTAAGCAATAACGCTCCAGCAATAATATTTTTGGCAAAAGTATAAAAATAAGGATCAACACCCTTGATCCCAAATTTGTTTATAAAAATAGCTAGCCCACTGATAAAAGCAGTAGCTAGTACTAGACTAGTTCCTTTTTCTTTATATGTCATATTTTGTTTTTTAATAACAATTGCCTTTATTATAACAAATTTTTAAGAATATGTTTAATCACAGCAAAAGAATTTTTAGCTATAATCGGCAGAAACTTGTGAAAGTCTTCAATAGCATTATCATCAGCATTATCAGAAATAGTCCGTACAATCAGCCAGGGAATTTTATTGACTATACAAACCTGAGCTAAAGCAGCTCCTTCCATTTCTACAGCCTGACCTTGCAAGTCATTGATAATTGGTAAAAAATTATCTAATTCTTTGTGAGTAAGAAATTGATCGCCGGTTAATATTCGACCTTGATAAACTTTATTATCTAATTTTGTCTGTAAAGCAATTTTTAATAACTCAGCATCAGCTTGAAAAATTTTATAATCAGTATAAGGCACAGCTCCGCGTTCAAAGCCAAGGCCTTCGGCATTCAGATCATACTGCAGACAATCTTTACTGATTACTACATCACCTATTTTATAATTTTTATCAATACCGCCAGCTACACCAGTAAAAATAATTTTGTTAGGATCAAATAAATCAATCAATTTTTGAGTGATCATGGCTGTCAGAACTTTACCAACACCGCCTTTGACAATCACTACTTCTTGACCAAATAAATTACCTTGGTGAAAAATAAATTCCTGCCAAGTTGTTTTTTTAACATTTTGGAGATGCTTTAGATATTCTTCTATCTCGGCATCCATAGCACCAATAATGCCTATCTTAACACTCATAGATTATTCTTGATTTTTAATTTACTCAAAATATATTCAATCTCATGTTCCACGTTGGCAAACATTGGCAAATCTTTCATCTCCTTTTCTGTAAACCAGCCAATATCATGAGATTCTTCTACGCGGTGTTTTACTTTCTGATAAGGCACTTCTACAGCATAGACCATATCAATATGCCAATGATCTGGCTGGTCACCGTGAGCGTCTATTTTTTCTTCCAAAATAAAAGTCGGCAGCGGCAAAGATATTGCTCTATCGTCTATAATTTTATTTTCTTTAAGATAAGGCCTAATATCAATATCGGACTCTTCTTGAGCTTCACGAATCACAGCTTCAATGGGATTTTCATCATATTCAATATGACCACCTGGTGGTAGCCATTTATCAAACTTTTTGTGATGCACTAATAATACTTTAATAGGCCTTTCTTGCGAAATAATAAAAACCGTAGAAGTATAATGCTTTTGTCCTGGTTTTACTTGCATGATGTGCTTATTATAGCAAATTTTGAGAATAAATAAAAAAGCCGCAGGTTGAAAACCATGCGACTTTTTTATTCTATAAATCCACCAACTTGTTTTTCCCATAGTTTTTTATACAAACCTTGTGGTTTATTAGTTAATGATTGATGAGTCCCCTGCTCTACTATAGTACCTTTGTCTAGGACAATAATCCTATCCATTTTCATAATAGTAGACAATCTATGAGCAATGACAATTACAGTCTTATCTTTCATCAAATTTTCTAGAGCTCCTTGGATAAGTTGCTCAGAAGCTGAATCCAGACTAGAAGTGGCTTCGTCTAGCACTAGAATAGGAGCGTTTTTGAGAATAGCTCTAGCAATAGCGACCCGTTGACGTTCACCACCAGAAAGTTTGATACCTCTTTCACCAACATAAGTATCATATTTTTCTGGGAGATTATTAATAAAATTATGAGCATTAGCTAGCTTGGCAGCTTTGATAACTTGCTCTTTGGTAGCCTTTGGATTGCCATAGGCAATGTTTTCTTGCAAAGTTCTATGAAACAAAACAGAGTCTTGATTTACTAGCGCAATATTTTGCCATAAACTCTCTTGAGTTACTCTGGTAATCTTTTGACCATCTATCATTATCTTACCGCGAGAAATTTCATAATTACGCAAGAGCAAATTAATAATAGTAGATTTACCTGAGCCAGAAGCTCCAATCAAAGCAATCTTTTCTTTGGCTTTGATCTTTAGATTTAGATCAGAAATAACTCGACGAGTTTTGTGATAATAAAAATCTATATCTCTAAACTCTATATTACCTTCAGAAATTTTGAGTGCTTTGGCGTTTCTGGCGTCTCTGATCTCATGAGGAGTCATAAATATTTCCGTCATTTCTTGAGCTTCGGCCATACGCTCATAATATCGTCTAATAATACGACCAAAATTCCATAATCTATGTATGATAAAAAACAAATATGTCTGTATCAAAACAAAATCTCCAATTGTCAAAATACCTTTTTGCCACAAGCTAATCGCATAATACATAATGCCTATTTCTAGACCAATCATCAAAGCGCCTTGGACAGATTCAAAATAATTAGCTAGATTCCAACAAAACTGAGATATTTTTTGCCAAATTTTATTTTCTTTAGCAAATAATTTTACTTCTCGCTTATAACCACCAAATAATCTGACATTAAGATGATTGGTTATAGTATCTGCTAAAACTGCCGTTATTTTAGAATTAGCTTCGCTTCTTTCGATGTCGTATTTGAGTTTATAAATACTAAAGAAATAATTTACTATCATGTATATAAAGATCCAAATCAAAATAGCTATACCCAAAATAATATTTCTCTGTGACAAAATAATAACAATCATGCCAATGTTTATAATTATCGGTAACAAGTCCCACATAATTACATCCGTAATGTCTTCAAAAGATCTAGAAAAACGATTTACTTTTTTGACTAGAGCTCCGACAAAATTATTATTGAAAAAAGAAACTGAATGTTTGTGCAAATAAGCAAAACAAGTATTAGATAAATCAGCCATAGCTTTGGTTTGGAAACCTGTATTGACAAAAGTAGCTATGCGCCAACCAAACCAAGAAACAGTATAGATAATCAAAATCTTGATCAAAATAGATTTGAGTTGATCAGCTGGATCCAAAATATCGGCACTAGTCAAAATATCAAAGAATTTTTTGTAATAAATAGGTGCTAGCAAACCAGCTACTGAAGCTATAATAATAGAAATCAAAATAAACAAAACAAGCCATTTGTATTTTAGTAAATGGTTCCAATAAATTTTGAATGTTTGTTTACTTAAATTTTGCATATATTTGTTGTTTTATAAACAAATGGCTCCGTATTCTGAACGAAATCCGAACTTTTTTCAAAGAAAATCCAGAACAAG
>CAZEWH010000010.1:0-20103 GCA_964515785.1 uncultured Gammaproteobacteria bacterium
TGTAGCACGGAATCCCGCCATCCATATCCATGAGGAACGGCATGGGGTTGATGGTGTAGTTTTCCATGTCATGTGTTTCGTCTGGCAAATTAACTATTTCCAAATAGTTATTAGGCAAAAATGGATGCATATTTGAGGAGATGTTTGTATTATTCATTGAAATTATCTCCCCATTATCTAGCCGTCGATGCCTGTCTATTTGAAAATGAAGATGCCAGGTTGAAGGGCCTGAATTACCAGTGGCGCCTATTGGTTGTCCTTCGTAGACAGAATTGCCTACTATAACGGATATGGAACTAAGGTGACTATAGCAGGCATACACTATATCTTGAGGGAATGTTAAACCAGAAATGTCTTCCGAGGTATGTTTTACTACAATGGTGTAGCCAAAACCTCTGTCATCCCACCCTGCTCTTTCTATAATACCTGATGCAATAGCGTAAACAGGAGTAATCATGCAAGGCACATCAACCGCTACATGACCACCCCTCCCTTCACCACTAGGACAAGGATAACAATAGTTGTCCCTATAGAGGGTTCCTGGTCCATTACTACCCCAATAATCCAATGCATCTGGATTACTAGGATCGTAAACTCCCTCATAAGTTGTGTCATAATCACGCACGTCAATGGGCTTAACTAAAGCCCAAGCATTGGAGTTGATCAAAATCAACACCGCCAAAGCTAGCATGAACTGCTTCATGTCAATTTTCCTTTCTTGGTTTGTAAAGAACTTGTTTCTGATTACGATTTGTAGCCAGAAAATACAATTCTAAATCTAAAATTATATTATCTGGTTACAAAAAGACTAACCCATATAATTTCCCAAATTCGCTTTTATTTTTAAATTACAATATTTATAATGGTTCGATACTTTTTAATATTTCCAAAAATATTTGATAATCTATAATTTCATCATTAGGTAATATTGAGATTCCATAATATTATTAATAAAAATTCAAAGTATTAATAACTTGTTCGAAAATTTCATCTTCTAAATCATAACTAATTACAGCTTGATAATTATTATAAAATAATAAAATTCTTGTAGGTTCTTCTAATTTTGTGAATGTATCCCCTAACAAAAAAGATTCTGTTATATCAAAATAATATAGAGTTATGCCATCTATAATACTATTTTTTATATCTCCAACATTCTTATTGGCCCTATCATCATCTTTATTCATTTGCCATGTCTCATAAACAAAATTTTCAGAATCTTGCAAATCTATTATTTCTAAATTTTCTCTATAAGCTTTGTACAGCCACATACATCCCTCATTATAACAAAGCCTCATACTTGTAGCTTCATTAGGATCGCCTGCATACACAACGATTTTAAAATCTTCTGGATGTTTTAAAGAAAAATTATAAACATTATTTTTATACTCTACCCAACCACTAGTATCTATCCCCTGTGGTTCGTTAGTATTTGAGTTCGCATTGTCCACAACATCTGATTGAGGATTATAAAATCTAAAGTACCACAATCCTACCAAGACAATGAGGATAATAATCATTAATGTTGTTAATGTTTTTTTGTTCATAAATTTAAATTATTTTATTATATTTATACTTTATATTTAAATATAGATTTTGTCTAGGTAATAATTTATGGCCTGCCTCGCCGTAGTCCGCAGGACATGGGCGGGTTACAAAAAGACTAACCTGTAAAAATCTCGAATCGCTTTTCTATAATAATTTTATTACAGTTATCTAATCTAAAAATTTTAAGGTACCCAAAATATTTTTTATTAGATCTGATTCAATATCTTTGGTATAAAATTCTAATACTTTGGTGTTATCACTATTACCAATATAAATATATTTAGTAGTTTCTGACAACAAACTACCACCACATTTCTGCCATTTACCATCCACAAAACATGCTGTTGAATAACTCCAGTCTAACAAAAACTCATATGCCTCATTTCCATTTATTACTATTTGTCTTAATGGGGTTATTAGTCTATTGTCTGGTTTATTTGGGTTATCGTTATTTAAATTAACATCATAATTAGCTTCTGCTATCTGTTCTAAAGTAAAATTGGCATTATCTTTGTAAGGTCCAGCGTGATCTTCATAATTTTTAATTGGCTTTAAAGATCTATATTCAATTACATCTTTATCGCAAGTTATTCCATTTGATATATTAGATATGTATAAATTTCCAATTGGTATATTACACCCCTCTGGATGCTTATAACTTATTCCCAAAACTTCATCAGTAAAGGTCTCCCATTCACTCGTATCTATTTCCTGCGTATCATTAGCATTTTGGTTAGTATTATCCACAATACCTGGTTCTGTGTTTTGGTTTTGGAAATACCAAACCAAGCCTAAAACAATTAGGATAATAATTATTAGAATTGGTAGTGTTTTTTTGTTCATAAATTTAAATTATTTTATTATATTTATACTTTATATTTAAATATAGATTTTGTCTAGGTAATAATTTATGGCCTGCCTCGCCGTAGTCCGCAGGACATGGGCGGGTTACAAAAAGACTAACCTATATTCAGTTCTCAAAATCGCTTTATATCCTGTCGTATTTATTTAATCTAAAAATTTAAAAGAATTTAACACTTCTTCGTATATGTTATCTAAATAATCATCTTCAGATCCTAAATAAACTTTATTTATTGAATACTTGTTATTATTAAAATGAATAACTGTATAAGTACCCAAATAATCAAAGCCTTGAACTGCATCAATTTGATTATTAACTTTAATGTTTCTTACAGAACCATTATATTTCTCCCTAGTGACAGTCCATTCCCTCAACCAATCATCTATAAAATAATCATCTGGTAGTTTAGAAGTAGAAATCACAATTAAATCAGTGATAGATCCTTCAAGATAATAATCTTTATTACTATCTTTTAAATAAATAAAATTATCACTACTAATTTTATGTTCCCAATCGCCGGGGTATTTAAACTCAAATCCTAATTCTTCATTTCTATAAGTTTGCCAATCACTAACATCAATTTCTTGAGTATCATTAGTATTTTGGTTAGTATTATCTACAACTTCTGGTTCAGTATTATATTTTTGCAAATACCAAATAGCGCCAAGAGCAATAACAATTATTACTATAAAAATTATTAAATTTTTTTTCATTGTCTTAAAATTAATTTATTAATCATTAGCTCCTAAAATCGCACTTCTTGTACCCCCTCTCTTTCTCTCCCTTGGTAAGGTGGAGATTAGAGGTGTTATAAAAATATCATGTGATAAACTTGGTTT
The DNA here is from genome assembly GCA_964515785.1 of uncultured Gammaproteobacteria bacterium. Lineage (GTDB taxonomy): Bacteria > Patescibacteriota > Patescibacteriia > UBA1558 > GWA2-36-10 > CAZEWH01. Next base: position 3,250 of record CAZEWH010000010.1, read on the forward strand.
TTTACCAAAATATTGGAGCCATGCTCTATAAGTTTAGCAAAATCTTTGTTATTTTGCCAAAATTTAGCTAATTTTTCCCGTAGTTTACGATGCTTAGCATAACCCATATCTGGATTGTTCAAATATTGATTAAACTCATAATTTAAAATAATAGTCAAAGCTTCTTTAAGATCTTCAAATTTTGCTAAAGACATTTTTTGAACTTTTGGATTATCTTTATAATAATGAATAATCTGGAGATGTAATAGCTTATTAATAAAAGTATCCAAAATATCATCTACTGACCACAAACTACAAATCCAAATAGAACCACTAGCATAATCATAAGGACAGCGCGGAAAGGTTGTCAGATAAAGCGTAAAATCTTGTCTATACAATGGCTGTTGAGTAACTTTTTCCATAATTTGACAAATATCTTGCAAATTATCTTTAAAAAGTTTATTGGCTTGTTTGATAATAAAATCAAAATGCTTTTGTTTTTTGATATAATAATTTTTTAAATAAGGAACTAAAAACTCAAAAGCTTGCTCTTGAGTTTTACCATGTATATTTTCCCAAATACTTTCATCAATACGATTTTTCCAATCCACACCATAAGATACTTTATTACAAGCATACCACCAATTCCAGGCGTCCTTGTAAATATCTAATTGTATTTTTGCTTTAAACATATACTAAATAGTTATGCTCCTAAAATCGCTTTTCTTAATATTTATTATGATCCTAAATCTGATTTTTCTTTCATTCTTTTACTATATTTATCTAGAGTTTTATCTAATATTTCTTCCATATCTATATCAAAAGAATTAGCCAACACTATCAGAGAATAAAAAACGTCACCTAGTTCATTTTTTAAATTATCTGTTGATTTGAACTCTGATTTGCCATAAGAAGTGGATAGTAATATTTCTTTTGATAATTCGCCCACTTCAGACATCAAATCTACAACTCTATGTTCGACTGATAATTCTAGGTTATTGTCTTGAAAAAAATCTTGAACTTTCTTTTGTAATTTTTGCATAGAAAATTTTAATTAGTTAAATATTTAATATTATTCTGAATTTTTTGAAAAGCCAATATATATTGATCTATAATATCTTTATCTCTATTCCAATTAGAAAATGTTGGTAAAGACAGAGCATTTTCTTGAACATCAATAGCATTAGGAAAACTATCCAATTTATTTGTCTTCTTTTTCTTTCTTTTGCTAAACATCAAATCTGGAAAATCTCTATACAAGGGTTGATTAGCCAAAACAGTACCCGATGGGGTGCCAATATGCATACCTTCTGCTCGTAGTGCTTCTATTAATTTTTTTCTGTCCAGATTATCCAATTTTTCCTTAAGATATAATGGTTTAAACCCGTACCATGCACCACGATCTATATCGTCAGAATTATATATATTTTCTATATAATCTGTTTTTTCTAATTCCTTATTAAGATAATTAAGGCATTTATGTCTATTTTCTTTATGTTTTTTATAGTTTAACAAAGAATATTTAGCTACAATAGCATTAAACAGTGACATTCTTAATTTTAAACCAAAACCAGTTTGCCAATATTTATTATATTCTGGATCTTTAATTTCTTCTTTACTTCTATCTCTATAATGTCCTAACAAGGTTGCTCGATCATGATATTTTTCATTATTAGTAACTAATACTCCGCCTTCACCAGCAAAAATCATCTTTTGAGCTTGTAAGGAAAAAATTGCAATATCACCAAATGTCCCACAAATTTTACCTTTATATTTACTACCGTGAGCATGTGAACAATCTTCTAAAACAAGTAGTTTATATTTATTAGCTATTTCCATAATTTTATCCATATCAGCAGGATGGCCCCACTGATGAACAACAGTTATTACTTTTGTCTTTTTTGTTATAAATTTTTCTATCTGTTTTGCATCAATACATCTAGTTTTTTTATCAATATCTACCAAGATAATATTTCCCTTCAAAAAATATACTGGACTCAATGCTGCATGGTATGTCAAAGATGATCCTATGACTTCGTCATCTTCTTCTATACCCATAGCAAAATATGCTGCCAATAAGGCTGAAGTACCAGAATTAAAAGATATACAATACTTCATTTTATTTTCTAAAAAATCTAAAAATAACTCTTCTAACTCTCTAATTGGACCTGTTTTTCCTTTGATATTTATATCTATATTTCTTTGATTTTTTATTTCTACTAACTCTTCTTCGTTAGCTTGTGGAGGCCAAACTTTATGTGGTCCATCAACTTTTATTAAAGGCTCTCCTCCTAATAATGCTAAATTTTCTTTCATAATTTCATACTTTAATAAATTCACTATTATTATTAGCTGATTTTATGCCAGCATCTAATAACATCATTGTTTTATAAGATAGTGAATCAATATATTCTCTATTAAAATTAATATTTCCTAAAAAATCTTTAATTTGTTCTACATATGGATACGTAGAATCGTGACTAATTACTCTATGTTGTAAAATAAGTCCATCATTATCATATAAAAAAATATCTTTATCTTCTACTAAAATAGAGCCCAACTCACCATGAACAAAAAAAGATTCTTGTTTTTTATTATAAGCTGACGACGTTAAAATTCTACATATAGACTTATTATTAAAATTCATAGTTGCCAAATCTACGTTATCTACATTAATATCTTCAATATTATTAATTGTTTTCATAACTACGGAAATATCATTAGGGTTACCAAAAAACCAATTAATAATAAAACAGGCATGCCAACCAAGTCCATACCAACTACCACCCCCATTTTTATTATTACAATACCAAGAATATGTATCATTATTTAAAGTAAATTTATAGTCTATCAAATCAATTTCTCCTACACTAGCCAACCAATTCTTTGCTACTATATAATTCTGTTTGAAAAATCTTTGTTGAGCTACTTTTAAAACACATTTATTTTCTTTAGCTAATTTTAACAATTTACACGCATCTTTTATATTTAAATTCATTGGTTTTTCTTTTAATACGTGTATTCCATTTTTAATACAAAAACTTGAAATCTCAAGATGTGTATCATTAGTCGTAGATATGATAACAGCGCCTGGCTGTAAGTCTCTTATAGCTTTTTCATAATCACTATAGAAAGGTTTGTTTATTTTATCATTCTTTTTAATATCACAAATACCAACTATTTGTAATAAATTATCTTTCTCTAATTTTTTAGCAGCTAAAAAATGCTTATAACCTTGCCTACCTAACCCAATAATCAATAATTTAAGCATATTTATATAGATTAATTTTATAAGCCGTCGATATATTTATAGCCGTCTTATATATTACCTTAAATATAACGTATAAAAAAATACTTGTCAATATTCTGACAAGTATCTAATTCTGTGGATAAATATTTATACTCTATTTCTTTTTCCCTTTATCATCCGAAGCTTCAGCGAAGGATGGATCATACAAAGGCAAAGTAAATTTAAAAGTACTCCCCTTTTCTTTACCTTTACTTTCTGCCCAAATCTTACCACCATGTTCTTTGATAATCTTCTGAGCAATAAAAAGTCCCAAACCAGAACCACCAGTATGTATTTGAGCAACACCACTACCTCGTACAAACTTTCTAAACAAACCTTTGACTTCTCCAGGATCAATACCAATGCCAGTGTCTTTGACCAAGAAAGTCAATTCTTTATCATCAAATTCAATACTAGCTACAACACTGCCTTTGAGGGTATATTTGATAGAATTATCAATCAAATTCAAAACTACCTCACGAAGTTTATCACTATCAACAAAAATCATAGGGATTTTTTTGCGTGATTTTTTATAAGATAATTTTAATTTTTTCTGACTAGCTTGAGCAGATAATTCTTGGATAACACTCTCAATCATATCACTAATTTGAAAAGGATGTTTTTCCAGTTTTAAACGACCTGATTCAATCCTAGATACATTTAAGAAAATATTGACCAAACGAGCTAAACGAGCTGAGCTTTCAAACAAATCCTTGATAATCTTTCTAAAATTGTGAGGCAAGACGCCAAAATCTCCTTCTAGCATCATAGATAAATAACCTTTGATAGCAGAAATTGGGGTACGTAATTGATGAGAGGCAATAGACAAAAATTCACTTTTACTTTGATCAAGCTCACGTAAACGCAGATTAGCTTCTTGTAATTCTAGATTTATGCTTTGAAGATTTTCATAAAGTTTTAAATTACGAGAAACAATACCTACTTGATTGGTCATAGCGGTCATCATCTCAATATCCATTGATGTGATTTTATCTCTATCTATAGGCAAGAAAAACTGAATAACACCAATAATCCTAGCCTCAGAAAAAATTGGCACACCAACTGCTGTTTTCGTTTTAAGAAGCTTTTGAATTTTTTCTACAGTGTCTTTATCTACTGGTGGAGCCAAAAAGTCTGACATCTTGTCTGAAAAAGTTATCTTACCAGTCAGGGCAGTTTTGGCAGAAAAATTAAAATCTTCTTTTAACTTTGATTCATATTTATGAGGTTCTTTATCTAATAATTTAAAAGCTTGTTGAGTCAGTTTATTGTTGGTAATAGCTCCGACTTGTAATATCTTTTTTTCTTCATTAATAAAACTCAATACACCGCCTACATAACCAAGTTCAGAAGATATACTATTAGCAATCATTTGATAGATTTTTTTGAGATCCAAAGTCCGACTAACCATATTGGTCACTACCTGCATGGTAGTCAAAAATTTATTACGATCTTCCAGAGCAATATTAGCTTCTTGTAGACTCTTGGTCCTATCCTCTACTTTGGCTTGTAATTCTATATTTAATTCCTGAACTTCTTCATACAATTTAGATTTTTCAATAGCGGTAGCTATCTGTGGTATCAATACTTTGAAAAAATTAATATCATCTTGGCCATACAAATCACCTGACTGTTTGGCGCTAAATAAAAATATAGCTGTAAGTTTATCTTTTTCAATTACTGGGATAACCATTTCTACTTTTAAACTTTCAGCTTCTTTGATAAATTTATCTAAAACTTTGTATTCTAGACTTTCTTGCTTAAAATTATCTAGATCACGCATTAATTCTTCTATAATCACAAAATCATGATGATCAGTCAGATAATCTGTAAAATGTTCAGATACTTTTAAATCCTTTAATCGATTTTCAGAACTGGCTATTAATTTAAAATGTTTATTAGTTGGTGTTAAAACAGATATTTTTTGAATCTTTAATTTATCTGCCAATAATTCAACAGCTTTTTTCAATAATTTATCAAGATCAATCTCACGAGCTACAATATTGCCAGTTTCTTGTAAAAGTGCTTGATAATCTATCCTGCCTTTATAAAATATTTTGTCTGTAACCTTTGCTAAGATTCTTTTTAGTGGCTCTAAAAATATAACAACCAAAAAAGCGTCCACAATATAAATAGCCATTTTACTAGCTTGAGTATTACCACCAAGCAAACTACCTGTCCAAACAATTGATAAGGCAAAAAATGCAGCTACTGTAGCAACTAAGATGCCATACAGAATACTACGAGTAATAAAAAAACGAATATTCATCAATCTATACTTAACAATTGCATAAGAAATCAATATTGGATATATAGGAATTATAAAATTTCCATAAGGAGCTATAGGGACATCATACCAAAGAAAAAAATTAAAAAACCCCCCTAAAAGTGCAATCAAACAGCCTACACTTACATATTTAATTTGATTTCTCAGCGCTCCTGTAGATTTTAAGAAATACCTTATAAGCAAAACACCGGTATACAAAGTTAATGTAATATAAATAAAAATAATATAGAATATATACATTGATCCCGCATTGGGCCAAAATATAAAATCTAATTTAAGACTTACGCTCTTTACCATTAAATCAGTAAAGATATTTAATAAACTAAAAATAATACCCAAAACATAAGAGGATGGTATTACTATTTTATTAACATTCTTAATTGTTATTTTTTCATAAAGAGACGAAACCCAATGAGTGAAAAAAACTGGGATCCATATTGACCAAACTGTCAAAAATTTTAACCAAAATATTGCATAATCATAATCATCATAACCCGAAAGCCATCTCCAATACCCAAAAGACCAAAGAGCAGTAGTAAAAGTTAAAACTGAAAAAATAATGTTTGAATGAGTTCTCTTTTTTATAAAGACAAAAAAACTAATGAAAAGAAAAATCAACAAATTTATAAATCCTGATATAGCAAAAATATTTTGCATAATTACTTAGTACCCTTTATTAAATATGCCTGTTTTGCAAAAGTTTTAGTTATAGATACATCTTTAAAACCAATATCTTGCATAATTTGTTTTAAATCGTTTTTAGGAAGAAAATGATAAATTCCAAGCTTACCTTTACTCTGTATCTTTAAAGCGTAAGAAAGTATTCTCGGTCCGTAATAAATATACTGTGGAGTAAAAGGGTTAAAAACCTGTCTCCAGGAAGCCAAAAAAACTTTATTAAAGTTAACATTCTCAGTTGGTGTAGTCCATACAAGCAGTCCATCGTTCTTTAAAAGTCTATACATATCCTCTAGGGTTTTTCTTAACGCTTCTGACCCTGTATACTTATTGTCAAAAATAATAACATACGATAGAACTAAATTAGCCATAATAGCATCAAATGTCTTATCACTAAAAGATAATTTTTTAGACAAATCGCCAGCTTTAATATCCACATTGGGGACATTAATCAATCTTTTTGTTGCTTGATCAATCATTACACCATCAAAGTCTACTCCAATAATTTTTTCAAATGATTTTTGATTCTGCATAATTACGTCTATCATAGTACCTGGCCCACATCCTGCATCTAACCAATACTTATAATTTTTAATAGAAATAATACTACTTATTTCCTTCAACATTTTCTTATACGGCGTTGAAACCTCTAGATATCGATAAATTTTTCCATAATTATTCCAAAATTTTGCTTCACTTTCCCAAAATTTATGATTATCTGATGATATCAATTTTTTGTTATCAACATATAACATAATACAAAAATTAATTAAAAATTAAAAACACTTAAATATTACCATAAACTAACCAAAAACACCATATTTAAAGGAAATATAGTGTTTATTTTGGTATATTATTATTTTGTATATTTATGTATAAAACTAGCTACTTTAGAAAAAACAAAATCTTTACGAGTACTATGCAATAAATTATGATTATGTTTGTCAAGAATATATAGTGATTTATCCTTACTCTTTACTCGACGCCATAAAATTTCAGAACTACGAGGATTTGATACCAAATCATCACGAGAATGCATTATCAAAATTGGTTGTTCTATTTGATCAATTTCTTTTTTAGTAATATGATCGACAAAGTCAAAAAAATGAACAATATTTGGAATAGGAATATAAATATGATGTCCTTGTTCCTCTACATTGTGCATATCTTCTTTATCCAACCAGCCCTTGCGATAACGACGGCAAAAAGTACGAGCAAAAGGCAAACAAAAGCGTACTTCTTTTTCATGATGAATAAGAATAGGAATGCCCAATGAAATAATACCTTTTATTTCTTTGTGCTGTTTAGCTAGATGAATATTTAAATTATTACCAAAAGAATAGCCAAGTACAAAAATATTTTTATATTTATTTTTATTTTTTAAATAAACATCTTCAACTGACTGATACCATTGATAATGATTGCTTTGCTTCAGAGCTTCAAAACTGGCTCCATGTCCAGCCAACAGTACTGCTTCAATATCAAAACCTTGAGCAGACAAATACTCTGACAAATAATGCATATCATAAGGTGAGCTCGTAAAACCATGTACTACTATAATCAAGGCATCATTATTGGGTTGACTAACAATACGAAAAGGCCTAGCTTTGCTAGCTACTCCAGGAATATCTTGATATTCTTTTTTCCATTCTTTGTTGGTCATGAATTTATCTGTCTATTGAAAACTTTTTTCCCAAAAATTCTTGATATTCTTTGTCTTTTTCTATCATATCTTTAATTTGTTGGCGCAGCCAATCTGCTTTACGCATCTTTAGCTGTTTTGCTTTCCAATTTAGATATTCAGAAATCTTACTAGAAACTCGTAAAGTATATTTTATATTAACTAAATCACGAACACTGTCTTTATCTAAAATTTGCATCCAATCAATAATATCTTTTTCTAAACTTTCAGAAGTATAAAAAATTATTTTTAATCTTTTAGAAAAATTTTTGTCCTGCTGTAAATCATACAAAGTACTGTCTGGCTTGTTACCTTTTGGTAATAACACTAGCACTTCTTTATTTTGTGATAATGACAAAGCTATAAGATAGCCACTTTTGCCATCTAATTTTTGACCTTGTACCACCAAAGTATCAATCTTATCTAGTGACTGATCTTGGATATTACCCTCAGTAATATTAGTTGATAAATCAAAACCAATTCTTTTGATATATTTAATTATATCTTTAGATTGACTATTGATACTACTAGTATAAAAATAAATTTTCATAATATTAACTGTTAATAAATTCACCAATTATATTTTGCTTCATAATCTTATTAAACTCTCCTAATTTTGGTTGATTGGCTGCAGCCCACATAGTTTTGATAATAGCAGTTGACCAAGTACAGTCAGTCAACGAAACAGCACCTTCTGTTGGAATATTATTTTCATAATTATAAATAACAGCTGGCATTTTCCATTTATTTATTTGCTGTTGCTTATCTGTTTCTAAATTATTTTTATTACTTAATTTTATTAAAATAGCTTGATAGTTTTTCAGGTAATCTTTTGTCATTATCCAAGGTACACCAGGAATATCTTCAATTACCAAAATATTAGAAGATATTTTGGTATAAAAATTAGATTTTTGTGATGAATATGACAAGCCAGATTTGACACTAACCCCAAAATCTACTTTACCCCAATAGCTATTGTTTATACTAGCAAACAAATTGATGTCGCTATCATAATCATTAATAGCTTGGTAAGCAGGTACCAAACGAGTACCAAACATAATAGCCGGACCAGGCAAAGGTTGATCAGCAATTTGCAAAGCATTGATCAAATTGGAACGCAAGCCAAGGCCACCATGTTTTTTCTTTAGTTGTTTGATGACATCTTTTTTAGCTATAAAATCTGTGCCACTAATTTGCGAGGCAGTAGTTATAATAGTTTTTTTGAAATTTTGTAACAAAAAACTAAGGGCTAAGGTAGTGTTTATCAAATTCTCAACTTTACTAACTACCACAAAACCGTCTGCCTTGTCATATTGTTTAATAATTGTTTCAGTCATATTTTCCCAAATCTGAGGTGTGATTACTTCATCTTCTCCACAAATAAAAACAGGTTCAATATCTACTAAAATATTCAACTCAGGCATTTGCTGTAACCAATTATCAATATCTTCTTTAGTATTCACAAAGACTACCCTATCATGTTTATCTAATAATAAAGTCCCACCTGCTAATAATAATACAATTTTTTTCTTAGGTTTTGGCATTGATTTTATCTCTAGCTGAAAATATTAAATAAAATACTACTGCGTTCATAAAAACGCTAAATACTGGTCCAAGCCAAATAAATCTAAAATCACCAAAATATAAAAGGAATAAATTAAAGTAAGATCCAAAAATAAGACCAATTATTATTGTTATCAACAATAATTTAATTTTTTTCTTAAATATTTGCTCTGATTGCTTATATTTTTTAAACAAATAACCTAAAGATAACAATGCTACAAATACAAAATAAATAGAGTAAGACCAATAACCTATTATATTATAAATTGTTACAAATTCATATTCACTATACTTTGTTACAAATTCTACTATAAAAAAATTGGAATAAACTAAACCAGATAAAATAATGCCAGGGATCCAGACTAATATTTTTAGAAATAAATTTAATGTCTGTGATTTATAAGGAAAATAAATAGTAAAATACAATAAAGTAATAACAATAGCTATACCTGATACATAGACACTTCTATCAAATAAAGCCGTCAACTCTAAATCAATGACTGATCTTGACAAAAAGGATCCCAGAGACCAAGAAATGCAGAAAACGTCAATAAACTAAAAGTCAGATTTACTTTATTTCTCCAACCACGAGAGATAATAAAAATACTCATTACTAAATTTAACATTCCAGCTGTTAATAAAATTGAATTTTTTATAATTAATTCAGTCATATTTTTTAATTTATACTGATCTTTTTATTATGTAAAAATATTAAATAAAATACTACTGCGTTCATTAATAAAGTAAATAAAGGTCCTATATGATCATAATTGCAATTATAAAAATACATTAAAAATAAATTAAAATAACCACCAGCTAAAACTCCCATAATTATAGCAATTAAAACTAATAACAATTGTAACTTAAAAACACCTTCAGATTTTTTATATTTATAAAATAAAACACCAACACTAGATAACATCAAAATACTCAACACTACTGAATATAATGTATAACTCCAAAATTCATAATATACTTTAAGCTCAGGAATCAAAACAACTTTATAAACAAATATTTTGTAAAAACCTATACAAAAAATAGTAAAAATAATAACAAAAAATTGTATCAATCGTTTATAAAACTTTTTTATACTAAATATTCTGTATGGAAAATAAATAGTAAAATAAAATACATTAACTATTATCAATAAAGCCACTGGATAAACAAAGCTAGCAAAAAATCTACTAACCTCTTCTGAAATTCCAGCATTACTAAATATCAAACCTAATGACCATAAAAAAGTAAAAAACGTGAATAAGCTAAAATACAAATTAATCTTGTTTTTCCATCCACGAGAGATAATAAATAAACTCATAGCTAGATTTAACACCCCTGCAATTAATAATATAATGTTAGGAATTCCCATATTTTTAAGTTAAATTATTATACGCCGTCTAAAATTATACGCCGTCTTTAAATTAAACATACTAATTTAGCAGAAATTTGTCAATGTTGTCAAATACCCCCTCTATTTCTCCCCCTAAATTAGGGGGAGATCCCGCTATAAGCGGGAGTGGGGGTAAATACAAAAAGCCCGCCCTCGCTACGCGGGGGCGGGCTGAATATTAACTCTATAACTTAATTTGATGCATAATCACCCCTGCAGCTACAGCTGCATTAAGCGATTCGGCTTTACCAGGCTTCAAAATCTTATAATGTTTATCAGCTAAATCTTTTATCTCGGAGCTTACTCCCCTAGCTTCATTACCTATTACCAAAGCAATCTTATCTTTGGCTTTGAGACTGACTTTTTCACCAGCCAGATCAGTCACAGCTATAATATATTTTTGAGTTTTCAATTCATCTATCAACTCTGCCAAATCCTGATCCTGATGAATCTGAACATTAAAAAGAGAACCCATGGTCGCAGCCACGACTTTGGGATGATAAGCATCTACACAATCTTTAGACAAAAATACATGATTAAAACCAAACCAATCAGCAGTCCGAATAATAGTCCCCAAATTGCCAGGGTCTTGGATATTGTCCAACAATAAAATATGTGGTGGTCGAAAAGTAAAATTTCTAGTCTTGGGAATATTATACAAAGCCAGCATGCCAACTGGATTGACCTGCTCAGAAATTTTATTAAAATCCTTATTAGATACTACATAAGTATTTTGAAAAACCATCCTGTCTTCATTAGCAGTAGCAAAAACCTCAGTCACATATACTGAATTGAGTGATTTACTATCATATTCTTCCCAAATTACTTTTGGATTTTCTACCAAAAATTGTTTATGAAGATCACGATATTTCTTTTTTTTCAATTTTGCCAAGAATTCTACTTGGGCTTTTGTTATCATTTTCATATGTTTTAGTATAGCACAAATAATTAAAAAACGTCCCATACAGCATGGGACGTTGATCTGCTAGGAAAAGTAAGGCTTTGCCTCACGAGTAGTTTTTGACCCCTGCTTAAGCAAGTGAACAGATGCATTACTAGGCGGCAAAGATTGCCCAGGAGTTGTGATCTTGATCGCACACTCCACTCCAGCTTCGACCGAAGACATGTCTTTTCCATCAATCTGAATGGATTCTACCAAATGGCAACTCTTGTGCCAATTGGTTTTCTGACCAGCCTCATCAGGTGGGCAGTCAAAAAACTCTTTGTCATCCCGATCCTCCGGTGGATCACCTTTGACAAAAAGAAGTTTGTCACCAACCTTAATTGAACCACTGCGTACCTTTATAGCTACGCAGCCAATTGGTGCAAAGCAATGGGTAACTTTACCCATGGCCTCCTGTTTTGACATACAGTCCTCCTTGTTGGGGTATATAAATAATGAACTAGACACAAAATTCAGCTTAGCGAATATCCAAAAATCTGTCAATCCAGCCTACGCTAAAGCTTTGGCGAGATAAATAAAAAAAGACCCAGTTGTACAAACTAGGTCATTTCACTCATTAGCTAAAAGCTCTGCCTACTTGCTGGCGTTTGTGAGGATCAATGAAAATGATCAGGGAGTATATAGCTCCCATGAATAGGAATAACCAGTTGTTGTTTGAAAAAGCAATCATATCACCTGAAGTGTACTGAGCAAACTTCAAGCAAAGCCAACCTACAAAGACTAGTACAAAAAAACCAGCTACACCAAAAATCATGGATGAAATTGCGGCGGCAAAAGCTACTGCTACCCAAATCACTACACAACTAATGTAGATCATTGTCCAAACAACCAGGCCAGTCACAAAAGGCACGAACAAACGAGCAAAGGGCATATCACTCGTTATTTCGATCCAGCCTACAGCAGCAAAAGCCAAGGTAAACAAAGAGGTAACAAACCACCCCTTGAGATAACCCCAGATCTTCTGATCTGTTTTCTTTGAAAAAAGCGGCATATCTAGACTCCTCTCTTTCGAGATTTGTTTTATGAAAAGATCTTGTTCTTTGAGAATATAAGCTATATTATACATTTTGTCAATCCAGTCTACGCTAAAGCTTTGGCGAGATAAATAAAAAAACTCAGCTTTGTAAACTGGGTCAAAATATATTTTAAAATTTTATATTTATAACTTCCTGCCCTTCAGCTATGTCTTGCACTTCAATACCCATAGCTTGTAATTTATCTCTTAATTCATCAGATTTTACGAAATCTTGATCTAGACGAGCTTTGGCTCTCTTCTCTAATAATTCTTGAGCTGAGGCTGAGATTTGCTGAGATTTATTAACCAAATCTTGCAAACCAAGACCTAAAACTTCATCTGCCTTATAGATCGTGCCAAGTTTTTCATCAGGTTTAAGTTCATCATCTCCTAGTATAGATTGAATACAAGCCAAGCCTTTAGCTGTATTCAAATCATCACTCAGAGCTTTATAAAAAAATCTAATATAACCTTTGTTTACTTTGGGTTGATTATTCGCAAATTTAGCAATATTTTTAACTAGAGCAACCAAACCCTGTTTAGCAGCTTCTAAAGATTCCCAAGTAAAATTGAGTGGTTTACGATAATGATTTTGTAATACTAAAAACCTAAAAGCTAGAAAATTAATATTTTTTTCTTGAATAGTATCCAAAGTAATAAAACCACCGGCAGATTTAGCCATTTTACTACCATCTTCTTTCAAAAAAGCATTGTGCAGCCAGACATTGGCCTGCAGTTTGCCAGTCACTGCTTCACTTTGTGCCATTTCATTGGGATGATGCACAGGTAAGTGATCCTCTCCTCCAGTGTGGATATCAAAAGTATCACCTAATTCCATCCTACTCATGACTGAACACTCAAGGTGCCAGCCTGGGAATCCTATGCCCCAAGGTGAATCCCATTCCATATCCCGCTTACTATCTTTGGGCGAAAATTTCCAAACAGCAAAATCTGTTTTATTTTTTTTCTCTGGATTTTTTTCTACTCTAGCGCCTTCTTGCAAATCTATATTTTGTAAATTAGCTAGCTTGCCATATGATTTTAATTTAGAAGTATCAAAATAAAGACCATCACTAGTTTTATATAAAAACTTTTTTTCTTCCAAAATTTTTACAAAATCAATTTGTTCTTGGATAGTTTCAGTAGCCCGCAAATATTTTGTTGGTGGCAAGATATTTAATTTAGCAATACTGTCTTTGAAAGCCTGAATATATTTGTCAGCAATCTCCCAAGCAGTTTGCTGCTCTCGATCTTTGGCTTTTTCCATCTTATCCTCACCACTATCAGCATCAGAAGTCAGATGCCCCACATCAGTCAAATTCATAATATGTTTGACTTTATAGCCTTGCGATTGCAAAAATCTTTTTAATACATCCCAGACAATATATGACAATAAATTGCCAATATGTGGCTGATCATAGACAGTCGGCCCACAAGTATAAAGCCCCACTTGATTTTTCTTCAGTGGCTTAAAATCCTCTTTTTGTTTAGTTAAGCTGTTGTAAAATTGGATAGACATGCCTTTATTCTAGCATAAGAAGTAATAAAAACAACCCCATAAATGAGGCTGTTTTTATAATTTATATTATTCAGATTGACTAGATAAGGCTCTCAGGGATAAGACATGAATCAGATTTGCCTGGACTATTCTAGTCTGTCTATTGGCTACACCTCTGACTCGTATAATGTCATCAACATTAATATCAGCAAATTCTATTTTTTCATTACCTTTGCTAAATTTAGTATCATCATCAGTTTGAACTGTCCAATTTTTGTTGATCAATTGAGTACGCCGCAATGAAACTTCCAAACTTTGTTGATCAGCATCAATAGATACTACTTTAGCTACATGACGAGCCACTCCCAAAGCCTGAATAGAATCATTTTTTATAAATTTGGCAACCAAATGACCAGTATCTTCAGCTCGACGACCAATAATCCTGACTTGATCCCCTTCTGAAAATTCTTTTAAGAATGCTTTACCCATAAAACGTCTCCTGAGATTGGTATCTTCATAAATATCCACCATCAATTTTTCTCCAGGAGCTCCGACTAGGTTATTGACATCGTCTTCTTCAAAAAACTTGGAAGGATTGATCTCTACCTCAATAGTAGCTGGCAAAGAAACGTCTTCAGGAATCATAGTAACTGTAGCTGATACTACCCAGCGAGTGACTCTCATAAATAATTGATTACCTCGTCTGAGAGCAACTATGATTTTGGCATCCCAAGTACTACTATTACCATCACCATCTTCAACTACTCTAGCTCGAATACGGTCACCAACTTCAAAATTATCCAAAGTAGCTGGATTGTATGAGCCGGCTACCATTCTGGCCTCATTGGTATCCAAAGTAAAGACTTTATCATTCCAAGTTACATCCATTTCATCAGATTCTGACCGAATAGCTGTGATCCAGCCGTTTTTGCCACGATTATTCCATTTGAAAGATACATTTCTTAATGTTTCAGCTACCTTAGCACCACTATTTGTATAATGATCTACTGTATATACTATCTGATCACCAGCTATCCAATCACTTAAACTAGCTTGATTAAAATTGCCAGTCAAAATCGAAGTAGTGCTTTCAATTTCTATAGTTTGATCATCGCTATCGTCAGTCGCTCCATTGGGACGAATAATAATAGTAGTATTTTCAGCAGTCGTATTACCAATTTCGATCAACATACCTGCACCTGTCTCTTGTTCTGTTGCTTCCAAACTAGCATTATTTATTTCTTCTGCACTAAGACCAAGATCTGAAGCTGTTACTGCAACACTAATATCATCAACAACACTAATATCTTCAGTTGCTAAACTAGTCATTGGTAAAATCAAAGCAAATGCTAAAAATGAAAATATAATTTTTTTATACATACATTTTGCTTTTTAATTAATTAGGTTTTATATATATTATATATACTAAATCCCGTATCAAGTACGGGATGACCCTAGGGGTCATTTAACTTGATCTATCATTTCTACCAAACGAAAAGCATAAGCCCATTCATTGTCGTACCAAGCAACTATTTTTACCATATTACCGCCCACTACTTTGGTCATACTTAAATCTACTATTGAAGATCGAGAATCTCCAATAAAATCAGAAGATACTACAGGCTCTGAAGTAACGCCTAAAATGCCTTTATATCTTTTGCTTTTACTAGCTGTGGTCAAAGCATTGTTAATTTGTTTGGCTGTGACATTTTTTTTGAGTAAAAAAGTAAAATCAGACAAAGAGCAAACCGGAGTTGGTACACGGACAGCCATACCGTCAAATAATCCATCCAACTCTGGGATAACTTGAGCAGTAGCTACAGCTGCGCCAGTACTTGTTGGTATAATATTTTCAGCAGCAGATCGTCCGCGACGTGGATCACGATGTGGTGCATCGACTAATTTTTGATCAGCAGTATAAGAATGAATAGTAGTCATCATGGCTTTTTCTACACCAAACTTACTTACCATAACTTGGGCAACTGGAGCAATACAGTTGGTAGTACAAGAAGCATTAGAAATCACTCTCTGATTCTTGTATTCTTTTTCATTGACTCCCAATAAAAAAGTATCTACATTGCCACCACCTTTGGCAGGAGCAGAAATAATCACCTTCTTGGCACCAGCTTTGAGATGAGCACTGGCTTGACCGTCTTTGACAAAGCGACCTGTACATTCTAGGACTACATCTACTTTTAGTTTTTTCCAAGGTAATTTCTTTGGCTCAGCAATAGCTGTAATATGATATTTTTTATTATTGACTACAATATTTTTACCTGAATCAGAAACTTTTTTGGGGTAGGTGCCATAGACTGTGTCATATTTGAGAAGATAAGCCAAAGATTCGGCTGGAGCCAAATCATTGATAGCTACAACTTCGTATTTTTTCTTATCAAGTAATATTTTGAAAGCAGCCCGACCAATCCGACCAAAGCCATTGATAGCTACACGAGTTTTTTTGTTTGCCATAGTTTATTGGTTTATTTTATAAAAAGAAGCTAGTTTAATAAACT
>CAZEWH010000011.1:0-19704 GCA_964515785.1 uncultured Gammaproteobacteria bacterium
GGAGTCGAACCCCGATTGCCTGGACCAAAACCAGGTGTCCTACCATTAGACGATCCCCGAATGTCAATACTGCAACATAATACTACTTTTTATCCTTTTTGTCAATAAAAAAGCCGCTTATGAGATATAAACGGCTTATGCTTCTACTTGAAGCTAAAGAGCGAAGTGCCAACTAGGACTAGAACCAGTCCTAGGGCATGCTTCCAGCTGATCTGTGCCTGCTGAAAAAATTTGGGAGCCATGGCAGCCAGAGGTACAACAATGAAAAAAGTTACAGCTGAACTACCATTGACAATGGCCGGTGGCAAACCAGGATTTGGCGCTATAGCCAAAGCCTTATAAAAACAGACATTGAGCACTACGCCACAAGTCATGCCCAAGACAAGAAAAAACAAATGCGGTTTGCCTAGTGTCAATTCCTGTCCACGTGATTTGGCCAAAATCCAGACCGCGATACCAATAACCACGCCAAGACTGTAGTAAATCGGAATGATGTCTGCTTTGATACCAAAATGTTTGACAGCCACGCCAGTTGATACCAACAGAGGTACCAGCGCGACCATGGCCACGAGAGAATACTGTAACCAGTTCATCTGGATCTCCTCCGTTGAGTTCGATAGGCGTCAATGACGAATCCGAGTGATACGACTTGCTGAACTGTCAGCCAGTACCAGCCCTGGTAAGCTGTCAAAGCAGCGCAGGAAATGTTCATGAGCATGAACCACAGATAGCCTTTGGGATTTTTCTTGGCCAGCATATAAGTGCCAAGTAAGAAGCCAGTCACCAGACTTAACTCTAGCCACTGACTAATAGTGTTAAAGCCACCATAGTCATACAAGCTAAAGCTAATGCCAATTACCACGGCTACCTTAGCAATCTTATCTAGCCAAGCTGGTTCTTGACCTTTACCCCGTAGAGCAATGACTAGACCCAGTATCATAGCTGGCAAACCACCAGTCTCAACTGAAAAGGCAATCCAATTACGTTCCCTGACAAAAAGCCAGGCCCAGCCAGGTAGTCCAATCATATAGACTATCCAAGATCGCATGAACCAGAGTTTCTGATTTTCAACAATCTCACTGCGTTCAGCTTGTGAAAAAAAGATTTTGTTGAGAAGGTAAAACACACCTCCCCAAATCTGCAAGATAAAGCTTGGCATGTTTCACCTCCTAAGTTTTGAAGAACATGACTAGATACTATACATAAAATACTATATTTTGTCAATATACTTAATAATAAAAAGGACGGAAATGTTTTCCGTCCTTGTGACGCTTATTCTCCAGGAGTATCGAAGATAGCTAACAGGGCCTCGGCCTCTGCTATTTTAGCGTCAATGTCATCCTGTGGGAACATATTTTGTGCCCACTCAGTGTGCAGCTTGAGCTGTCCCAAAAATCCAGGCTGCATGCGCAGGATCTCGGTCGGCGTCATACTCCATTCAGCTGACAAACCAACTACTACCTGCTGTAGCCAAGCAGAACACAAGACCTGCAGCATATCTGCATCACGCAGGATCTTACCAAGCAAGGTGAGGTCATCTGACTCTACAGTATACGGATATTCCGTAGCCTGCATCAAAATCTTAATGACTTCAAAATGTGAACGATCGTCATCAAGAATGTGTTTATCCAAACCTCGCACTGATCTGGCAATATTCAGATCATCATGACCCATGATACCAGGATGATCAAAATCATGAAATAGAGCAGCGATCAGTAGGTATCTAGCTTCGAGTTTGGAAATCCTACCCGGATAATGCTGTGCATAGTAGCAGATTGCTAAATAACACAGATACGGAACATGAAACATATGCCGCAGATTGTGGTAGGGATTAGCCAAATTCTGAGCTGCTCGAAAAACAACCCGAGCATAATGAATAAGGTTACCCTCATACAAACCCCTATCATTGTTGATTAGTTCAGGAAGCGATCCTGATACAATTGAAACTTTTGACATGTTTCACCTCCTAAGTTTTGAAGAACATGACTGACTACTATACATAAAATATTCAATTTTGTCAATCATAAAACCCGGCGTATGCCGGGTCAGTTTATTTGATTTTTATACTAGCTTTTATAAAATCTTTAAACAATGGATGAGCTCTTAAGGGGCGTGATTTAAACTCTGGATGAAATTGCGAAGCTACAAAAAATGGATGATTTTTTAATTCTATTATTTCTACTAATTTTTTGTTAGGAGAAATACCAGCAAATACCATACCTGCTTCTTCAAGCTGTTTTTTATAATCCATATTAAATTCATAGCGATGCCTATGTCGCTCTGAAATCTTGACTTCGCCATAGGCTTTGAAGCTTTTTGATTCTTTATCTAAGACACAAGGATAAGCTCCCAATCTGAGTGTCCCGCCTTTGTCCTCGTCTTCTGTGTGGCCTGGCAGGATGTGAATCACTGGATTGGCAGTCTTGGCATCAAACTCGGTAGAATTTGCATCTTTGGTTTCCAAGACATGGCGAGCAAATTCTATTGTTGCTATTTGCATACCCAGACATAATCCCAAATATGGAATATTATTTTCTCGAGCATATTTAGCTGCCGCAATTTTACCTTCTATACCACGATGACCAAAACCACCCGGCACAACTATGCCTTTTACTTTTTTGAGTTTTTTAAGCTCAGCTTTATCTTTTTTCTCAAGTTTGACAGAGCTGATCCAGATAAGATCTAGTGTAACATTAGAAGCATAACAAGCTGACTTCATAGCTTCGATCACAGAGATATAAGCATCAAGATTTTCATTGTATTTACCTACCAAAGCAAGCGGAAGTTTTTTCTTATGATTAGTTTTGATTTTTTTGACAAAATTCTCCCATTCAGTCATTTTGACTTTTTTCTTTGGCAAGTCAAATTTTTTAAAAATAATTTTGGAAATATGGAACTTTTTTTCATACAAAACCGGTACTTCATAAATACTTTTGACAGTCATAGCTGGGATGACAGCTTCAGGCTCCACATCAGCAAACAAAGCGATTTTCTCAATAGCGTCTTTAGGAATTCGCTTGTCAGAGCGTGCCAAAATAATATCTGGCTGAATACCACGACGATAAAGTTCTCTGACAGAATTTTGAGTTGGTTTGGTCTTGAGTTCACCACTAGCTTTGAGATAAGGCAATAGGGTCAAATGAATAAACATAACATTGTCATGACCCTTTTCGTGATGCCATTGACGAGCTGCTTCTAAATATGGTTCTCCTTCAATATCACCAACTGTTCCACCTATTTCAATTAATAAAAAATCAGCTTTTGTACTTTCTGCTGCTCTGCGGATATAATTTTTTATTTCATTGGTAATATGTGGCACGATCTGGATTGTTTTACCAAGATAAGTACCACTTCTTTCGCCTTTTAGTACCTTTTCATAAATACGACCAGTTGTAATATTGGACAACCTAGATAAATTAGAATCTATAAACCTTTCATAATGCCCTAGATCTAGGTCAGTTTCAGCTCCGTCTTCAGTTACATAGACTTCACCATGCTGAAAAGGACTCATGGTGCCAGGATCAATATTTAGATAAGGATCCATCTTACAGGTAAAAACTGAATATCCAGCTGCTTTCAAAATAGCCCCAATCGAAGCTGAGGCAATACCCTTACCAAGGCCAGAACATACTCCGCCGGTAATAAAGATGTACTTAGTTTGTGCCATGCTTTGTTTTGATTTTAATTATTATTTTCAAAAATTAATTCTTTTGCTTTGTCTAGTTGTGGATCAATATCTTGACTATAATCTTCAAAAGTATAATCTATTTCATGATCAGGAATAATACCTTCCTCTTCAATAGTGCGACCATTTGGTGTTAGCCATTTGGCTATTGTAATTTTGACAGATGAACCGTCACTCATAGGTATCAAAGTCTGGACAGAACCCTTACCAAAAGTCGTATAGCCGACTAATTCAGCTAAATTATAATCTTGCAAAGCACCAGCCAAAATTTCAGAAGCTGAAGCTGAACCTTGGTTGACCAAAACTATAGTTTTGTATTGGGCAATACTTGGTTTGTTGCTAGCTCTATATTCTTTGTCATTACGTTTGTCTGAAAAAGTTTCTCTAACAACTATTTGTTTTGGCTCTAGCCAATGGCTAGTTATCTGTACAGCTGTATCCATATAACCACCTGGGTTGTTACGCAAATCCAAAATAATACCACGAGGATTATCTTTCAAAACTTTTTGGACAATCTTGTCAAAACGACTTTCAGTATCACTATTGAAATGAGTGATCTCAATAATAGCTATATCATCTTCCAAAGTATAAATAACACTAGGAATATCAATCTTACCGCGAGTTATAGTAATGTCTTTGGTAGATGTCTCATCTTCAGATAAAACAGTCAAGATTACATCAGTACCTTTTTCACCGCGAATCAGATTTACTGCTTCATCTACAAAAATATTTGTTGCATCTTCGCCATCAATGGCCAAAATCTTGTCTCCTGGCCTTAAACCAGCCTTGTCAGCTGGAGTATCTGCCAAAGGCGCTATAACCACCAAAAATCCATCCTTACGACCTATTTCAGCTCCTATACCTTCAAAGCTACCTTGCAGTTCTTGAGTAAATTCATCGGTAATTTCAGGATCAAAAAAAAGTGAATGAGGATCACCCAAAGCATCTACCATACCAGCTATTGCTCCATAAAATAAATCCTGATCATTTATATTATTTTTATCTAAATACTCTTCATGTAAAACATCCCAAACTTCTCTAAACAACTCAATATCTACTTCTTCACTATCACCAAATAAATCAGCTAACTCACTAGTAGTATGCTGAACAATTTCTAAAGAAGTTTGCGGTACTGAATTATAAGCAGTTATGGCTACTCCCATAGCAAAAGCAACTGCTAGCAACAGTATATAACCATAAACCTTGGCAATTCTTGACCACCAAGGCTTTTTTATTTCAGGTGTTGTATTATCACTTGTTTTAAATTGATCCATTTTTATTTATTCTGTTACTCTTTCTATTTTTGCCCCCAGAGCTGATAATCTGACATCCAAAGTCTGATAACCTCTATCTACTTGATAGATATTGCCTACTACACTCGTATTGCTAGCTGCTAAAGCAGCAATAATCAAAGTAGCTCCAGCTCGAAGATCAAAACTAGTAATTTCTTTACCAAATAATGGAGAAGGTCCAATAATAATCACTCGATGAGGATCAGACACTACAATATTGGCTCCCATTTTTTTGAGCTCTGCTACATATTTGAGTCGACCATCATACATCCAATCATGTATCAAAGAAGTACCTTTGGCTTGAGTCATCATTACAGCAAAAGGTTGAATCAAATCAGCTGCAAAACCAGGATAAGGCATATCATGCAATTTTTTGATAGCTTTGAGCTCTACTTTGCCATCTACTTTTAGATTGGCCAGACGATAATGTGGACTGACTTTTTCATCAAGATATTCAACGTCAATCTTCAAGCCTACGGCTTTATATTTTTCTATTTCTAAAGTCAAAAATTGTGGTGCTGCTCTGGCAATTATTAATTTTGAACGAGTAGCACCGGCCAAGCAAATAAACGTCCCTGTTTCAATAGGGTCAGGTATGACATGATGTTCACAACCAGACACACTACTAGCTCCTTTGACAGTCAAAGTATGAGTACCAATGCCTTCTATCTCTACACCCAAAGATTGCAAAAACCAACACAAATCTTGAACAGAAGGCTCAGCCGCCGCAATCTTGATAGTAGTTTTACCTTGATTCAAAGCTGAAGCCAAAATAATATTTTCTGTACCAGTGACTGAAAATTCACTCATGGTAATTTCTTCATCGGCTGGACGTTTTTTTTCTAAGACAAAATATTTACCGTCTTGTTTGATATCTACACCCAATTTTTTGAAACCTATAAAATGAGCATCCATAGATCGTGAGCCAATCTGACAACCACCTGGTTCACGAGTGCGGACTTTACCAAAACGAGCTATCATTGGACCAATCAACAAAATAGACGAGCGTAAAGTTTTGATCAGTTCCATATCTAGCTTATTGGCATCCAAATCAGAATTATCTATTTTGACACTGTTTTTGTCTATCCAAGTTACTTTTGATCCCATTGATACTATCAGCTGGATCATTTTTTTGACATCTTCAATCAAGGGCACATTATGTAAAGTAACAGGCTCTTTTGATAAGATTGAGGCAGCAATAATCGGTGTAGCAGCATTTTTGAAACCTGCTACCTGGATACTTCCATGCAGTGAATTACCTCCTTGAATTATAAATTTAGACATAGTAAGATAAGTATAAAGCTAAAAGTAGAAAGTAAAAAGTAAATAATTTTATAAGGCCTTTTTACTTGTCACTTGCTACTTGATACTAGATATATAATACCTTAAATTTGGATTTTCAACAAGACTTGTCCCGTAAAAAATTCACTAAATTATCAGGGACAAACAGACAATATTATTAAAATTTTTATACGGGATGAATAAAGCTTTACGTCGATTCACATATCTATCATTTTTTGTCTTATTTTTTATTTTGACGCCATTATTTATAATGTATGCTGTGGGTTATCGTTATAATTTTGATAGCAATACTGTCCAAAAAAATGGTGCTTTTTATATTAAATCATACCCACGAGGAGCTGAAATATATATTGATAATATAAAAACTCGTCACAAAACTCCTCATCAGCTTACTAATATTCAACCCGGCAATCATGATATTATAATTCAAAAAAATGGTTATCTACCCTGGCACAAACAACTATCAATTTATTCTGGAGAAACTACTTTTGCAGAAGACATAGTCCTATTTTCAGCTGATATACAAAAAACATCTTTTGGTAGAGGTAGTGATAATTTTTTGGTCAACAAACAAAACAATAAATATGCTTATATCGATAATTATGATCTACTAGATAATCCTGCTTTGATGATTACTGATATTGAACAAGAAAGAACTGTAATAATAGACAGCATGCTCGCTGACTATGATTTGATAGACTGGTCAACTGATAATCAATATTTATTATTGAAACATCTTGATAGTTATTCTGTATTAAATATCAACCAAAAAAACTTTATTAACTTGCCAATCATTGATCCTGACAAAATAATCTGGGATGATAAAGAATCAAATATTTTATGGTTTTTAGAGAACAATAAATTATACAAATATAATATCCAAAATTTAGATAGCCGAGTGCCTAGTCTAATTCCAGTTGAAATAAACAATCCAATTACAGATTTTGATCTTTATGACGATTATTTATTATTGCAATATAATTTGAATAATAATTATTTTATCCAGCAATTAGACAAAAATAATCTAGATAATATTCAGACTATAGAAAATTTAAATTTAGGCAAGCTAGAAGCCTTACGAGCTTCTGATAAACAAATTATTTTTATACTTGGCTCTAAGCTTTATATCAAACAAGATTTCAAAGATATTATTAGTATTCCAATAACTGACGCCAAGCTTTATGGTGATCGTATTTTATTGAGTAATGGTCATGAAATTATTCAATATAACTATGAACAGGATTGGCAAGAACTTATTGACCGCTCTTCTCAAATTGTATCAGATATTATCTGGCATCCAAACGGCAGTTATTTTCTCAATGAAATCAATGAAATTACTAGTATTACAGAGTTAGACGGTAGAGATAAACGTAATTCTGTAGAAATCTTAAATAATCCACTCAAAAAACTTTATTTATTCAACTCTAAAGGCGACAAATTATTTGTACTAACGCCTGAAGAGAATTTTTATTTAACTATACAATAATATTATTTAACCCCCAAACCCCCTTAACAGGGGGCTTTTTTATTAAAATAAAAAACCACTCAAAGAGTGGTTTTTAGATTTTAGCAGAACCAGCGGCTAGTTCTTTGAGGTCACCTTTGCGGCCAGTACAGTTGAGAACAATACCAGTAGCACAGCCAGTGACCTTAGTGACGTCGCCACTCAAACCATTTACTTTACCAGACACACCGATAAAATCTCCCCAGACGCCCAAGTGCACACCACAAACATCATGGGTGTTGTATGTCAGATGTGGAGCCCGAAAATCTACTTCGTTTTTCATGAATTAGCCTCCTTGCAAAAGAACCGTATATAAATTTATTATAAACATACAAAATTGTCAACAAATAAAAAACCGTCCGAGTGGGATGGGACGGTTTTGTTCAAGGTAGGTCTTTGACCAAACGAAATTTGCAGTGATCGTCGCGATCAGGCACTTCTTGATCAGGCACAACTTCAATCTTTTCTCTTTCCAAGAGCCAATCAAGACCTTTCCAGATCATCTGGATTGGCACACAAATCTGGAGTGCCAGATCCCAAGGTTCTTTTTCTCTAAACCTATGGATTATATCCCAAATACGGTCAGCTACTTGTTCAGGGGTCTCAGGACGTTCGATGCGAGGGGAATCAACTTCATTAAGGTTAATCCTGTCAGATCTTTTTCGATTCATCTTGCCTCCTTGTATGTTAGCGAACTATCCAATGATTGATATTAGCTTATTTTAAAGAATAAATCAAGGTCTAATCTTATCTATATTAGTTATCCACAGTGATATACTTGACATTCGGTTTTTGTTCGGTATATAATAAGAGTATCAATTAAACTACAAATTTATGCCTAACTTAACAAAAAAGCAAAAAGAGATTTTGGACTATATCACAGAGTTTATCCAAGTCAATCAATATGCTCCTAGCTATCGAGAAATTGCTGATCATTTTGGACTCTCCTCTACTGCCACAGTCCATGAACATATCAAATCTCTAGAAGACAAAGGTTTATTGTCTAGCCAACACAATATTGCTCGTTCTCTAGAAGTAGTTGAACATCGCTTTGGCAAATATGTAGAACTACCTTTAGCTGGCTTGATCACGGCTGGATCACCAATCGAAGCTGTCGAGACCAACGAAACAATTGCTGTACCACAAAATATGGTCAAAGACGAAAATAGTTTTGTCCTCAAAGTCAAAGGTGAATCAATGATTGAAGAAGGTATTCTTGACGGAGACTATGTAGTAGTCGAAAGAAACTTTTATCCAAACAATGGCGATGTAGTTGTAGCTTTGTTAGATAATACATATGCAACGTTGAAAAAATATTACAGAGAAAAAGATAGAATCAGATTACAGCCAGCCAATCGTACTATGAAACCTATTTTTGTAAAAAATCCAGCCATCCAAGGTGTAGTCAGAGCAATCCTAAGAACTTTTTTATAATCAACAAACATATGACATTACGCAAATACAAAATTTGGTATCGCAAAACTTTTGCCTATAGAGAAGATTATTTACTTAATAAAAAATACACACAAATTTTTTCACAACGATGCCTAAGATCAATATTCAAAAAACCAGCTGCAAGACTATTTTAGTTAAAAGTAAATTACCTAAAGTTGATTATGTAATTAATCCATATACCGGCTGTTTACATGCTTGTCACTACTGCTATGCCAATTACATGAAAAAATTTACACGACACACTGAGCCTTGGGGAAAGTTTGTTGATGCTAAGATCAACGCACCTCAAATATTACGACAACAGATGAAACACGCTCAGCCTGGTCGAATCATGATGAGCTCTGTAACTGATCCTTATAATCAAGCTGAGAAAAAATATAAATTAACCCGTCAAATTTTAGAAGTTTTGTTGCCATATCAATGGCCTATGCATATTTTGACCAAATCTGACCTGATCACGCGCGATATAGATTTATTAAAACAATTTAAAAGTTTAAGAGTAGGATTTTCATTTTTTACATATAAAAGTGAAGATATTCACAATTTTGAAGCCTGTACACCCCCTCCACAGAGACGAATAGCGGCTCTACAAAAACTAGACAAGTATGATATAAGAACCTATGCTTTTCTAGCTCCAATCTTACCCTATATTACTAATTTAGGGCCGCTGTTCAAAGCTCTATCTTCTACTGGTATTGGCTTTGTCTATTGTGACAAATTCAATTACCAAACTGGTCAACGCCAAGAAACTATTATAAACATTATCAAAGATAAATATCCTGATTTGTGGCTCAAATTTTGGAAAGATTATCAAAATAAAGAATATTGGCATAAAACAGCCCAAAATATCAAAAAATTAGCCAAAATGTATAATATTCCAGCTACTATATTCTTTGGCTTCAAGACTTGACATCTATTGATTTTTGGGCTATTATTATGCCTGTAATATATTAATAAACTAAATCTATGGCACATAAGAAAGCAGGCGGCTCCACTAGTCTGGGACGAGATTCAAAAAGTAAACGCTTAGGCGTCAAGCTTTTTGCTGGCCAATTTGCCAAAGCTGGTAACATTATAGTTCGTCAAAGAGGTACCAAATTTCACCCAGGTGAAAATGTCAAAAAAGGTTCTGACGATACTCTATTTTCAACGGTCACTGGTATTATAAAATTCCGCAAACTAAAGAAAAGAAAATTTGACGGCTCACTTAAAGAAACTAAATTTGTAGACGTTATTCCAAATAAAAAATAATTTTACTATCTAAAAACGACCCCACGGGTTTTAAAACCCGTGGGGTCGTTTTATATAAAATTAAACTTTTAGATAACGCTTGATAGCTACTGCTGTACTCAAAACATTTATAATAGATAGTATTAAAAATTGGTAACCAAAAATATAAAAAATATTATTTTTAAAATATGCTGATAATTCCAGGCCACTAAAATAATTATTGATAGACGGCTGAATAACAAAATCTAACAATGGATAAATTACAGCCATAACTATCAAAATAGCTACTAAGCCATAAAAAATACTTTCAAGTAAAAATGGAGTACGTACAAACCAATTGGTAGCTCCAACCAATTTCATAATCATTACTTCATTTTTACGAGTATAAATACTCATCCTAACTGTATTGAAAATCACAATAATAGATATTAATATAAAGACTACAATCACATACCAACTATATTTATTTACAATATTGGCTAAACTGTCAATTTTGGCAACAATGTCTTTGTGATCACGAAAAGTACTAGATTCAGTCAATGCTAAATACTGATCCTGATCTAAGAAATCCAAAATACCTTCATATTGATTGAGTTCAAATGCTTGAATAACCACAGAATAAGATAAAGGATTTTCATCGTCTGCAAAAATATCAAGAGCGTCTTTTATAGGACTATCAGCATTGTTTTGTCTAAAAATCTCCAAATTTTCTTCTGGAGTAATAATAACTATAGATTTTACCTCTTCTATACCTTCTAAGTCGTGAACCAAAGATTCTACATCTTCTCGAGCAACATCTTGCTTCATAGAAACAGAAATATCTACTTTTTGTTCTACACCCTGAACAGTTGTATCTTTTATATGATTAATACCCACTAATAAAGTCATAGACAAGACAGCCATGATCATCATAGTGATAGTCACTATTGATAGCCAAAAGTTCCTAAAAAATCCTTGGATAGCAAATTTTAAAATTCTAAAAATACTTAGCATATTATTTTTATTTTTATTTATTTTTATAGCAAATACCTACCATGTTTTTGATCACTGATAATATGACCACTATCTAAAGTAACTACTCTACCCTTTAGACTATTGACTACTTCTCTGTCATGAGTGACTAATAAGACTGTAGTGCCTAAACTGTTTATTTTTTTTAATAAATCAATAATTTCTCTAGTATTGATAGAATCAAGATTGCCTGTTGGTTCATCAGCTACCAATAGCTTTGGCTTATGTACCAAAGCTCTGGCAATGGCTACTCGTTGTTGTTCACCACCAGATAATTTATGTGGATATCTATCTTCCATACCTTTTAAACCAACCAATGAAATCATTTGATTAACTATTTTATTAATTTCAGTCTTAGAAAAACCACAAGCTTGCATAGCAAAAGAAATGTTTTCAAAAACATTTTTTTTGGACAATAATTTATAATCTTGAAAGACAACACCTATCTGCCTGCGCAAAGTTGGAATTTCACGATTTTTAACATTAGTAATATCCCAACCACCTAAAACAATATTTCCACTATCTGGTTTTTCTTCAGCTATCAATAATTTTATTAAAGTAGATTTACCAGAACCACTCTGCCCAACTATTGAAACAAATTCACCAGGTTTTATGTGTAAATTAATATCGTTTAATGCCCTGACTTTTTTATCGTATATTTTCGATAAATTAGTAATCTTGACCATTTTATTTTTATTTTATTTAATAAATTTTCTCTATTTCAGCTAAAGCCAGATAATCATCCAAAAAACTTTGCAATGTTTTGGCCATAATAACTATACTTTTTACTTCGTAGATATTTTTATTGTCTTCTTGATTTTTAGATTCCAATTTCCAGATAATATAAGCTCCCGGAGTATTTACTATTTTACTAAAGCCATTAACTGACAAAGTTTTAATTGGCTCATACATACCAATCAATTCTTCTTCTGTTAGCCAAATACTATTTTCAACAAAGGTCATATCACTAGCATATATTTCAGCCACTTCAACAAAATCATCACCTTGTTCTAAAGCATCATAAGCACTTTGAGCTATTTGAATACCCTCTCTGTCATTATAATTATCAATCAAAGTTTCATATACTTTTGCTTCTAAAATAGAAGGCTTAGCTACAAATCTTTTATATTCCTCAAAATCAATACCAAACTCTTCTTCAGCCATATTTTTAAATACATCTAAATCATCTAATTGACTTAAACTATCATCAACCTCTTGATCAGAAATATTTACATTAAAAAAATCAGCCATGTGATTTAACCATGCTTCTTTAAGTATTTTATCCCAAACTATATCATCAAGTTCTGTTTGATCAATATTTTCTCCTCCATTATCAGTTAAAAAACTAGCTACAAATTTTTTATTATCCATAAAATCTGACATAAGCAAAACTAGTTTGTCATCACCTTTTTTGATAGTACCAGCTTTTAGCTGATAAACTTTAGACATTAGATGGGCTACATTACCATCTATTTTACCAGCATAAATCATCTTTATCCCTATCCACTGTGATAATATTAGTAGTACAATAATTAATACGCCGATTATTAATTTCTTATTCATATTTATTCAAAAAAATAATTAAACCATTTTATTAAATTTTGATCATCATTGTTAACAACTTCTCTTTGTACTTGCTCATCTCCAGATATATTGATTTGACGTTCACCTGGCTTACTAAGATTTAGTTTCAGTCTAGCTTCTTTTTCTATATATTCATCAGTTTTTAGATAAGCTATCAATTCATCCATCTTATCAGTCTTAGATTCTAGATCAGATAATTTTGTTTCTAGTTCGTTGATTTGCTGGTTAATTTCATACCTAAGCATGATTTCTTTTGACACTTTAATAATAGAAAAAACCAAAATAATCACCAAAATAGAAGTAAAAATATTTGAACCCCAAAACTTTTTTTTGACTTTTTTTGATTTTGTTTTATGCCTCATAATATACTAGCTTCTTTAAAGATTATACCATAAATGGATTTTTTTTCCAAAAAGTATTATAATGTATAAGACAATCAAAACAATGAAAATAAAAACAATAAAAACAAAAAAGATCCAATGGACACATATTGTCAAACCTGATCGTAAAGAGATTGAGCATCTTAAAGACCAATATGACTTTCACCCTCTAGACTTAGAAGATTGTTTAGTAAAAGTTCAACGCCCACAAATAAGTGAATATAGTCATTATATTTTTTTGATTTTAACTTTTCCTGTATACGACCGTAAAACACGCGAAATGGGATCTGCTGAAATTGATTTTTTTATTGGTTCAAAATATTTAGTAACTATTAGTGATGGAAAAATAGATACACTTAATAATTTTTTTACTGAACTTGAGACTAATCATTTTAGCAAAGAAAAATACTTGATGGCCAATCACCCTATTGTTTTATTGTATGAAGTCCTACATCGTTTGCAAAATTATACTTTTCCTATGCTAGATCATGTTAGTCAAGAAATCGAAAATATTGACAAAAGAATCTTTAAAGGCGAAGAAAAAAAACTAGTTCGTGAAATACTACATATCAAAAGAAATATTGTTGATTTTCGCCGTATCATGCAGGCTCATAAAAATATTGTAAAAAAACTGATGAATACTCATACCAAATTTTTTATGCATGACAAAACTAATGTTTACTTCACCAATATATTGGACCGTACCAAAGATATCTGGGATATATTAGAAACTCAAAAAGAAAACATCAATGCTTTCCAAGAAACCAACGAATCTTTGATCTCCTACAAGCTAAACGAAATTATGCGTATTTTGACTGTTATTTCTGTGATCATGATTCCAGCCAACTTAATAGCTTCTATTTTTGGTATGAATGCCCGTTTTATGCCACTTATTGGTCAACAACTTGATTTTTATATGATTATGGCTATTATGTTTGCTATGATGCTAGGCTTTATGATTTATTTCAAACGCAAAGAATGGCTTTGATTTGTCAAAACTATATTTTTTTGCTATAACCCATCTATAAGATGGGCTTTTTATTATGAAAAATTTTTGGGAAAAACTAAATAAACCTATTTTAACTACCACACCAATGGCTGGTATTACTGATTCTGCTTGGCGTCAATTGTGCAAAAAATGGGGTGCTGATGTAGTACATACTGAATTTGTTTCAGCTGATGCTTTGCATTATGACAGCAAAAAGACTATCAAAATGCTAGAATACAAAGATATAGAACAACCAGTTGTTGTCCAACTTTTTGGCAAAAGACCTGCCATGTATCCAAAAGCTGCCAAACTTGTTGAAAAATTAGGTTTTGCTGGTATTGATATAAATTTTGGTTGTCCGGCTCGTAAAGTAGCTGGCAAGGGTGGTGGTATCTGTTTGTTACGTGACATGGATACTGTCAAAAAAATAGTAGCTACGACTATTGAAACTATAGATATCCCAGTATCTGTCAAAAGTCGCATAGGTATAGATAATATTACTTCTCTAGACTTTATAGATGCTTTAGCTGATATGCCAATCAAAGCTATGATTATCCATGGTCGCAATTATGCTCGACCATTTACTGGACCAGTAGATTTAAAAGCTTTGAAAAAATCTGCTAAAAAATTTAAAGAAATTTCTAAAAATAATATCTTTCTAATCAATGGCTCTTTTCAAACTGTAGAATCTGTAGTCAAAGATTTACAATATACAAAAGCCGATGGTATTGCTTTGTCTAGAGCTCTTTATGGTAAACCCTGGCTTTTTAAACAAATCAGAGATTATATAAATACTGGCAAATATCAAGAAATCACTTGGGATATAGTCAAACAAACAGCTATAGAACACGCTTATTTGCTATGGGAATTACGTGGGCCAAAAGGCTTTGTAGTAATGCGCAAACACCTGCTTTTTTATGTAAAATCTCGACCAGATGCAGCTCAATTACGGGCTAAATTAGTCCGAGTTGAGAGCCCTAAAGACGTTGAAAGTATATTTAAAACTATATAAATTAAGCTATATTAAAACAGTCCCGCCGCCGGCGGGACTGTTTTTTACTTGTTTTATTTATACCAATGGTTTTTCAAATTTTAAATCCATTACCGAAATATCTTTAGAAAAATCTGAATTATAAGCAAAATAACTATCCAAATCTTTTTCCTGAATTACATGACCAAGCCTTATAGAGCCATCAGGTTCTAATTGAGGTTTAATTTCTTTACCAGCTTGATCAAAAAATTTAAGTTTTCCAACTAATTCTTTGCTATAAACTCTAGATCCATCTGTTTGATCTGTAATATGTTCACTATAATCTTTTCTAAAACCCTCCACAATATCACGACCAGTAAAATCTTTGTCATCTACTTGAATACGCAAAGTATTAAGTGGTACTGGCTCTTGTAAACCCTCTACTCCTAAAGAAGCAGTTGATGCATGAGATAAAGTAAAATCTTTATTACCGCTAGCGTCTTCAACTACTTGCAAAATACCACCATGACTTTCTGGACCATAGATACCATCTGGATGTCCTGGCGAAGCAAAATTGACTAAATATTCTCCTGATGGCAAATCTGCTTTGACTGTTTGCCAATCAGAATTTTGCTCCAAAATACTAGCAGGATCTTGACTAGCAAAAAAATTTTCAAAATTCAAATTATTACCTCGATTATTTTGCATAAAAGCTAAATAATCCTGTAGAATTTGATTGTCCGGATTTTCTTTAGCTACTTCCCTGACTAAAGTCATACAATCAAGGCCATCTTTGCCAACACTATATCTCTCTCCCACAAAACCACTAGCACTTTCTTCTATGGCTGAAGAATGTGGTAATGGTGATTCTGAAAATTCAGTAGCTGAGGTTTCTACAGGTTTAGGGGTCTTCTATTATTTTTTCTTCTGGAGTAGTTGATTCAGGTTTTGGAGTTTCAGTAGCCGATGTATCAGGAATTGACTCTGCATCAAAATCATGTTTAAACACATCATGCTCTATAGAAGAACCTCCTGTACCAGTTTTAATCTCATGAAATTCATATTTTACATTACCCAATTTACCTTCTCCAGCCAATCTTTTGAAACGCTCTAAAGACCTTTCTGAATCCTCTAAATTTGCTTGTTCTCTATCCAAAGTAGCTTTTTCCGTATCTAAACGAAACTCACTACTTTCTCTATCCATTTCTGTTTTTGTTTTATCAAAATCTGCATCCATTTTAGCAAACATATCATCATCACTAGTACCTACAGCAACTTTAGCAGCTTTAACTGCAGCTTCTTGAGCTTTAGCCAATGTTTCATCTGCTGCTTTAAAATCTGATTCAGCTTGTGCTAAAGTCTGTTTATCACGTTCAATAGAATCTTCCAAAAATTTTATAGCTTCCTTCATTTTATCTATATCTTCTGGATTATTATATTTATCATTAATTTCAAAATCTAAGTCTTTTACTTCAACAACAACTTCAGCTAAAGTCGGCTCTTCTTCTGGGATTGGCTCTGGGGATGGTACTACTGGTTCTGGATTAGTTTCAGGAGCTTTAGCTGCTTCTGGTGCTGGACCTGGATCTATATCAGCCTCTGGTTCTACATCCCCTTTAATCTCGGGAGTACCTATATCTGGCATAGCTGGTTCTGCTGACTTGGTTTCAGAAAAATCATATACCCCAGGTTTAACTGGTTCTGGTTCAACCTTAGCTGGCTCTGGACTAGCAGCTGGAGTTTCTTCAGCTTTAACTGCTTCAGTGTCTCTATAACTAGCTTTTGATGTTTCAAACATTCTTTCTTTTTTTACAGCAGGCTCAGATTCTTCAACTTTAGTTGGTTCTGGGACTGGTTCTGGGACCTCTTCACCAAAATATCCTTTATTATAAACAGCTTGCATAGCATCATGATCTAGTTGAGTATCAGCTTGACCATCACCATTAAAATCTACAAAATAATGATCACTTCTCATAGGCCACATACCAGTATGAAATTTTTGTACCAAAGCATATTGATCACCTACTTTTACAGTACGCCAAATATCTGCATTACCACCTTTGAGATCACCAAAATTAGAGACTGTTTGGGCTTCAAAATCATCAACTAAATCTGCTGGTGAACCATCAAACTCTGCTAATCCCTGATTGGCATAAGCATAACGCAAGAAAATATTAAGTTGATTGTCAGATAAATGATTAGCCTTAAAATGATCTTCGATAAAAGGTGTAATCTTTGTCTTATCTCCAGTACCTAATAATTTATGAAATACTTCATCAAGCTTGCCATTTGCTTTAGCATCATCATATAAATTTTCACTATATTTACTTTCCCCGGACAAAAATTGATCAACAGATCTTGCAGTTGCAGCTTGCATAGCTTCTTGGTCAGCAACAGCTACTTCTTGGTCAGACATAAATATATTTTTTTCTTCAAACAAACTATTGAGTTTATCTACAGACATTTCTTCTGCATGTCCATCAGGGAAAATTACATTTGGATTACTATCTCTATCCCAATCATAGACCTTATATGTACCATCACTAGCATCAATTTCATAATACTGGTCCCCTGTATTGGCATCAATCTCTACACAATGTTCTATACCCTCTTCCCATTGATGGTCGGCAAAAAATGCTTCAACATTTTCATCTGCTAAGTGACCAGCTTCTATACCAGAATCAGCTTCAAAACTAAGGACGGGTTTGTCACCCTCAAAATTAACAACAACTTTATCTCCATCATGAACAAGATCAGCTAAATTACCATCTTGTTCTACATTTAGAGCATTGACCATATTAGCTGTCTGGGTTTCAGCCCATTGAGACATAGCAGCCGTATCAGCTGGATCACCATCATAACCAAAACGCTCTGGATTGTTCATAACAATATTTTTGGTAGAACGCCAGATAGAATCAGCACTCTTACCCTCTTCTGTCTTGATAATATCTTCTAAGGGACCATCTGTGGGTGTTTCAGGAGCTGCATCTGCTGTACTTCCTGGCATACCAGCTTGTACATCAGCAGATTCACCTATTGGTCCTGAGGGACTACCAGGTATAGCATCTATACCTGACATTGGTTTATCATGCAAAGCTTCAATATCTTCCATACTAGTACTAGGAGATGTGGCTTCCATTTCTCCTCCATCAGCACCCAAATTGAAAGGATCTTCAGGTGGAGCTACTGTGCCAGTTACACCAGCCTCAACAGCTTTGTCAACAGCATCAACTTCTGCTTTATCTTTAGGTCGATCTATATTGAAAACATTAGCAGCATTCTGAATAAAATTATCTTTAACCTCAGCACCAACTACTTTAGCTGTATCACCAAGATTAGAGATGCCATTTTCTTTGATAGCATCAAGCATTGTATCTATTGAATCTTTATCTAAAAGTCCACTTTCTGAAAAAGCATTGATAGATGCACTACCAATACCAGCTATACGCAATAAATTGCCGGCTGCTTTGGCAAAATCTGCTTTTTTATGTTCGCCATCACCTTCTTTTCCTTTAAGCATCAAAGCACGAGCATTTTCCCGAGTAGCATTGACTACCATATCTCGCAAAATAAACTTAAGTTGTGATTCTACCTTTTCTTCTACTGGTGTTTCTACTTTAGTTGTAGGAGATCCCTCCCCTTCAGGTGTCGGACCTTGCACTTCTATTTCATCTGTTTTAGTCTCAGGACCTTGTATTTTTCTAGTCAAACGCTCTTTAGCAAAAGTATCATTAGCTTTTTGACCACGTTCTGCTGCTGCCATGACTCCATACATTAGACCACGAGCTGCAAATAAGCCAGAGGCTACCAAAGCAGTATTCATAGCGTCTTTAGCAATTTTAGTGCCTTTTATCTTAGTCTTAAAATAAGTATCCAAAAGATTTTTAACTTGTTCTTGCTTTTGTTCATTTAGATTTTCAGCTTCTTCATCATGATCTTCTAAAATCTTTATAAGATTTGCTTTTAATTCTTCTTTATCCTTTTCTTCTAAATTAGAAGCATTAATTTTTTGTTTATAATTTTCTACTTCTGCAACTACTTCCTCTGATCTTTCAACTGCTTCTTCTCCACCTTCTGTCTCAGTTTCAGTTTCTTTAGTAGTTTCCCCACCCATTTCTTCCATAAAAGCAGCTAATATCTCAGCTTTATCTTTGTTGACTTGTTTTTTTTCAGAAAAATAATTGTAAATATCACCTTTTTTACCTAAGGCAAGAAATAAATCACCAACAAATTTGACACCAAAAACAGATCCTACAGTATCATAGGCAACTTTGCCTATAACCCCTCTAAGTTCCGATGGTTT
>CAZEWH010000012.1:0-15216 GCA_964515785.1 uncultured Gammaproteobacteria bacterium
TCTGTTTAGAGTTCTTCTTTCGGACATTTAAAGCCTCCTTGAAATTTCTTGACGACTTGTTTTTAGACTTGAATTCGAATGAGAAAAGGTCAGTTGTAACTAAAAGAATATAGCACATTATTTATATTTTGTCAATGGTATAGTATTATTTTATATTGACTTTTGGGCTATTTTAGGGCACAATATAGATATAATTTTTCGAAAATATGAAGACAATTCTTATCACAGGCGGAGCAGGATTTATTGGATCACATTTATGTGATTATTTTATTGACCAGGGTCATAAAGTTATTTGTGTTGATTCATTTTTTTCTGGTAAAAAGCAAAATATCCAACATTTGTTTAAAAATAAAAATTTTAGATTGATAAAGCATAATGTTATTGAACCAATTTTAGAGAGATTTGAAAAAATCGACGAGATTTATCATCTAGCTTGTCCAGCTAGTCCAATGCAATATCAATTTGATCCTATTTTGACATTACGCACTAGCGTAGATGGCACTCGCAATATGTTAGACATGGCTCGCAAGTACAATGCTAAGATTTTGTACACCTCTACTTCAGAAGTTTATGGTGATCCACTTGAACATCCCCAAGAAGAATCTTATTTTGGTAATGTTGATCAACTTGGCAAACGTTCTTGCTATGATGAAGGCAAACGAGCTGCTGAATCTTTATGTAAAGATTATCATGAACAATATAAAGTAGATGTACGCATAGTAAGATTATTTAATATCTATGGACCACGCATGATGTTTAATGACGGTCGGGTAATTTCTAACTTTGCTTTGCAAGCTAGTCTTGGTGAAGATCTTACGGTGCATGGCAATGGTGAGCAATCGCGTAGTTTTATGTATATAGATGATTTACTTCCAGCTTTGGATAAGTTGATATCTTTAGATTTTGAGGCTGTAGGTATGAAACCAGTAAATCTTGGTAATCCTGATGAACGTAGTATCAAAAATTTGGCTGAAAATATAAGAGATGTTTCAGATAGTCAGAGTGAAATTGTTTATTTAGATTTTGATCAAGTACCAGAGCGTTGGGGGGATCCTCAACAGCGTTGTCCTGATATTAGTCGAGCTAAAAAATTATTAGATTGGGAACCAAAGATTAGTTTTGCCGAAGGTCTTAAAAGGACTTTAGTAGATTTTCAAAGTCGTTTACATAACAAAACCAGAATAGCTGCTTTTGCACCTAGTTATTATCCAGTTGATGGTCCAGCTGAAAACGCTGTTAAAGAAATTACCGATAGATTACTTGGTTATGAAATAGATTTGTTTGTAGCCAAGATGAAACCAGGTCTAAAACGAAAAGAAAAAATTGGTAATGTAACAGTTCGTCGTCTAGGCTTTGGGAATAAATGGGACAAATATTTATTACCAATACTGGCTGCCCACAAAGCCAAAAAATTAAACAAGTCTCAAGATTATCAAGCTGCTTGGGGTATCATGGCTAGCTATGGTGCAGTCGCTGCTGCTTTATTTTCATTTAAGACCAAAAGAGCCTTTTTGGTTAGTTTATTTGAAGGTAAAATAAAAGATGCTGATGATGTTAGACATAAATTTCTCAAGCCTTTTTATAGATTAATTTTTAAACGGGCACATAATCTGCAAATA
The DNA here is from genome assembly GCA_964515785.1 of uncultured Gammaproteobacteria bacterium. Taxonomy (GTDB): domain Bacteria; phylum Patescibacteriota; class Patescibacteriia; order UBA1558; family GWA2-36-10; genus CAZEWH01. The sequence goes on from CAZEWH010000012.1 coordinate 1,620, forward strand.
GTTGGTGAACTTACTCAACAGCAACTAGCTTGGCTAGAAGATGATCAGACCACTCAAGGTGTAGATTTTGACAAAGGCTGGGAATATATTACCAAAAAAACCAAAGAACAATTTCAGCAATTAGAAATTTTGAGTTCTAGATTATAAATAAAAATAAAAATTAAATTTATACGGGATGAAACAAGTTATTACTTATCCTTGGCGACATCGCATTCAAATATTAAAATTTTTAACTGTTGGTGGCTCTTCTTTTATTATTGATTTTATTATTTTATATTCTTTGACTGAATATGCTCATTTTCATTATTTAATATCAGCCACTTTAGCTTTTATTATAGCCAGCATATACAACTATACTCTAAATCGTAATTGGACATTCAAAGCTGACGGCAATCAAAAAAAACAATTCCCAGTTTTTTTTATTATGGGAGCGATTGGTTTATTTATAAATAATAGTATTTTATATTGGAGTGTTGATATATTAAATATGTGGTATATTTATGGAAAGATTATAGCCACAGCTGTCGTAACATTTTGGAATTTTTTTGTCAATAAATATTTTACTTTTAAAATAAAATGAAATCTTTAGAAGAAGCACCAGTTGAAATAATAAATCTTGACCGTGAAAAGGGTGAGCTTTATCATCAAGAGTTTATTGTTTTTCGTGACACCCATGGCAATGCACGTCAAGGAGAACATCCAGTGGTAGTAGGTGATTTGACAAATGATCAGCCTGATCAAATTTTAAAAATAGGTTTTTCTGGTAATATTGAAGAAATGAGTTTTGAGGATTATTTATATATGATGGATATTAAATATGTTGATTATATAAAATCTTTGAAAGCTCCACATAATGATGGTATTGATCCCTGTGAATTGATCAAGGCAATGCACCAAAGTGTTATTGCAGAAAGAACAAGACAAGCCTTGAAAATGGAAAAAAAATCTCAAGGTAATGAAAACCAAGAACAAACAGCTAAAGATCATAGTCAATTTTTTATAAGATTGATTAATGAATTAGGTATTGATGGTCTAGACGCTACTGAAGCTTTGCCTAGGGAAGATTTTTTGGATGAGATTGATGAATTTTTAGTTTTTGATAAAAAAGCCTATGAAACTGACGGTGACAAAGAAGGACAAAAAATATATATAGGTGTTCAAAGATCTTTCAAACATAAGAGCTTGACAAGTGATACAGTCTTGATTCCAGAAGAAACAGAAAAAGGCTTAGTAGTAAAAGTTTTTATCAAAGAAGAAATTGAGGATTATGAAGATGCTGACAGAGTGACATGGTTTCAAAGATTATTAGAACTTAGGACCGCCAAAGCTAAAGAAAAAGGCATGTCTCCAGCTGGTTATGCCAAAGAAAATCCAAAGACCGATGGTATTCCTCCAATTGCTGAAGTTTTACCTGGTGGACAGACTGAACAAGTAAAGCGAGTTGTTAAAATTTTGCGAGAAATAGAAAGTCAATTCAGAGTAACATTATCTAGTGAAGAGGAAATTGGTAATTTATCACCATATTGGAAAAAGAAGTTAGTAAGCAATTTTCATAATTTACCGATTCAAAAAATTATAGATGAACTAAGTGGAAATTAAATAAAAAAAGACCCTCGTCTAAAGAGACGAGGGGTTTTTAGTTTGCTGGAGTCAGCGCAATTTCAATGATACGCGCCGTATCCAAGCCAATAACATCAGTATTACCAGCAATGACTACCTGAAAGATGATGTCATCCTGATTGTCAGCATCGGGCAGGGCTTCGATAATTGGAAAGCCTTTACTTTGAGCTCGTAGAGCTCGCATGAGTTTCATGGCTATTCGACCACGGGTATCATCTTCTCTGATACCAGCCTGCTGGATCACTGATCTGATTTTAGCCTCCAGTTCAGAGGCAGCTGATTGTAAAGAACGTCCATTGCTTTGGACGCTGTTTCTCTTGCCCATATCAACTTCTCCTCAGATAAGGACTCTTATTTATATCATAATATAATATTTATGTCAATAATATAAAGCCCTAACAAAGTTAGGGCTTTTAGTACTATTTGATAGGAAAATGTTTGTCCCAGCAAGCCAGACAATGATGATTTATTTGTTCACCAATGACTGATCTGAGGCCATCTAGAGATAGGTAGGCCAGAGAATTTACTCCTAGATGTTCAGTGATTTGGTCTAGCGAACGAGTGGCGGCAATTAGTTCACCCTTGCTTTCCATATCTACACCATAGCGACAAGCTGCCACAATAGGTGGACAAGAGATGCGTAGATGAATTTCTTTGGCACCAGCTGCTCGTAAAGTACGGACTAGTCGTTGGGAAGTTGTCCCAAAAACAATTGAGTCATCTACTACAACTACTGACTGTACTTTGCGAAAAAGATCACGAACTGGTTGATACTTGATAGCGGTCAGATTTTCGCGATTACCTCTGCCAGGTGAGATAAATGTTCGAGCTACGTAGTGACTACGTATTAGACCAATCTCAAATGGCAAATTGCTACCATGAGCAAAGCCTTGAGCTGCCGGGTCACCAGATGAAGGCACAGAGATGACACATTCTGCACCCGGAGCTGGAGCTTCGACAGCTAGTTGTTTACCTAGCTTGTAGCGGCAACCAACTACGCTATTGATATCATCAGGAATTGTTAGGATTGGTTGATTACCATTCCATTCCATCAGTACCTGATAACAGAGCTGTTCGTTCCTAGTTTCACCTGGTGTGCCAAAGACATGGCTATCTGGCCGAGCAAAATAGATTTGCTCAAATGTACAGTGAGCCAGAGTTGATTTGGCTGGAAAACCAGTCAATGTCTTTATAGCACCATGCAACTTGATATTGATGATTTGACCAGGCAAGACTTGGTTGATGTCAACTAGACCATCACGATGACCTTGGTTGGCTCGGCTGTTGAGGATGCCGTGTAGAGCACAGTCCTCAGAAGCAAAGATAAAACAGTCACCAACAATCATCCAGTACAATGGACGATTGCCATAAGGGTCACGAAAAAGCCAAACCTGATCATCAGTGGCTAGCCAGCTGGAAAAACTAGCTGGCAGATTGGCCATCAAATGACGAATACCCTGATCATATGTTTCGGGATTGCGTTCCGAATGATGCAGGATATGATGAAGTAAGATTTCAGAGTCATTTTGACTAATCATCTGACAACCAAGTTCTTGCATACCTTGTCTGGCACCAAAGTAATCAAAAATGTCACCATTGCTACCCAAAGCTACGATACCAGTTGGTGGTCTAGAGTAATGAGGTTGAGCGTTACGCTTGGTACTGTTTCCCTGGGTAGAAAAACGGGTTTGCATTAGCATCATCTGTGGCTCAGTTTTTAGCATATTGCCAACTAATTTAGCATTGCCAAACATAGAAGAGATTAGTCCTGGTAGTTTTTCAACTTCCAAGAAGTCTCCACCAGAGTGAGCTACACCGACCCATTCATGACCACGATGCTGCAAAAACAAACCAAGTAGTTGAGCGTAGTCCAAGACAGTTTCTGAGTCTTGGTGCTTGAGAGCAATCACTCCAGCTATGGAACACATTGGAAAGCCTCCTTATTTTCCTATGGTAAAGAACCTATTTGAACAAAATTATTTTAGCAAGTAGCCAATTTTTGTCAAACAAAAATCCTCCCCTTACGAAGGGGAGGTGTGGAAGGGTCTATTTCATCAAGTTTTTGAATTCTTCTACCAAAGGCACTTGTTCAGGATCTCGTCCATAGTTTAGGGCCGTATAATAAGCTACCCAATCAGCTAGAATAAGATTATTAAAAGTTTTGAGCCATTTATTTTGATTGTCTATTTTTAAAGAAATAATTTTTAGTTTTCTTTTTTTATATAATCTAGCCAAAATTTTCATACGTTTTATCACTTTGGTATTATCATCAGAATCATGTAAAAATATAAAGCAAAAATGTTTAGTAAGAGGGCGAGTTTTGGTGACCACATCAAAACCATTCATTTCATTATGATTTAGTTCTGGTAGGACATTATAAAATCCCGGGATTTTACCAGTTTCGTTGAGTTTGATTTTCCAGTTATAGGCCAAGTCAATATTAGCTTCTGAAGCATAAACAACTGGTATTTTATTTTTGATAAGACGAGCAATTTTTTTACCACGTTTTTCATAAACACCAGTTCGGAGTTTACTAGCTACTATGTCAGTGCTAGCTAGAGTCTTGTTTAGACTCATGGCTTTGAGCATAGCTCGTAGACTAAAGCCTAGAGCAGATCGTGGCTGTATATCTGTATCAGGAATTTGAACATATGGTAATTCATTTTTTTTAGCAAAGCGTAATATTTTTCCGCCTACAGCAATACAAACAATATTTAGTTTTTTCTTATAAGCTTTTCTAAGACCATCAAGCACTTCTTCAGTATTACCAGAGTATGAACTAGCGATTATTAGATATTCTTTGAGTTCTTTATCTGATATATTTGGTAGAGCATAATTACTATGAACAATAATTTGCAGGCCAGGGTAAGTAGATCTTATAATATCAGCAGCTAGATGTGATCCTCCCATGCCTAAGACAATAAACTTTTTGGCTCGTTTATAATTTTGCTTGTTTTTTAAAACAGGTTGAAATTTAAATTGTTTGGGAAAATCTTTGATAGCTTGTAGCATATAATTATTTTTTAATTAATTTTTTGGCAGCAGCAATAATATGTCTAGTTGACAGACCATATTTGTCATAAAGCTTATCAGGATCACCTGATTCACCAAAACTATCTTGTACACCCAGCATAGTAGTAGGTACTGGATAATTTTGGGCCAACATTTCTGTGACAGCACTGCCTAAACCTCCCATGACCTGATGATCTTCTAGAGTGATTAATTTGCCAGTCTTTTTTACTGATCTTAAAATAGTTGTTTTATCTAAAGGCTTGATAGTATGACAATCTATTACTTCTGCATTTAGTTTTTTGGCAGCTAGTAGTGCTTGATGTAAGACAGGGCCACAGCCTACTATAGTTAGATTACTACCTTTGTGTAAAAGATTAGCGCGGCCGATTTTAAAATTAGTTTTAATACTAGTAAACACAGGTGTATTTGGTCTTGTTAATCTAAGATATACAGGACCTTTGTGATCAATCATAGCCTCGACTGCTTTTTTTGTTTGACGAGCATCACATGGTGCTATGACAGTCATATTTGGTAGACAACGGGTGATAGCTATATCTTCTAGAGCTTGATGACTTGCACCATCAGGACCAACAGACAAACCACAGTGAGTAGAGACTATTTTTACGTTAGCCTTACTATAACAAATACCTACCCTGATTTGATCCCAGTTGCGTCCTGGACTAAAAACTCCAAAACTAGTCATAAGAGGGATTTTGTCAGACAAAGCAAGACCGCAGGCTACACCAGCCATGTTTTGTTCAGCAACTCCTACTTCAAAAAATCGTTCTGGGAATTTTTTAGCAAATTCTTCAACACGAGTAGATTTTGCTAAGTCAGCAGACACTACTACAATATCTTTATTTTTTTTGGCCAAAGCTAACAAAGCTTCACCCCAAGCAGCTCGAGTTGATTGAGTAGTTAATTTATCTAATTTGTCAAAATTTTTGACTAGCATATTAATTATTATTTTGTAATTCTTCTAAAGCTTTATCTTTTTCTTGATCATTAGGAACTTTACCATGCCAGGCTGGCTGGTTTTCCATAAAACTGATGCCTTTACCTAAAGTAGTATAGGCAATAACAGCCACTGGCCGACGAGTTTTTTTTGCTTTAGTTAGAGTATTGATTATCTGATTTATATTATGACCATTGGTCGTTAAGACCTGCCAACCAAAAGCTTCGTATTTTTGTTTAAGCGGTTTCAAAGGCATGATGTCTTTGGTATAACCATCTATTTGGATATTATTACGGTCAATAATATTTATTAAGTTATCTAGTTTAAATTTTTTGGCTGACATGATAGCTTCCCAAGTCTGACCTTCGTTGTGTTCACCGTCTGAAGTAATACAAAATATAGTATTATTCAAGTCATCGAGCTTAGAAGCTAAGGCCATGCCAATAGCTTGTGATAATCCCTGGCCAAGTGGTCCACTACTAGTTTCAATACCAGGTAAACTGTAGGCATGTGGATGTCCTTGTAGGGCAGCATTGATTTTTCTAAGTGATCTGAGTTTTACTAATGGGAAGTATCCAGCTCGCGCTAGACTAGCATACAAGACTGGACAAATATGACCGTTTGATAAAATTAATCTATCTCTATTAAATAGTTTTGGTTTGGTGGGGATGTGATTGAGCACAGAAAAATACAAAGCAGTAAAAATATCAGCCATACCCAAAGCACCACCTGGATGTCCAGAACCAGCTCGATGTAGCATCTTGATGATATCTTGGCGAATAGTATTAGCAATTGTTTTTAATTGTTCGGGAGAATATTTTTCCATGTCTTTATTTTACCCCGCACCACTTTTTTGGTCAACAAAGTGGTGCGGGGTTTACCATAAATTGACTTATTAAGTAATATTTGTTAATCTACTTTAGTTCTAGTTGTTTATTGTAAATTAATTTTCAAGAGAGGTTGATATGTCCATTTTGCGGAGAGTGTTAGCCATTGTTTGTATGTGGCTTTGTCTTTATTGCCTTTATGGCGTATGGACTTCTGAAAGCTTGAAAAAAGGAGTAGATGAAGTTTGGTTGCATATTAACCAAAATCCGCCTCAAGGTTTTTGGGATGGGTTTTTTACTTATGCAGTAGTAGTGGTAATTTATAGTTTATATATATTACCATTTGCTTATTTATTTTTTGCACGGCTACTCTGGCCAAAAGAAAAATAAATAAAAACCAAACTCATTTGATCTAGATAGGCGGCACCATGGTGTCGCTTTTTTTATAAAATATATATTGACTTATTAAGTAATATTTGTTAATGTATTGCAGTTCTGAGTGTTCGTTTCCAAGTAGTAAATCAACAACGTAGTTTGACTTAAATAATCCTTAATTCCCCAATCTCTTAGGAGGTTTCCGTTGGGTAGAGAAAAACTTTTGATCATTGGTGCAGCTGGACGTGATTTTCACAATTTCAATGTCCTGTTTAGGGACAATGATGATGTGGAAGTAGTAGCTTTTACCGCTGCGCAGATTCCGGATATTGCTGATCGGCGTTATCCGATTGAGTTGGCTGGTGAATTATATCCTGAGGGGATTCCTATTTTCCCTGAGGATGAACTGGAAGGCTTGATTGCTGATCATGGTGTTGATACTTGCATTTTTTCCTACTCTGATGTGGATCACCAGCATGTTGGTGAGATCATGGAGCGGGTAAATGCTGCAGGTGCCAACTTTGCTACCATGGCAGCCGAACAGACCATGATCGAATCCGAGAAGCCGGTCGTGGCGGTTTGTGCTGTCAGAACAGGCTGTGGCAAGTCGCAGCTTAGTCGCTTTGTTTGTCAGGGTTTGTCTGAACTAGGTCAGACTGTTGTGCCAATCAGGCATCCTATGCCTTACGGTGATCTGGCTAAGCAAGCGGTACAGCGTTTCGCTACCTTGGACGATCTCAAAGCTCATGACTGTACCATCGAAGAGATGGAAGAGTACGAGCCGCACATCGCTGAAGGTCGGGTTATCTATGCTGGTGTGGATTTCTATGACATTCTGGAGGCAGCTGAAGAAGAAGCTGATATCATTCTCTGGGATGGTGGCAACAACGACACTAGTTTCTATACCCCGGATGTACTGATTACAATCGTTGATCCGCTTCGTCCTGGTCATGAGCTGATGTACTATCCTGGTCCGCAAAACTTGCTGATGGCTGACATCGTGGTCATCAACAAGGTCAACACAGCTGATGCTACTGACGTGGCCAATCTCAAGGCTACGGTAGTCAGTCTCAATCCCGAGGCTCTGATCATTGAGATGAACTCGCCGGTCAAGGCAGACTTACCTGAGTTTATCAAGGATCAATCTGTCTTGGTCATCGAGGATGGTCCGACTACTACTCATGGTGGCATGCAGACCGGAGCTGCTACAGTGGCTGCTCATCAGTACGATGCAGATGAGATCGTAGATCCTAGGCCTTATCTACAAGGCAAGCTGGCTGAAACTTTCGAGATCTACCCGGGTATCGGTAGTTTGTTGCCAGCCATGGGTTATGGTGATCAGCAGATTGCTGACTTACAGGCCACCATCGAGGCTATGGCTGCAGCCAAGGTGATCGATACGGTGATCATCGGTACACCGATTGATTTGGGTCGAGTCATCAAACTACCTGATAATGTTGCGGTAGTGCGGGCGACCTATTCTTCGGAAGAGATCGAAGGAGAGCCTTCGCTCCGGCAGGCTATTGCTGATCGGCTGAGCGTGCCTGTCAGTTAGATCAAACAACGCCTTACTTTTTCAAGTAAGGCGTTTTTATTTTGACAAAATATTATATTAAATGTTATAAAGAATTTGTACACAAATCATTTTGTTTGGTACTTTCATAAGGAGCGGTAAAATGTACTGGGACATAATCAGACAAGTAGTACAGTTTGCGTTTTTCCTATATTTTGGTATAGGTGCTGTAGTTACTATTATCTATTTGGCTAAAAAACTATTTGAGACATGGGATTTACCTATTTTTTTTCTCATGGCTCATGGTAAGAGTATCGCAATTGTAGTTGGAATTTTTGTACTAGCATTATTTGTATTGTATTGTTTTAGTCCAGGTGCAGCTATGGCAGGTTTGTTTGTTTGGGTACAACTACTTGTTTATGTTGCAGGTCTTGGTGTAATGGCCTTAGTAGCTCTTTTTCTGGTCCATTGTTTGGTTTGGCCGTTAGTCATTCCCGTGCTTCGTACAGACTAGATCAAAATAAAAGCGCCAGGTTTTCACCTGACGCTTTTTTATTTTATACAAATTTAGCAATTTCCAGAAACATCCAAGGCACATTCCCATTCAGATTCTGTACCGTTGAGCTTGATGATATAATTATCTGTATAATATTCTATAGTTTTGATAATTTGTGGCTTCATAAATATATCAGCTAATACTCCAATGCTCATAAAATTATTTTCTAAATTAACAATTATTTGTTCATTAGAATTTTCTACACTAGCTACTGTTAAATCTGATAAGTATAAATAGTTAGCGTAACCAGATTCTCCATAAACAAATTCATTTATTGAAAATAATTCCTGCAGAGCAGATTGAATTTTATCTTCAGTAGCGTCACTATCTAAATTTACTTCTCTAATAACATCTATAAAATATTGGTCAATGTTGTTTGGATCAAAATCTAAAGGAGCATTAGTTAGATAAATATAAACGTAAGGTGTTATTGCATTAAGAGTGCAACAAACCCATCCAGGACTATAACGTGATACATGTGCTTCTGCTCTATTAATAGTATCACCAATAGTATACTTTGATACATCTTCAATATCTAGAGCATAAGTTTGATCAATATTATTAGCTGTCAAAGAAGCAACATCAGAAAAAGGACGAATTTTACTACCTTCTACATAATATAAAGTTTGTTCATTATTAATTAATGTACCGGTTGGATGTTTGTCAGATAGATCACTATTTTTTGTGTATTCAGCAAAGTATCCAGGAATGACATCTTGAACTAAGCTAGTCCAATTGTCGCCATACAAGCTAACAGCTACTCCAGCACTAGAAATCCATTGTACTTCACCCTCTGCATTAAAAGCATAAATTTTAGCTGTGTTCATATGGGTTATTAATTTTGTACCAGCTCTGTAAGGCATGACTCCACCATCCTCATACATGTCTAATTCTGCAACATCGACTTTGATGACATCGCTAAAGTCAGTATACCAGGTATAATATGTTTTGCTGTCTGGGAAAACATATTTCATACCATCACCGGCAATATAATAAACAGCTGCGTCTTGGACCCCCTCTAGAGCAAGTAGAGAACCCTCGCTATAGTTATTGGCTGCTTGGGTGTTTAGGCCTGAAAATAAGCTTACGCAGAAAATTATCAGGCTTAATAAGATTGTTTTTTTCATATAATTATTTTAATAATTATTTATTTTTTTTAAGCAAGACCATGCCTAGTATAAATATCGTAATCGAAGTCAAGGCCGAGAGCATGCAATACTGACAGATAGCATTGATTACAAATAATTGTAAATAAACTAGCCAGAGACTAAATACAAAACCAGTAATCGGGAAGTAACTTAAAATTTTTAAAATAATTTTTTTGTCTATGTCTATATAAAGTAAAGCTATAATTATAATAGACAAATAATAAGCTACACCCAATAAAGCTATAGGAATACCCAAAATAGTAGAATAAGGACTATCTAAGACAGCTTGGCAGCCAGAGATAGCTGAGCAACCAATTGTGCCTTGATAATGTTTGACTGTCAAAAAAACAGCATCGATAAAACCGATTAAACCTACTGCAATGAAACTATATATTAATTTATTGATTGTCTTGGATGAAGGTTTCGATAATATTTCTAAACTCATCATAACTTCTTGGATTATTAATTTTTTGGCCATTAATAAAAATAGTTGGAGTACCTTGAATATCTAATGAAGCACTACGTTTGATTTGTTCGTCTATTTTGTTTTTGACTTTATGATTATTTATATCTGATTGAAATTGTTCAACGTTTAATTCTAATAGTTCAGCAAAATTCGTAAAAATTTCTTTTGGTATTTGATGATCCATCCAAAGATTTTGATTGATAAATATCAAATCATGCATTTCCCAAAATTTGTTTTGTAGACCAGCTGCTTCAGCAGCTTGAGAGGCTGCCTCTGCGTTGGGGTGAATAGTTTTGAGAGGAAAATGTCTAAAAACTACAGCAATATCTTGGGGAAACTCTTCAGCTAATTGTGCAGTTAATTTGCCATAGATTTGGCAATAAGGACATTGGAAATCAGTATATTCCATCAAAACTACATTAGCCTCTGGATTACCCTTGATCCAGTCATTAGTTTGGATAGTCAATATATCTGTATTATAATCATCTTGAGTGGGAGAGGCTAATTTAATAATTGACCAAGTCAGCAAACTCAAAACAATAATGACTGTCAGCCAAAAACTCCAATGATTTCTTTTTTTACGACGCCAAAACATAGTAGTATTATTATACATTATTTTTTAGATAAACAAAAACACTCTCTAGTAAATAAAAAGTGTTTTTGTAATATAATTTATTGTAAGATATTTTCTAATTGAGCAGCTACAGTTTCATACGGTTGAGCTCCTTGGATAGGAATTTTAGTATCACCTACAATGATAATACTATGAGGAGTACCACGTCCACCAGCAGCTTGAGCTTGACTAGATTGACTTTGGATTTTACTAGTATATTTACCAGAATCTAGACATTCTTGAAATTGAACACTATTGACGCCAATACTGCTAACAATATTTGGTAGATCAGCTAATTTTTCAGTAGTATCCTCATATAATTCATCTAAGAATTCCCAGAATTTTGCCTCGCCACCTAATTCGCCAACACATTCAGCAGCTTCTGCTTTTTTATAAGCTTCGGGATGTAAAGATGTAAGAGGGAAGTGACGATAGACCCAATTGACTTCACCGTCGTATTCATCTACAATTTGCTGCATAGTGCCGTGGAAGCGACTACAAAAAGGACAATCAACATCAGAAAATTCTACTATGGTAATAGGAGCGTTTTTATCTCCTCTTACCCAATCATCATCAGTCATACCTTCTACTGTGACATTTGCTGGAGGATTAGGGTTGGTATTAGTATTTACTGGAGGATTATTAGTGTTTGTATTTTCATTATTATTGTCAACTTTTTCATCTAGGACAATTCCCAATAAGATAAAAAAACCAATTACAAACATAATACCTAAGCCACTTAATAAACCTGCCTTAAAAGCTGTTTTTGGCTTCATATTATTTAGTGCTCCTTTTTCATGTTCCATATATTTTTTTTAATTTTAATTATTAGAACAAAGTGATTAGTATTATAGCAATTCTAAAAAAATATGACAAATATTGACAAAATGCAAAATCTGTGCTATTATTAGGGTATTGATCCCAAGATATAGGGATTTTTTAATTTGAAGAATATATAATATATATGATCAATTTATTGCCAAAAATCTTAAAAATTACAGGAAAATATACAAAACCTTCGTTTTTATTGGTTATTTTGTTATTTTTAGTGTTTCCAAACTCTGCCCTTTTCAAGGATTTAGAGTCTATTGAGCAAGTTGGACCAGTGCCAGAAGAGGCTATTTCAGCCTATTATGACGGGCCAACCTTACCTAAAGTATCACAGAGAAACGCTAGATTTACCAAGGTTATTAGTGTAACAGCTTATAATAGTTTGCCTGAGCAAACTGACGATACCCCCTTTATTACTGCCTCAAATACCCGTACTCGTGACGGTATTGTAGCTGCTAATTTTTTACCCTTTGGTACTTTAGTGCGTATTCCTGAAATTTATGGTGATAAGATTTTTATTGTAGAAGATCGTATGAATTCAAAATATTACTATCATATGGACATTTGGATGGAGCATTATGATGATGCTGTGGATTTTGGTCTAAAAGCCCTAAAAATAGAGGTTTTATAAGAATTATATAAATGACTAATACATTTGACATAAATTTATTTTTGATATATAATATTGCTGATATTAAAAAGTATAAAAGCTATATGAAAGTTAACTTAAACAGAATATCGAGATAGGATTTTAAGTTAAATTTTAAGTTTACTTAAAGTCCGCTTAATGCGGATTTTTTAGCACCAAAAATAAGTACCTCAAAACATAGTCAGTAGTAAGTAGTTTCTTTTGTAGATAGGCTTGGAGCGATCTATAAAAGAGGCTACTTGTTGCTGGTTATACTAAAGCAACCAGAACTTTGACAATCAAATAATGTTTATGAGCATCTTATTTTAACATCAAACAATTTCAAATTAGAATTTAGAAAAATTTTTAATACTCAAAATATAGAATTGCCAAAAGTTTATAAAATTTTTGGTGGTTGCTAATAAGGGTATATGGTGGATGCCTTGACATCAAAAGACGATGAAGGACGTAGCAATCTGCGATAAGCTTCGGTTAGGTGATAAGCAACCTATGACCCGGAGATTTCCGAATGGGGAAACCCTTCCGTGTGAAGCGCGGAAACTACTAGCTGAATTTATAGGCTAGTGTGAGACAACCCGGTGAATTGAAACATCTTAGTAACCGGAGGAATAGAAAGAATTAATGTACTTATAAAAATTATTGGTAAATCTTTGCCTATAATTTTTATAAGTATCTCGATTCCCTGAGTAGTGGCGAGCGAAACGGGAAGAGCCTAAACTTTATATAAGATAATCTATTTTGATCTTACTTTCGGGTAAGTGATAGGTAGTGCAATGGCCGTAAGCCTAACACTGTATAGAGGGTTATAAGAGGATATCATTTCAGAGTTTACGGATCTGATGCATGTTGATTGTTTTTTAGCAGAGCAGTCTGGAAAGACTGGCCATAGAAGGTGAAAGCCCTGTATGTGAAAAGATTCAATCCTATGTGATAACTTTCTTGAGTACCACGGAGCCGGTGAAACTCTGTGGGAAGTCAGCGTCACTATGCGCTAAGGCTAAATACTTTTGATGATCGATAGTGAACTAGTAC
>CAZEWH010000013.1:0-4721 GCA_964515785.1 uncultured Gammaproteobacteria bacterium
ACTTGTGAAACTGATGATATTGGTGGCGGTAGCGTATTTTGGCAAGCTGGTACTGAAGGTAATGAGATTTATTATACTGCTGACAAAGTTGGTGTTGGTATAAATAATCCAGCAGTTCGACTTGATGTTCGAGACAATGGCAATAGCTTTAGTCCAAATACAGACTATGCCGCTTATATTGGTAGTTATGCCGCTTCTGGTTTAGGTAGTGGTTTACTAGTGCAATCTGGTTGGTATAATCAACCTGCTCCTGTGATTGCTCAATTTTCTGCTTTGGCTTCTGGTTATGTTGAAGTACCAAGAATGACTATAAAATCTAGTGGTAATGTTGGTATTGGTATAGTTGACCCAACTTATAAATTGCATATTAATGTAGATTCAGGGGAAGCAAAATTAGCTTTGTCTAGTGGTGATCGTCGCTTAGCAATTAGCCAGGGTAGTAGTGGTACTAATGCTATTTATGACACAAACAATCAACATGAATTCAAAACAGATGGTGCTATTAGAGCGTTTTTCGGTAATACTGTCTCTTATTTTACTGGTAATGTTGGTATTGGTACAACCAATCCTAACTATCTTTTACATATGACTGATAATAATAGCACGGGTGTATTTGCTATTGATAATACAGGTACTGATCTGTGGACTGGTACTCGTTTGTCTCGTGATGGTAGTGAAAAATGGTTTGTTGGTATGAATGACAATAATGATGCTATACCAGGTGATGATATATTGTTGATTAGAAGAAACCAGGGTCATGATCTAGTCGGCTTTGATAGTTTTAGTATTATGCATTTGGATGGTGCTTTAGAATTTGGTGATATGGAGCTTGATTCTGATCCAAAAATTTATAAATCAGGCACTAGTTTGATTATAGATATTGGTAGTTAGATATAAAAATTTTAATGTCTATATTTTTTGGACAATATTATAAAATATTTTTTCCACTATTATTTTTGATAGTAGGTTTTGGAGTATTTGCTTTGGCTCAAGAAGCTAGAGCAGATTATTGTAGTGGTTATGAGTATGTTGATGGTGAGTGGTTATCAACTGGTTGGGATTGTAGTTTTAATTGTGTAACATTACAACCAGCTAGTTGTGGCGGTGGTCCTTGGAATCCAAATGATCCAGTAGATAATCCCAAAGAGTGTACTGGTATAGATGAATTTGGATCAGGCGGTGAAGGAGCAGACGGCATTGGTGATACTTCTCATCATTGTGGTGATATAGCGGGCGTTGGTTATTCCTGTGATAATATTTTTGTCAGGGGCAATCCACTAGGCTCTTCTTGCATAGGACAATATGAGTTTCCAGGATGTCCTTGGGTGCGTGGTAGTTATGCCAAGCGGCATCAGTATTGTACTATGACTACCTATCCTAGTATTTTGAACGCAGTGCCAGGAAATACCTGTGATAATAATACAGTCTATTCTCCCATGACCATATATCAAAGTCATGAATTACCAGGTATACACGAAGTTAATGCTGCTCCTGTTAAAGGTGGCTTTTGTGCTGATTATTGCCGAGAAACTATTGATTATGTAGTTGATTATGAGCCTTGTTATGAGGGTGGTTCAGAATATAATTATGTAACTGGTTGGTCTAATACTTATTGTTATTTTGAACGTTATAATAATACTTGTTCGGGAGCAGATGTTGGTGGTCCAGGCAATGGTGATCCTGATGGAATTGGTGATACTTTAGAAAAAAGAACTTGTGATGGTGAGTTACCAGAACCTTTTGATTTTTCTGGGACTACTTTTATAGATGGACTGGACGTAGACCCTACTAATTATGTTTATGAAGATTGTGGCGATGGTACACCAGCAGTATGCTATGAAGAATGTGGTACTCCAAGTAATCCAGTCAATGATTATTGTCGTGGTCAAGCAGCTGGCTATTGTCAGCCAAATGGCAGCGGAGATACTTGTGAACAAACTGGTTGGGAATTGGATTTGAGTGAAGAAATGGTAAATCTTTTTTATGATGATTGTCCTGCTATGACAGACAATGTTATTTGGTCACAAGGAGCAACTGCTCTTGATCATGGTGAATATAGAAATAGAGCAGGAATTAAAATTTTGTTTGATGGTGGTCCGGAGAATCCAGATAATCATATTAGAACTAGAGATTTGTTCCAGACAGAAGCTTGTGGTGACGATCAAGATGAAATTAGCGTAGGGACTTATTGTTGTAATGTTGACCGCAGCGATCGTATAGAATTTGTAGCCGATCAAATTATAGATGATGTTTATAGATATAGAGATTGGGATGGATATACGTTCCATGAACTTCCAGTTGATATGTCTGGTGATTATTGTGTTAGTGCGACTGGTTGTGGTAATTTTGTTCTTGATTCAGGTGAAGATTGTGATGTAGCACGTGGTGAGTTTAAAGACTGGGGTACACATTGGGAAGATAATTACAAGTTTATTGGAGATGATAGTAATTGTACTGGTGACGGCAATTATTGTGTAATGGATTCTAGCGAAGGTACGCCTTGTACTTGTTTTATACCAATTGGTCCGACTTGTGATCCAGCAGATTATAATAGTATTGCCCAGCAATTAGAAATCAATACTGGCTCTACTGATTTATTTCATATAGATACTCAAGGCATGGTTTTGTTATCTGGTAATGTAGTAGAAAACGGTATAGGAGCTTATACAGAGCCGGCTTATATTGTTAGAGCTGGAGGTATAGATCTTATGGTTATTGATACTGATGGCACACTGTGGTTGAGAGAAACCCTGCATGAAGGCACATCTGATTTTTCAGTCATAGCCAACCAAAAATTGATTATACAATCAGGTAGTACAGTATTAGCAGTAGTAGATGCTCTTGGTAATCTCTATATTAGAGATTGTATAGTTGCTAATCATTCATTTTAATATAATTTAATATAATAATATGTTTAAGCACAACAATTTTAAATTAACGCTTTTAGTAGCTATTGCTTCTGTTTTGAGTATTTTATTGATTCAGCAAAATGTAATGGCAGCTTGGACGCCACCAGTAGAGGGTCCGCCTGTAGGTGAATCTAATATATTGACCAATCCTTTGACAGCAGATTTTTATCTGTCAGATTTTAAAATCGGTGATAACCAAGATTTTGATGGGAATAATAATTTTATTTTACATCCAGGTGGGCCAACTGGTATGTTTATTAGAGCTCAAAATACGGGTATGCATGTTATGGCTGAAAATACGGGTATACATATTGAAACTAATGAAGGTACTAGTATAATTTCTCAGGGAGATACAAGTATTTGGACTGAATCAACTTGTTATGAACATAATGGCTGTTATGGTATTTTTTCTCAAGCTTTAGGTGAAGCAACAGCTATCAAAGGTCTTTCTTATGATCAGGCAATTGGGGTAGAGGGTTATGCTGCTGGTAATGGTGTAGCTATTTTTGGTAAAGCAGCTGGTGAAAATAGTAAGGGTATTGTTGGTAAAGATGAGGGTGCTGGTTCTTGGGCAGGACATTTTAATGGCCCAAGGGGTAATGTTTATATCAAAGAATTATGTCTTGGTACAGAAGATAATTGTGCTTCTGATTTTTCTGGTAATCCTAGCCCACCAAATTATTGGACTTTACATAGTAATGGTAATGATATTTTTAATAATAATACAGGTTATGTTGGTATTGGTACTGCCGATCCAACTAGTATTTTGCATGTCTATAAAGACGACGGTACTGGAGTAGATAATGCAGAAATAAAGCTACAAAGCGTAGCAGGAGTAAATAATCATTGGGGTTTTTATCATGATCGAGATTCTGACAATCTGACATTTTGGAGAGCTGATGATTTGGTGACTTTTAGAGCTGATGGTTATGTTAGTTCTACAGCTGGCTTTTGTATAAATGATGATTGTATTGATACTTGGGCAGCTTCTGGAACTGATACAGACTGGGTAGAAGAAAGCGGAGATATTTATAGATTGACTGGCAATGTTGGTATTGGCTTGGTCAATCATACTGTCAATAATAAATTAATTATTCAATCAAATGGTATTAATACAGATGTAGTGAGAATTATTTCTAATGATGGAGATGCTAGTCTTGTTGATTTATCTGAAACTAGTGGTGAGCATGGCCTGGTTGATATTCAAAACAGTAGTGGTGTTACCACAATTCGTCTTCATGGTGGCTCTCATTCTTTTATAAATAATGCTGGTAATGTTGGTATTGGCACAAATAATCCAAGCTATAAACTAGAAGTAGCTGGTACTGTTTTTGCTAGCAGTACTTTGATTGCTGGTGATAGTTTAGTAGTAGTAAATGAATCTATGTTGCTTGGAGATATCAAACCAGTTGGTATGACTTGTGGCTCTGATCAAATCCTCAAGAGAAATTTTGATGCTACTTGGCGTTGTGCTGACGATGAAAGTGGTGGTGGTTTATGGACTTTGCATAGTAATGGACAAGATATTTATAGAGAAGATTATAATGTTGGTATTGGTATAGTTGACCCAACTTATAAATTGCATATTAATGTAGATTCAGGGGAAGCAAAATTAGCTTTGTCTAGTGGTGATCGTCGCTTAGCAATTAGCCAGGGTAGTAGTGGTACTAATGCTATTTATGACACAAACAATCAACATGAATTCAAAACAGATGGTGCTATTAGAGCGTTTTTCGGTAATACTGTCTCTTATTTTACTGGTAATGTTGGTATTGGTACTGATGATCCAATTCACGAACTAGATATCAATGG
>CAZEWH010000014.1:0-3718 GCA_964515785.1 uncultured Gammaproteobacteria bacterium
TAAATCAAGAAATTTATTTTCAATTCTATTTCCAATTGTATATCGTGAACTTTTACCAAGACATCAAAGAAAAAGTAGTTACTCTACTATCCAAAAAATGGAACAACGGCGCACAGAAAGACCAACTACTCGTATCTATCGTGAAAGAAATCAGGGTAATGCCTCTGTTCAAGGATCATCTTCAAATACAGAATCTAATTCAAAACCCAGTACACTACCACCAAAGTTAGTAAGATAATTTTTTTAAAAAAAATAAACCAAAAAAACAGCCCGTCAGGCTGTTTTTTATATCCTAAAACTTATCTTTTAATTTTTTTATAGTATTTTTTAATTTATCCAAACCCTCGTGTTGTCGCCAATCCCAAATCTCTGGTTGACCTGTTTTTTCGGCAATGACTTTACGAATATATTGAGAAGGAATGATTCCTGACAATGGAAAAATATATCTATCTTTACTCTGAGTTTCTAAAAAAAAATAAGATTGATCTTTAACAAATTGCTGTTTAATTTCTTCTAAACTTTTTATTTTATAATATTTATTATAATCTTTTTTTATGTCTTCAAAAATAGATTGTTCTAAAGGCAGAGCATGAATATGAGCATGATCAATACAAGAACCACCTTTATTACCACAAGCTGCCGGACCATGCTCAAAAAATACAGGCGTTCCATAATTTTTGGAAATAACTTGACTAACTTTATTTTGTAATTCTTCCAGTTCTTTGAATAATTTACCTGGTAATTCTCCAACAGAAATATAGTGATCTTTAGATACAATCAATAAATATCCCTCCATGATATGCCCCAAACCGGGCAATACTTTAAAATTTTCAGTTTCATACAACACTCTATTACCAAAATCCTCATTTTTTAAGATAAAAGATTGGCACTGAAATTCTTCACAAAACACACAATTATTCAACATATTTTCTATTATCTTCAAAATTTGGATTATCTTTTATTTCTTTTACATAATCACCTTTATCAGGAATAATATTCCTTACTCCTCCCCGTGGATTTGGCACGTCTCCTTTGTAACGAGGAATTAGATGAACATGCAAATGATCAATGCTGCGTCCAGCTGCCTGACCTTCATTGATACCAATATTATAAGCGTCGGGCTTGTGCTTGTCATCAACAATATTTTTGACTTCTTTGATTGCTTCAAAAAAAGACAATAATTCTTCAGAGCTTAAATCAAAAAATGAATTAGTGTGTGTTTTTGCAAAAATTTCACAATGCCCCGGACTAACCGGAAACTCACTAAAACGGGCTGCAAAAATATTATTATCTAATATTTTTAAATCATCTTTTTTTCTATTCTGCACATCGCAGAAAAAACAAAGTTTTGGCATAATTATAAATTTAAATTAATTATCACAATCATCAGTTGGTCCAATTACTCTACCCATTTCACTCTTCTGCCAACCTAATCCTAAATTATCCAAAAATTCTTGTTCAGATTCTTTTCCAATTGGCCCCTGAAATCTACCACTATCCCACCAACTATCATCTTCTATATATTTTATCCAAGAACAACCAGTTCTCTTGGTCCAAGAAATATTATCATCTTGACGTGGCACGACTAATATAGAATCTAATAACTTTTTTGAGTTCTCAGAAAAATAATCATAAGGCGGTAATGTTCGATATATTCCATTATTATCCATGGTCAACATTATTTCCCACCAAGTTTCTTTATTATTTAATGAGTAAGTCCTTTCCTCCATTTCACCAAGCAGATCACCTGTTTCAATCTTGTCACCAACTCGCAAATCAAATCGTGGCAAAATATGCATATAAGTTATAGCATACTTTCTGCCATACTGAACAGAAACTGAACCAACACCATTATCAAATATATTTTTTTGGGTAACAACCCCTGGTGCTACTGCCAAAAAATCACTCACATCTGTATCTACATAAAATTGCATTTCATTGGCCGGTTCATAAGCCACTCCCCCTGGATAGACAACTTGATCTTCCCATTCTCCATAAGGACCAATACGAATAACTGATTTGGGATCAAGCTCACCACTCCAAGTAAGCTCAAGAACAGGTGCGTCATAAGTATCTGGATAATATACTTTTTCTGATATTGAACTAATAATATTTTGAATAAAGTTCATCTTTTCTTCTTTTGTTTTTGTCAAAAAGAATATGGCCCCGGCTACAATAATGATTATAATAATAATTAAAATTATTTTTTTCATATATTTAGTGTATCAAAATTTATTTTTTATCTGCTAATTTTTTATTTAATTTAGCAAGTAAGCTATAACCACTATAGCTGATTATAGTAACAACATAAAAGGCTATAAAAATAGGGTTCATTGCCTGTGAATTAGAGTCAGGAGCATAATCAATCGTTGAGGCAAACAATCTTGATACTATAAAAATAATAGTTATAACAATCATACCAACAAGCCAGGGTCTACGGATGTTGATATTTTTTAATACTTCAATTTTTCTAAATATAAAATACTTTGTTGCTTTTCCAATTATCAATAATATTATTATAAAAATATTAAACAACAACATTATATCATTTAAATCAAAAGAAAAAGAAATTGATGGATCTTTTAATTTTGGAAAAATAAATGAAAAATGTCTCAGCCAAGGCAAAGTAAGATTACCAAGGCCAATCGTAGCATCTGTAATAATCATAAAAGGAAGAGCAAGCGCAAAAACAACTCCTGTTATAAAAAAATACTGCACATAATTGATGACAAGAGAAGTAATAATTTTTATTATAGAAAATTTTTCTGTATTCATAGATTAAGTATACAAAAAAACGCCCATTAAGGCGAATTTTTTACTTTGTAATTGAAACAAAATAGCACCTACCGTTTTTTAATAAACAACAGGTGCTTGAAACAAATTACTCTATGAGTGTACCATTCAGAGTCTCCCATTCACGCTTGGTATACAACAGCACATTAGCATCTGACTGCAATGCTTCTACAGTGCGTGAGATAATAGAGTGTATCCCACTGATCATGTCATTAGCAACGCGAAATGCCAAGTCTCCAAGAACTTCACGAAAATCCTTGACTAAAAGGCGGCGAGCAACAACTCGCTTGATCAGGTATGCTTTGCGACGAGGAATTTTCTCAAACTCAATGGTCACCATGACCAAATTATCAATAGCATTAAAGCTATTTGATAGCCGCATCAAAACAAGAAAGGTCTGAGTGCCACGAACAATGCTATTCGCACCCCACTTTGGAGATTTGATATACTCGGTCGTTTCTTCTCCAGTCTCGTGTTCACGCCACACCAGTTCTTGTGAAATAACACCGTTGTGTACAGTTTGGGTTTGAGTATCCATATTAAAAGAGCAATCGTCAAAGCCCTCTGCCACAAACTCAGTTTGTTCATCAGGGTTTGTGGGTTCATCGCCTCCTGAAGAAATGGTTTGTCTCAAAGCTTTGAAGCCCCTAAGACCTCTAAGATGCAAAGATGACAATACCTTTCTCAAGAGCTCATCAAACTCATCAGGCCGAAGCTTTTTCAAGCTCACACAGTAACCGCTCAGCATTTGAGCAAGGCGTTTACGTTCCATAGAAGCACCTTCAGGTGCCCTAGCTAAGTCCGAAGTCATAGCTATTCCTCCTTATGGAGTAAAAGAAATGGAATTGCAAGTCCGAAGTCTTGCGTAATGAATATTAAAAAAATAACAAGATTTTGTCAAACAAAAAAACGCCACTATTGGCGA
>CAZEWH010000015.1:0-3228 GCA_964515785.1 uncultured Gammaproteobacteria bacterium
GAATTGATATAAACTTAAACTAAACTCTTCGGGATTTTTTCACTGCGTGAAAAATCGTTGCACTATCCCTCGGTCTCCGTTTCACTTCGACGCAACTAACAGGAATTTAACGGTTCCAAAACCTTGCAGACTTCTCCATCCAAATTAAAATTTTGTGGGTTGCCTCAAAATTTTAACTTCTCTAAATCCCAATGTTATATACAATTGAAAAAGGGCAAATTTTGAATAGGGCAAGAAGATATTAACTACTATGATAGGGCAACTAAATAGAAAGATTTATAATAATTACACAACTCTTCTTTTCTATATGAAAGAAGTACCTCAAATTGTCCCGGCGACTGGATTAAGCCAAGATTATAAGAATGCTCTTTGTGCAATTATGACTTATGTGAAGATGGATCGTGTAGATAAGGCAGTAGCATTAATAAGGAAATATGGTATTCCAAAATATGAAGAACATTTTGATCCAGCAGAATATGGGGATGTTGTGAATGACCAAAATAGAGATGGTGTAAGGACATTAAATAGGATTGTAGAAACTGTAAGAACATTTACAGACCTAGATACATTCCCTATATCTGATTTTGAAAGGATGATGGAAGAATTTGATACCACCATCTATGCAGATACTCCTCATAGCTAGATTAAATATTCTTAATACTTCTTGCCCTTTATTCTTTTAATTTAAGTATCGTTGCACTCAGCTATGTAAATTTGCCCTTTTTCAACTTTTCGGACGAAATTTTCCTGGACTCCGCAAACATATTAACCATTCAACATGCTGTAAATATAGAAATATCATGCTTCTTTTATTCTAAAATCGCAAGTAGAAATGTTTGCCCGTAACGGGAAAAGTATATAACAGCGATTTAACGGGAAATTCGGTCGCTTCCGCTAAAATGCCAAGCATTTTCCCAAAACCAAAATCCCAACTCTGTATCGAAAATTCTCCAGCTCTGACAAGTCGAGGGAGAATTTCCTCACGAGGGGATTTTGACTTCGTTAAATCGCGATGTTCAACGAAATTTCTAATTCTCCTAAAATTAATAGGTAAAACAAAATAGCTAAAATCTCTCTCAGCCACCTCGAAGAGGTTCTCGTACCCTTTGGGTATCCCCCGACCACCCCTCCATTTAGGAGGTGCGCGCCTGTCCTTCGGACAATTAGTCAAAACTTTCAGTTTTGAAATTTAATAGAAATAATCTTTTTCCCGCCACCCAAAGATAAAAATTAAATATCTTTTGTATATCTTTAGTTTTGTTGTATCACCTCTAAAAAAGATGTTTAATTAAAATAAAAAATAAAAAATAAAATTAAAAGAGTTTATCCCCTTCTCCAAAATCTAAACCTACTCCAAAAAGATTTTTTAACAGCTTTTTTTGTCTCGGTTCTTAGTTCTACTTTTTGCTCATCAGTTAAATCCTCAATAGACTCAACTCCAGCTTCTTCGAGTGCTTTTTCTTTTGCAATTCTTACTCTCTCAACATCAACTAATTTTCTTGGTTTAACCTTATGGACATTTGTTCCCAATTCAACATCCCAAGAACCAGTTAAATCTCCAAAATCAAAATTAAGAACTCCTTCCCATGTTGTAAGTCCTCTAAATGATTCTTTTGCAGTTAAAGAAAGTTTTCCAACAGATGCGCTTTCTGCACTATTTACATTAACTTTTTTCCTTAAAGGAACAACATAAAAGTTAACTGTTTCTTCAGAAATTTCATCTTTATATCTTACCAGTTTATACATGCCAGAGCCTGCAATATGAAGTCTTCCAAAAGCACGGACAAAAGATTTTTCTTCAATTTCTTTTGAATTTGAATTAATATTAGCAAATTTTTGAACTGCCCATAAACCTGTTATGAGATGTCCTTCTTCACCATTATTTATCCATCCATGCCCCTTCCAAACCCTAATAAAACCTATTCTCTTTTTGTCTGAAGATTCTTCAACTTCTTCAACAATTTCTGTAACATCTGTAGATTCTATTTCTTCAGAAACTATCTCAGTAGCTTCAACAACTTCTACTTGCTCAGCAGTCGTGCTTATAGCATCCACATTTTTAGCATTTATGTTTACAACATCATCCGCCATAACTGTTGTTGTTGAGAAGATTCCTAAAACAAGTAAAAGCATCATAGCAATACTTATTTTTGCATTCATTTTATTTATACCTCCTTTCAATTATATAAGTATCAAGGATTTGGAAGATTGTGTTTCTTCTTCCAATTCTTTTTTCAATAATTGTTTGTTTTATCTGAATCATAGTTTTTCTAAGAAAAGTAAATATATAATCCCTATCTGGAACAATAATGGAACAATTTTAGAATCCTTTTTAATCAATAAGCTCAACAAACTTGTTTTTCCCGTCGCCAGTTTTTTTAATTATCCTTTTTTGTTCCAGCTCTCTCAAGTGTCTAGAAAATGAGGCTTTGGGAATATCACACAATTTCCTTAAATAAGAACCCTTAATTTTTCCTGATTTTTTTAAGTTTTCAATTATAATCTTCTCTCTTTCATTAAGAACTTTTTTAATTATCTCAAGATTATTTTTGCTCTTCAGATTTTTAGATTTTTTTAAGGTATAAAAAACATAAATAAGAATAATTATTCCTCCCAACCCTATCAAAATAATTATAAAAATCCACAATAATCTATTTGATGACTCTTCTCCAAGAACATATGTAAAATCAACACTATTTTTAGAATAAACAGAGATTCCTTCACCCCCAATATAAACTTCCCCATTTGTTACAGATTTTATGATTGTAGATTTAGGAAGAATTATGTTTAATTCAGCATTTTCAAGAGAGTAAAAAAAACTCCAAATCTCTCCTTGCTTAGTTGTTAATTTGTGGGTCTTTCCTATAATTTCTTCATTTTTAATTTCCACACCTAAAGGGAGATCAATTTTTTCGTTTGTTTCCCCGAGAAATAACGCTGAACCAGCCTCATCAATATAAATATTAATGTTAGTATAGGCAGAGGCATAATTGACTAGGAAAATAAAAATAAATCCAACCAAAAGTAATTTTTTCATTTTAAGTTCCTCTTTTCATTAACAATATTTTATAGTTTATTAACTTAACTAGATTTATAGTTTATTAACTTAACTAGATTTATAGTTTATTAACTTAACTAGATTTATAGTTTATTAACTTAACTAGAAATTTCACCCCAAAAAAGATTATTTCATCGCCCAAACCATAAGTTTTTATATGATTTATTCTT
>CAZEWH010000016.1:0-2886 GCA_964515785.1 uncultured Gammaproteobacteria bacterium
ATGACGATGGTGGTATTAAAGCCTTTAATAAAGAGGTTAAAAAAATAAAGAAGAAGTTTATTGTTTATGTCTTCTCTCTTGATGACAGTGCAAGGGAAGAGGAATTTGAAGATGTAGATAAATGGGTTGAACCTAAGCCTATACCAGCAGTAATTTTAAATGTATATAAAAGAGTATTCCGATGATAAAGTTAAAAGAGTATCAAAAAAATGCAGTAGAAAATCTGCATAGAAAAATTGAGAGTTCACTTAGAGCGTCAGAGAATGAGGTAGTCATTTTTCAAGCTCCCACTGGCTCTGGTAAAACAGTAGTTGTTTCAGAGTTGCTGAAAGAGCTTGTAAAAAATAAATCTGGTCATAAAGAGCTCTCTTTTGTTTGGGTTTCAGTTAGAATGTTGCACGAACAAAGCAAGGAGAAATTAGAAAAGTATTATGAAGACGACAGGCTAATAAAATGTTCATATTTTGAGGACGTAGAAGACCGTAAAATAGCCGAGAATGAAATACTATTTATAAATTGGCACAGTATAAATAAAAAAGACATCAACATTTTTGTTAGAGAAAATGAACAGGACAATAACCTAGGTAGTATTATAAAAAATACGAAAGCTGATGGGCGTGAAATAATTTTGATTATAGATGAGAGCCATCATACGGCCAGTTCTGACAAATCGAAAGAGCTTATTGAGGTCATAAATCCTAAATTAGTCTTAGAAGTTTCGGCTACGCCACATTTAACAGAAAATGTGGCAGAGATTGAGAAGGTTCGTTTAACGGATGTTAAGGCAGAGGAAATGATTAAATCAGAGATTACAGTTAACCCAGAGTTTTTAAGTATAAAAGTAGGTACTAAGAGTTCTGATGAAATAGTGATAGAACAAGCCCTAAAGAAAAGGGTAGAGTTGGCTAAAATGTATAAAAAAGAAAGAAGCAAAGTTAATCCATTATTGCTAATCCAACTACCAGATAAAAAAAGCAATCTTATCAGCAAAAAAGAAGATGTAATAAAGATATTAGATAAGAACGGCATAACCGAAAAGAATGGTAAGCTAGCTATTTGGTTGTCAGAGGATAAATCAGACACGCTACAAGGGATTGAAAAAAACGATAGTGAGGCAGAGGTTTTGATTTTTAAACAAGCCATTGCATTGGGCTGGGATTGTCCAAGAGCCTCAATTTTGGCAATTTTCAGGGAGTCAAAGAGTTTTACTTTTACCATACAGACTATTGGTAGAATAATGAGAATGCCAGAACTTAAGTATTATTCAAAAACTCCAGAGCTTAATCAGGGTTATGTTTTTACAAATTTATCTAATATAGAAATTACAGAGGATTATGCCAAAGATTATATTACGGTCTACGAGTCAAAAAGGGATAATAAAATATATAATAACATTTCTATTTCGTCTGTGTATTTAAAAAGACAGAGAGAAAGAACTCGTTTATCAGGAGAATTTACTAAGTTGTTTGCACAAATAGCACAGACCAAGAAACTAAAATCCAAGGTCACCTTAAAGCCATCAAAACTAATTAGCCCCATAATATCAGATGGCAAGATTGTAGACATTGATAAATCTGGCGAAATAGAACATAAGGGTAAAATTAAAGTAGCCCTTAACGAAAAAGAGCTACAAGAGGTATTTGATAAGTTTATAATACAAAACTGTACTCCTTATGCTCCTGCTGACTCAAGCGATAGAATGAAGACTGCTCTTTACCAGTTTTTTAATAAAGATTTTAAATTGGCAAAGTATGACCCTAAAGTTCAAAGATTGGTGTTAGGTCAAGAAAACGCACAGATTTTTGTAGACACAATCAATCTAGCCAAAGAGAAATATAAGAAGGAAATAGTCAAAAAAGTTAATGAAAAAAGAGAAGTTATAGAAACGCTAAAATGGGAAGTGCCAGTAGTAATTAGTTATAACAGTAGATACAAAAAAGAGGAGCGTAAATTATCAGTGATGAAGCCGTTTTATACTGCTAAACCTAGTGAACCAGAGAAGGTGTTTGTAGAACTTTTAGAAGGTTCAAAAAAGGTGAAATGGTGGTATAAAAATGGTGAAACCGAGGTTAAATACTTTGCTGTTTTAAGAGAAGATAATTTGGCATTTTATCCAGACTTCATTTTTCAATTGAAGGATGGAAGTATAGGTATATTTGATACTAAATCAGGTAGAACTGCTGAGACCGATGAGGCCGCACCCAGAGCTGAACCACTACAGAAATATATAAAAAAGCAAAACAAGAAAGGCAAAAAACTATTTGGAGGCATTGCTATATATGTTAATGGTACTTGGAGATATAATGACAATTCCAAATACGAGTATAATCCTAACGATTTATCAAGCTGGAAGGTATTAGCTTTATAAAGTTAATACAATTATCAATAAATGTATGTCAAAAATAAAGAAAAAGAAGACAGTAGTAGTCCCAATAAAAGACATCAAGGTTGATAAAAAAAGACAAAAGAAGGCAAAAGAAAGTTTTGATGACTTTTTGGGTTCTACCGCCCATTTACATTTTTTCAAATGTCAGGATGAAGAGTGTCTTTTAGAGTTTATGGTATTGTCTTGGAAAGAAGATTGGCCATCAAAACATAAACCTTATTGTCCAGAATGTAATCAACAAAAAGCTAGTAATCTTCGTAGTGTTTCCACTAACAAAAGAATATACGAAGTAGTATATAGTGATAAGTGGGAAGATATTGAAAAACATATGAAAAGAAAAATTATACATTTTGAAGATGAGAAAATGCTAGCTAATATATATTCCACTAAACTCAAGCGACTGAATTTTGATTATAAGTTTTATTTACATCCGCCAAAGACAGAACAAGAGTTGATAAGTTTAGTGTTGGCCGAGAAGCCTGATTTAATAATTATGGATA
>CAZEWH010000017.1:0-2793 GCA_964515785.1 uncultured Gammaproteobacteria bacterium
AAAACCCCCGACCACCCGCCCCTAAAATGCAGAGATTGTTATTTAATACAAAAAAGGTGAGCCGCCTTAATCACTTCGTGATAGATAGTTAAAATCAAAGATTTTGAAGTTTATAGGAGGGTTTTACAATTCTTTCATAAAAAATTTATTCATCATCTAAAGATTCAGAGATTATCTTTCCATCTTTTTTCATAATCTTCTCAATCTTTAGCTCTGCGTTTTCTAGTTCTTCATGGCATTGTTTAATAAGATCTAAACTTTCTTGATAATTATTCATAGATTCCTTTAAAGGAATTTCTCCATCTTCAAGTTCTTCAACAATTTCCTTAAGTTTTTCCAACTTTTCTTCAAAAGGAATCGTTTTCTTTACTTTAGTTTTTATGGGTTTCTTTGACTTTGGCATTTATTTTACCTCGATGCAATATTACATTTATTTCATCTCCTTTTTTTACGTCTGATGAGTTTATTAAGATTTTGTTTTTATTCATGACAATACTATATCCTCTTTTTAAGATTGCTTTGGGGTTTAAAGCAATTATTTTAGATTCTATAATTTCAATCTCTTTTTTCTTTGTATAGATTATTTTTTTAATATTATTTTGTAATTCATATTCTTTTTGATTTATTTCTCTATGATGGTTAAGTAAAAATCTTTTTGGTTTTTTAAAGAAAGGACTTTTTTCAATTTGCTTTAATTCAGCCTTGTATGATTTTAACATGGCTTTTGGGCTTAACGAGACAATCTCAGATTCTGCAATCCTTAGTTCTTCTTTCTTATCTTTAATAGTTAAGGAAATAGAGTTGTTTAACGCCGTTGTAACTTGGTCTAATTGCCTATAATTTTTATAAACTATTTCTAAAGGTTTTTTAAAAATAAATTTACTTCTTATTTGCTCTAAGTATGATTTGTATAATTTCAATTTATGATAAACTGATTTAGCACATCTTTTTTTGAAATGCTCTATTTGTCTATAAATTTCTTCTTTATCTGGAACTACAATCTCCGCTGCTGCAGAGGGCGTTGGAGCTCTTTTGTCAGCAACAAAATCTGCAATTGTAAAATCTGTTTCATGCCCAACTGCAGAAATTATAGGGACTTCAGATGCGAAAATTGATCTTGCTACACTTTCTTCATTAAAAGACCATAAATCTTCCAAAGACCCTCCCCCACGACCAAGAATAATTACATCAATATTAGAAAGTTGATTAACTAAATTTATCGATTCAATGATTTGTGGAGCAGATTTTTTTCCTTGAACAATAGTGGGGAAAATAATCACTTTAACTAAAGGATAACGTTTTCCTATAACTTTTAAAATATCTTGCAAGGCGGCTCCTGATGAAGATGTAATAAGTGCAATTGTTTTAGGAAATTTAGGAATTTGTTTTTTATATTCTCTTGAAAATAAACCTTCTTTTTCTAATTTCTTTTTTAATTGAGTAAATGCTAAATGTAATGCACCCAAACCATCTGGATGAACTTCTTCTACAATTATACTATATTCTCCACGAGGTTGATAAACTTCTATTTCCCCCTTAACCATTATTTTCATACCATCTTCAAGTTCAAAGTCTAAATTTTCATTAGCCCTTCTAAAAAACACACATTTAATTTGAGTTTCTTCATCTTTTAAGCTAAAATAAATATGTCCTGAAGATTGTTTTCTTATGTTGGATATTTCTCCTTTTACAAAAAGATTATTTAACTTTTTATCAGATTCTAAGATATTTTTTATATATTTTGTTAGTTCTTTAACGGTTAAGATATCACTTTTTGGAGATTCAACACCAACTTCTAATTCTGTTGCTTCTTCATCGATTGTTAAATATTTATTTTCAGAATGGACAATTTCTAATATTTCTTTTCCGTAAGATTCAATTTTCTTTTTACCAATTCCGTTAATTTCCTCTAATTCTTTTTTGCTTGTTGGTTTTTTGCTCACTATTTCTTTTAATGTGTCCAAATGAAGAATAAAAAAAGGGGGAATGCCTTTTTCTTCAGCTATTTTGTCGCACCAATGCTTCAATTTATCAAATAATTCAGAATGTTCTTCGGTATCTAATTCTGAGGATTTTTCAACTAAATTGTTGGGGCTTAAATCCTTCTTAATTTTTAAAGATGATAAAACACATCTGATTTCCCCATAGGTAATCGATTCATCTAATTGTTCTTTTATCTCTTTTAAACCTTCAAATTTTTTATCTTTTAGAATATTCAATATATTTTCCTTTTTCTCTTGATTTACAATCTCATCCAATTCTATTAATCCGCTTGAGATCAATTTTTCAATATGCCCATAAATTGTAGTTTCTTTTAACTTTCTTAATTCTGCAATTTGGTTTATAGAATGACCTTTATTGTAGTAATTAAAAGTAGTCAGTATTGTTTCAGGAATATTTTTTTGTTCTTCCATATTGTTATTTATAGAATAAACTAACTTATTAAGATTTACTTTTTGAAAAATCAAAAAACTTCTTTTGAAAAAAGAAGGCAAAAAAGTCGGCGGCTCACCAAAGCAAAAAACAACAATCTCTAAAATCTATAAGACGACGTCCCGCCGTCCTGAAGTGCCATCTTTAAAATTAATAATCGTACCTTCTCACAACTCTGCGAAATTCTTTCAGAATTTCTTGTCACGCCTTGCAGGCTCTCGGGCAAAAGCCCTCGGAAGACATAACAGGGCTTAAACAGAAAATCCTTGCAGGATTTTCCCAAATTTTTTCTTTCAGAAAAAACACTCGAGGTCACTGCGTTCCGCTCGAGCCCTTTGGGTTGTTTAATCCCGATGTTAT
>CAZEWH010000018.1:0-2749 GCA_964515785.1 uncultured Gammaproteobacteria bacterium
AATAATGCCTGTAATGGACGGATTTAAGGCCACTGAAATTCTCAAAAATAATTCAGAAACAAAAGACATACCTATTATGGGTTTGTGCAATATGGGTCAGAAAGAGGATATTGATAAAGCCAGACAACTAGGAATGTCCGATTACTTTGTAAACTCGCAAATTATTCCCACTAAGTTTGTCGCTAGGGTAGAGAGCTTTTTTGAGAACCCTCAAGGCTATAGCCCCAAATTTGGCTAAATTAGGGTATATATTATGGGAGATATTTATTAAGAATTTAGCTAATTATAGCTATTTTTTTATAATTTAAGGCTTAAAAGTATTGACATTTTTGTCAAAATATGATATACTACCCTATCAGTTCATTATATCTAAATACTACTTGCATATTGTTAGCCATAGCTAAAAGGCCTTGAATAATTGAGGTTTTCTAGCTATGGCTACCACAGTGGTTGTCCTCTGGCAGTTTTCGCCATATAGTGTGGCCTTTTGCCTAGTAGGCAAAAGAAAAATCCCAACTACTAGTTGGGAGAAAGGTTGGTCAAAATGACTACCACAATGAAGTATGCCTCTCTGGAGCTCGGAACCATCGAAGCCATCGTCAACAAGCTCGGCGGTATGGAAGGAGCTCAACGCTTCCTGCGTGGCGACGCTGAAGTCGTCATCAAGAACCACGTCATCGACTGCGATGCCAATCCCTACGTGCCTGACGGCTGGAAGGTCGAAGAGCACATCAAGGGTGGCGAGCTCCGTTGGAACCCCGACGAAGTCGAACTCTACCTCTGCGACGAGCAGAAGGGTGGTTCCATCGAGGGCAACGAGCTTCGCAAGAAGCTGAAAGGTCAGCCCGTTCTGAACGCCTGCGTTCTGGACTACCTGCTGGCCAATCCCCAGCTCATCCCCGAGGAGTGGAAGGGTAAGGCCGTATTCTTTTGGGGCACCATCTATCGCGACTCGAACGGCTACCTGTATGTCCGTTGCCTCTACTGGTTCGGTGAGCAGTGGTACTGGGACTACTATTGGCTCGACTTCAACTTCAACGTCTTCGACCCTGCTGCTCGCTCCTGCAAGTAGTTAGTCCTTAGGACTTAAGCACTTTGGCCTTCTTAGGCCTCAGCCCTTAGTCCTCTGGACTTGAAAACGACGACCTACATCGGTTACCAACACTGGTGTAGGTCGTTTTCTTTTTAATTTTTTGATATAATAAAGATGGTAATAGGTGAATACGCCAGCGACTACGGTCTCTGACTACCGAGGCCAGTATCCATATTTCTCAGAGTATTTCCGACCAAGGTTTGAAATAGCGTAGAATATGGTGCTCAAAAATGAAGATACTTGGTATAGCTTGCTAGGGTATTATAGATACCAAATACGATACAATCTTTCGGAGTATTCCAAAGGTGGTGGTTTAGATGGCAAGTTATACAAAATCGCAACTCGAACGGCAACCTGTATGTCCGTTACCTCTACTGGAACGGTGAGCAGTGGAACTGGAACAACAATTGGCTCGACAACAACTTCAACGACAACAACCCTGCTGCTCGCTCCTGCAACCGTCCTCATTTCTCCCCTTATTTTTTAGGGGAGTTTTTTGTTAATTGTCCATTCCAGCCACCCAGCATTCTGCCTACTTCATCTAGCTTAGTAGATAAGGCAACATATCTCTTATTCTCTAAAGACTTACTTTCCCATAGAACCATAAGTAGTATTTTGAGAGTGTCTATTTTTTGAATACCACGTCTGACATAAGGTAGTTTTTCACCCCTAACTAAAAAGCTGGCTGTAGCAATGGCTTCTATTGCTTCAACAAACAGCCAATCAATTTTTTGACCCAGAGAATAGCGTTTATTCTTTGGTAATTTTGCGTGATACTCACACCATAATAAATACGCCCCCTTTAGCTTTTGTAAAACTGGTAAAATCGCTGGGGGGGGTAGAATTAGAGGTATGAGTAAAATTAAGTTTATCCATAGCTATCATTTTATCATATCTTTGGACAATTTGCTGGAAGCGTGGCAAGAATTTCTCAAAGGCAAGAGAAACCGTAAGGATGTGCAGGAATTTGAGCTAAATTTAATGGCCAATATACTGAGTTTGCATAAAGACCTCATAGACAAAACTTACAGACATTTAGACTATCACGCCTTTAATATATCCGACCCCAAGCCCAGAAATATACACAAGGCAAGCGTTAGGGATAGACTGCTTCACCACGCATTATATAGGCAGCTCTACCCATTTTTTGATAGAACTTTTATATATGACTCATATTCTTGTCGCATAGACAAAGGCACGCACAAGGCAATGAACAGATTTAGAGAGCTTGCTTTTAGAGTATCAAAAAACCACACTAAGACAGTCTGGGTATTAAAGTGCGATATAAAGAAGTTTTTTGCTTCGGTTGACCATAGTATCATTAAAAAGATAATAAATAATTATATACCTGACCAAGATATTAAATGGCTACTGTGGCAGGTGATTGATAGTTTTGAAACTAGCTCTGATAAGGGACTACCTTTGGGTAATTTGACTTCGCAGCTTTTAGTTAATGTCTATATGAACGAACTTGACCAGTATATGAAACACAATCTAAAAGCTAAATACTATATTCGTTATGCTGATGATTTTGCTATTTTGTCTGATGACAAACGCTATCTTAAAAAGATGTTAGTCAGAGTTGATTTATTTCTTAGAGAAACACTTAAGCTTAATTTGCATCCAAGCAAAATATCTATTAGCACCTTGGCATCA
>CAZEWH010000019.1:0-2367 GCA_964515785.1 uncultured Gammaproteobacteria bacterium
CTTTGCTTTTCTGATCTACATCAGCAAGCATTTTTTGGGCTTGTTCCTGGGTTATGGTTCCCGCCTCAAGCCACTCTTTAATTTGTTTTTCATTAGTCATAGTATTGTTATTAAGTAATTAAATTGTAACATTTTATAAACTTTTTTAAAATCCGACAGGATTTTACTTTTTTGCCCCCTTTTTTTTTGCGAGCGATAGCGAACATATAAATTGTAAAGAAAACAAAAATTATTTAAAACTTATAACTAAAATTTTCAAAAAATATTTCGCCTAACGTTTCGGCATATCTGATGTTTTCCGTAGCGTAGCGGAGGCAAATATGGGTGGAGGCTTTTGTATAAAAGCCGTAACCAGATATGCCGTGTTATATGATGTATGCTTTTCTTTTTGTCTCGCCTTAGCGAGATCACTTTTCTATAATGAACAAATTTTATTTTTGTCTTGGCGAAGGGGCAGAGGGGTTGGGGGTGAATGCCCCGAAGCCAAGACTCCTTATTGACTCATCGTCACTTTGAACTTGCCGTCTATCACATTTATTTTAAAACCGTGTGGATCAGTCCATTCACTTCCATTGTTAGCTCTGTTTAAAAATTGATTGAGCGTTGTTCGTTCATCACCGACTGGATTATCCATTTCTGATTCCGAATATCCTTGAATTCTTTCTAAAATAAATCGAGCAGTTTCTTCTTTTGAATCGAATGAATTCAGGTTTGTTTCAAAGTTACGTGGAGTTTCACTAGACATAAAATTAGGTTTAAGTTTTTAAATTTAACTTAGTTTTTAGATAATTCAATGCTTCAAGCGCCGTTTGATCTTTCGAAGGATCAAACAATTTATCAATCTCGCTCGGATCAACCAATAAAGTACTTCCCAATTCAGCGATAAATTCTCGCTCTCCGTCCCACGGATGTCCAGCGTTTGTTTCGTCTTTCATGCGATGTTTAAGTCTAAACTTGTCTAATTGCGAGCCTTGGTATTTTTGACCCATGAGTTGCAGGTAATATCTGGAAAGCTGGACATCCATAAAACCCTTTGATTGCCACCTTTCGCAAGCCTCGTGTCCAGCAGATTGTAATAAGTCATCAATATCATGACTATGATCAAAATAGTCGCTGGAAAAATAAATTGAATTTTGTGTCCAGCCTGCCTCGTTCGCATCTCCAGAGCTAATATCGACATACATAATCGGTTCAGTGCCAAAGGCTTGGTTTAAGCGTCCTAATTCCTCAGCCATTTTATCAAATTTATATTGATGACGATTAAGAAAATCCGCAAAGTCAAAATCAGGTTTGAGCGCACCAAAAACAATTCCATTTTTTGCCGCATAGTGCCGAGCAGGAAGTTTGTTTTCCAAATATTGATCTTTATCGCCAGTTTGCAGAGTTAATCTGGTAGAGATAATATCTCGTTCAAACCATTGAGTTTTTTCTGGAGGGAAATTTTGAATTTTGTTTTGTAATTCGTCTAAAATTTCAGTAGATACGCGGGAATCGGCAAGCAAACCAGCTATTTCAATAATATTATAAGTTCCCATTGATTGGCAGATTTGATCTCCCAAGTCGGCCATGTATTTTTTTAGCAAAGCAGAAACCTTTTCATTCTCAAATGGCATACCAGCTCTTAAACCAGCCAAAACGGCTCTTGTTCGTAATTCATATCCATATTTTGGATCATCCGCAATTTTTAATATCTCGTCTCTTGATTCTGGCCTTTGATTTTTAGCCAGCGAATCGATTGCTGTATTGTACAAATAAACACTCTCAAGATTGTTGTCTATAAAATCAGCCAACAATTGGACGCTATCATGTTGTGCGACTTCGCCCGCGATTGAAAGAGCGGCTTGAATTTTTCGATAGGCAAAGAGTTGTTTGGCTTTTGTTTTATCCATATCTTCGTCGGCTCTATCATAATTTTCGCCATTTAAAACCGCTGAAATTTGATATAGATCAATGCGGTTATTATTATTCAAAAGCCATTCCAAATTTTCTTGGAGTTTTTGTTTTCCATTTAAGCTTGCCAGCTCGTGTAATTCTTCTTGAGCCACTGAAAGGGTACCTTGAATTTTTGACACATCACCTTTTTCTCTTGCTTCGTAAATATCAAGAAGAGTTGCGGATGGGTGCTCTTTTTTGGACTCGGATTCAATTATGGTTGGAATTCTTCCTTCTGGATTCATAAAATTTAAAATAAATTATTTTCGGAGCGTAGCGGAGAAAATACCATATGCCCCCCCTTAAAAAAATAAAAATAAAATTTGTTCATTATAGAAAAGTGTTAGGCGTTGGCCGTAAAAAGAAAAGCATATTTCATATAACTGGTTATTATACGAAAACATTTCGTATAATAATCATTAATTTGTATATTAT
>CAZEWH010000020.1:0-2275 GCA_964515785.1 uncultured Gammaproteobacteria bacterium
TTTTCTTTTTCCAAGAGGGGTTAGGGGTGAATTGGAAAAAGGAAAACTCCTTATTCATTTGATTTTTTATATTCAGAAATATCCTTATAGATTACACTCGCTAATTGTTTTGTAAATTCTACAGGAACAGCATTTCCAATCATTTTGTATCCATCAGCCACATTATCATAAATAAATAGAAAATCATCTGGAAAGGTTTGGATTCTTGCACATTCACGGACTGAAAGTCTTCTGTAAAGATGTTCTTTTCCGGGTATGAAAATTCTTTTGTTCTGTTCAATAAATTTCATTTTTGGAGCTTGTGGATGAATTGGTGCATGACGACCACCTGCTTGAATAGTAAAACTTGGTTCATCCCAGCTTCTAACACGATTTCTTGACATATATATTGTTGAAAAACCACCGTTCATATATTCATGGTTTGGTGCAGAAAGTGTCCCATTTCCATTTGTATAATTTTTATCTTTTGCAGGTTTTGCAAGTCTCAAATCAAAAATAGCATCTTTTAAAACTGGTTTTGGATTTATTGTTTTTGGTGGTGAAAAAGTTTTATTTAGTTTTTTATGATAACCAACGATAATAACTCTTTTTCTATCCTGAGGAACTCCAAAATCATTTGCATTTAGTAGAAAATAAGTAACATTGTAGTTTAATGATTTAAACTCATTTAAAATATTTTGAAATGCTTCTTTGTGTCTTGGTAGTAAAATACCCGATACATTCTCTGCAAGAAAAAATAATGGTTCTTTTTCTTTTAAGATTCTAATGTAATCATAAAATAGTTGTCCTCTCTTGTCTTTTATTCCTCTTCCTGCACCTGCTTCACTCCAGCTTTGACAAGGTGGACCTCCAATAATTCCTAAAGAATCAGGAACTTCATTTGCTGGGATATCTACTATACTTCTTTTGTCTAATTTTGTTTCGGGAAAATTGTGTTCAAAAGTTTTCCATATAGATTTATCATATTCATTTGCCCAGACAGTCTGAAATCCTGCTTGGTGAAAACCAAGGTCAAGTCCGCCTGCTCCTGTAAATAATGATATTATTTTCATATTTAATCCCTGCTAATATTTAAAGTGTTTTTGAATAATTTTTTTGGTGATTTCAAAAGATTTATGTCAAATTTTAATGAGGCTTCTACTCTTAAACTTGCATTATGAATCCTAAATGATAACGTCCAGTCGTTATCCATTGTTACAATTACAGTCGTTTTATTGTTTTCTTTAAATTCAATATTTGTAATCATTGTAGGCAATGGAACTTTTGGTGTTTTGTATTTTGGTTCAATTTTATCAAAAGGCAAATTTAATGTTCCATTTATGTTATATGCTTGAATTTCAACAGAATTTTTACTTTTTATTACTTTGTAAAAATCTTTATTTCCTATTAAATAAGGAACTAAATTTGAAGCAATGTTGTTTTTACTATCAAGATTTTTCAATTCATCAATAAAAGCATTTAAAATCGGAACATATACTGTTGAATGATAGTCTCCAATTTCATTCCATTTTTTTGTTGCATTACTTTCTTTTCTTATTTTCTCTAAATTTTTGAATATTGGAGTTATGGTGTCAAAATATCTTTGAGAGACTTTTATTCCAAACCACTTGTCCCCAAAATCTATGTGAGAAGATAAACGAGAATGTTTTACTGCTTTGTGATTATTCTTTGCAGAAACACCAATTTCCCATTTTTGTAATGCT
This sequence comes from uncultured Gammaproteobacteria bacterium, assembly GCA_964515785.1. Taxonomy (GTDB): domain Bacteria; phylum Patescibacteriota; class Patescibacteriia; order UBA1558; family GWA2-36-10; genus CAZEWH01. Next base: position 1,704 of record CAZEWH010000020.1, read on the forward strand.
CTTATTGCTAAAACATCTCTAACATCTCCCTTTTTCCCAAAGTCGTCTGATAAAATTTCTAACTGCAGAATATCTTCTTTTCCAAGATCATTTGAAAGTCTTGGTTCGATATCCATAAGAAAATTAACTGCAAAACTTGCAGTAAGGAGATAATCACTTTGTTCTATTTTGCTTGTATTCTCAAAACACCCTTTGGCAATGTTGAAAGAAGAATTTTTTATAACCTCAACATTTGTTTTGTCTTTTAGCTTTTCCTCAAATTGAGAAAGTAATGCATATTCAAATGCTTTGCCAGTTGTCATTTGTTTTGAATTTGTAGTAATCATATTAACCGCCATTTATAAATTAAAAGTTGTAATCATTATATAAGTTTTGTCTTTTTAAATAAATCATTTTCGGAGCAAAGCGGAGAAAATACCATATTATCCCCCTCTTTTTTTAGAAAAGATCAAATTTATTCCCCTTTGAAAGCCTATCATTCCTTATTCTCCGTTAGAAAAATATTTTTTGAATTGCGTATAACATGTTATTCGTGTACCTATTGATATTTTATCTAATATCAGTTAAGTTGT
>CAZEWH010000021.1:0-1560 GCA_964515785.1 uncultured Gammaproteobacteria bacterium
AATTAAATCTACATAATTAATTCTTTTCCATTTCTTGTTAAAATCAACTTTTTTTCTAAAACTATCATATTGGCCAGCCCGAATAACTTTTTGCCTTTTTTTGGCAAAAGCATTTATAGCCGCTTGATTATCGCTAAGATTTTGTAAATCTCCCCTACGAGTGCTAGCTTTAAGTTTTTTCTTTAATCCAAAAGCAGTAAATTTCCTACCACCTGGTAGATCTTTTAATTCAGCCATATATAAGTATTTATATTATTATAATTAAATAATAGCATAAATTTTTATTTGACAAAATATTTTATATAATTTAATATATCAATCGTGGTCAAGTGCTAGTTAGCAGCAAGTATTCTCTACGTTAGACTGAAGCCTTTTAGGTGAAGCGGGATATCACGCCCTATCTGTCAATTGAGGAAAAAACAGATCGGAAATCACGCTGGTTATGGCTGACATAGTCAAATTTAGTAGAAGGGGCTACTGCCACAATACGAACACTTCCAATGCCACAGTTCGAAAGAACAACCCACCAAAACCAGCTTCCTCTTCCCCGTCCATCCTACGCGTAAAGCTACGGAGGACGGGGCTTTTCTTTTGTTGACAAATTATAGCGTATATTTTAAGATATTATTGTCTGCTTTGTTATGAGCTTAAGTTGACTAATAAGCTCACTGTAGGGAGCATGGTTCCTTCCAAAACGAGATAAAGAAAATCTGAGCGCTCAGTGAAAGAAGCTGGTTTTGACCAGAGCTTGCACGGAGAGTGTAAACAGTCAGCTGCAAAGTAGACATAGGCCAAGTGGTCCCTGCGGGGCCAATATAATTGCCAAACAAAAAACCAGCCTCGATCCTTTTCTTTTCTCACTCCCCGTTGAGACATAAATCAACGGGGTTTTTTTATTAAAAAAATAAGGGGAACAAATGTTCCCCTTGAAATTAGAATCAAGTCACTGCCTGGATGCGTCGGCCAGCCAGCTGCGGACCACCATTTTCATCAGCTTCCTTGATCGCATCCTTGATGATGCTCTTGATCATTGACATAAACAGTCTGCCGACTCCCCACATGATAAGGGCCCAGATGCCAAGAGCGATATTACCGTTGATAACCAACAGTACGATTAAAGCCAGTGTAGAAAGAATGCCCCAGGTCTTGGAGAGTGGATTACTCTTCTGGTAATAGACCATGGACTGATGGTTGAGCGGATTGATTTTGTCCTGCTGATAGGCAATGTAGACACAGAACGTGACAAAAGGAATGAGGATGTTGATCAGAACAATTACCAGGAACCGGGTGACGTTGTAGCCACCAGTGATCAGAGCTGTGGGCTCCATAAAAGCATTGGCAAAAGCTGCCAAAGCCATGGTCGGGATCAGTAAACTACCGACTAGCTGTCCCAGAAAACTTTGAAACCACTTGCTCTTGGGCTCATCTTCCTGAGCCCAGACTTCGCGCACTGCATCCTCGGCAGCTCGAGAAAGAAAGAGCTTGCGCAGTTTCTTTTCCTCGGTTCTGTTTAGAGTTCTTCTTTCGGACATTTAAAGCCTCCTTGAAATTTCTTGACGA
>CAZEWH010000022.1:0-1434 GCA_964515785.1 uncultured Gammaproteobacteria bacterium
CCTTGTTATATTCCCCGTAGGGCTGAAATTTAGTGCAACGTTCCGAAGGAAAATTTCAGAGTCAGAAGTCGGCCGTTTTCGTTTTTAGCGCGCGCAACATAAAACTATTAAATTATAAAACTCTTTTGGATTATCTGTGAATAAATCTACTTGAGGATTAATATATACTTTTTTCGAGTCTAAAATATTTAAACCACATTCTTTTAACCATTTTACAGCATCTTTTGAGGTATCCCAGTTAATTGTATGAGAGGGTATTTTGGGTCCTATTGGTATGGATAAAATAAAATATGAATCCTCCGTAGATGATTTTACAATTTTCGTTAAATATTCTGTTGCATTTTTAACATGTTCAATTGAGTCTTGAAAAAGATAACAGTCAAAACTCCCGGGGAGTTCATGTGTATTCATATCAAGATTTTTGAAAGAAATATGGCCTTTCCAAGAAGTGCTCCAGATATTGAGTAAAGATTCTGCAAACTTGAATGCTGGTTTGTATAGATCCACTAAAACTAATTTTTTCTTATGTTTAAAGATGTACTCTTTGATATATCTTGTTGGTGCACCAAAACCCATGTCAACAATTGAAGAGGGTTGAGCTTTTTTAATAAAATCAAGAATTGTGTTTTGTCTGTCCTGATGCCAACTACCTTTTAAAATGTAGTGTAAGTATAGGGCAAATCTTAATGATATATCGTCATAAACATCATTATCGTAAACAAAAACATACATGTCATAATTAACGTATGCTTGAATAATCTCTTCTTTTGAGATGTTCAGATTTGTCATTAATTGCTCTATTTCTTTTTTGTTTTTAGAATATTTAAAAATGGAGTTTGCCATCATTCTCAGTTTCTGTTCTTTCTTTGCAGAACTGCCAAACATCCATAAAGGAGTTTTATTGAAAATCTTCTTTGCTTCTAACTCCAAAACACCACCAATAATTTTTGGAGGTTTTCCAAAAAATGGTTGAAATTGTGAAATCTCGGTATCTTGTAAAATGTTCCATTTTGAGTATCCTCCAACAAAAGGAGATGGAAGAGAAAAAACAACTTTTCCAATTTTATACTCCCTGATCATAAACGCACACATTGGACAGGGTTCGCAATTAGAATATAAAATGCACGAAGATAAATCAGATGAATTTAATTTTTGTTGTGCTTTATGAAGTGCGATAATTTCTGCATGATCGGAAACTTTATTTTGTGAATTATTTGTGCTTTTAGAGATTATTTTATTATCCTTGACAACAACAGCCCCAAAAGGAGCGTCACCATTCTGTACAGACTTCTTTGAAAGTTTTATACATTCTCTAATAAATTTTTCATCAGTTTTACTAGTAGATTTATTCATAATTTAGTATTAGAAGAAGAGTTTTATTAATTTATCCATTTTGCGCGCGCTTTCGTAGGCCGACTTCTGATTGAATATAAC
>CAZEWH010000023.1:0-1339 GCA_964515785.1 uncultured Gammaproteobacteria bacterium
AACGGAATGGGATATGAGAAGTTGGCTCCGAAACAGATATGATAAAATTATAACATCATATCTGTAAGGAGACAATTTGGACGGAGAGAAATATTTTTTATTAAATATGATTAAAAATATCACTTAATTTTCTAATGGTTCTTTTTATTCTTTTACCCTGACGATCTTTTGTCATGTAATCTGATTCAATCAACAAAGCATCCACACCAACTTCTTTAGCTGGCTTATAATCCCAACGATAATTATCGCCAACCATTAATGCCTTACTTTTAGGAATACCTCTTTTTTTTAAAATTTTGACCATAAACTCTCCTTTTGAGCTATGATATTCTCTTGTAGCGTGAACTTCATCTAACAGACTATCTAATTTGAAATGTGATATTTTATTATTGATTATATTAGCAGATTCTTTTGGGGGATGTGGATGCGTTCCAAGTAATACTGTAATAATCCCCAGCTTCTTTAGTTTTTTTAAAGTAGATAATACAGTAGGTATCATAATTAAGTGTTTACAGTGAGCATCCTCACTCTCATTCAGTGAATACACCCAGTGTGGTTTTTCTTGATATTTTGTTTTTTTGGGATACCAAAGTGTACCGTCACCATCAAAAAAGATTATTTTCTTTTTTATTTTAATCATATTAAAAATATTTCTCGTAGTCTCATATCCTGTGTTGGGCGATGTAAATTTTATTTTTTCTTTAATAAAATCCACCAATGATATTCGTTATCTCCTGGTTGCCCCTCGTATTCACTATCAATAATTTTAAAATTAGATTTATCAATCATTTTTCTATATTTATCAGGATCATAATTACTCCAAACCATTGGCGCATCACAAAAAGTGTTCATACTTTCTTCATTACTTGTGCCAAGGGTCATTAATATTAATCCACTGTCTTTTAATAAGCTATACATTCTATTGAATAAACCTTGTTGTTCTATTCGTGGAATATGGAAAATAGAGTACAGAGCTATAATAGCATCGAATTTTTTCTTGCCAAAGTCCATAATAGAAAAATCACCTTCAATATATGTCGCAGTTGGTATATTTTGTTTAGCTTGTTTTATATGTTTTGATGCTACATCAATACCAGTTATTTTTAAATTGTGATCTGCAAGATATTTGTCGAAAGGTATTCCAATGCCACAGCCAAGATCGAGGATTTCGCCATTTTCAGGAAGAAGGGCAACCAGGTGGTCAAGAAACCTTTTTTCTAGTTTTGTTAATTTATGATTAGTTCGAAAATGACCAACATAATCTCCTTTTTCGTAACCTTCTTTTACAATTTTACGAATATCTTTTGCCATAAAAATAAAATTTATTTCGCCTAACGTT
>CAZEWH010000024.1:0-1335 GCA_964515785.1 uncultured Gammaproteobacteria bacterium
AACATACCTAGATATATTCAAATTAAATTCATTTTCTTCAATTTCAGCTAAATCAACAATCTTGCTTGCATTTTCAAGATCTTCATATTTATTATACCATTCTAAAATCTGTTTAGCATGTTCTTCACGAAAGAAATTTTGGTTTCTTCCTTTAGTAAACAATTCAGAACCATCAATAAAATGCACTTTATTCTTTTTCTTGCTTTCTTTATTTAATTTAAAGATCAAAATACAAGCACTTATGCCTGTTCCATAAAATAGATTTGGACCAAGACCAATTACTGTTTCAAGCAAATCTCTTTGTAATAATTCTTTTCTGATTTTACCCTCTACACCCCCTCTAAATAATGCACCATGTGGTAAAACTATGCCCATCCTTCCATTAGGAAGTGCTATTGATGAGATCATATGTTGAACCCAAGCAAAATCTGCGTTATTATCTGTTGGTGTTCCTGCGATGTTTCTTCCAAATGGATCTTTAGCCCATTGTTTAGCACCCCAGTTCTTTAAAGAGAATGGCGGATTAGCAATTACAACATCAAATTTTGATAAAGCATCTCCTTCGTGAAACGCTGGGTGTCTTAATGTATCTCCTTTTACTATAGAAAAATCACCAACTCCATGTAAGAATAAATTTATTCTCGCGATAGCAGAAGTAGTTAGATTCTTTTCTTGACCATATAGTTTTAAAGTTCTTACGTCTCCACCTTTCCTTTTCACATAATTAAATGCTTCTAATAACATTCCACCAGAACCACATGCAGGATCATAAATGGTATCTCTTTCTTTTGGCTTTAGAATATTTCCCATTAAACTTACAACTGCACGAGGAGTATAAAACTCTCCAGCTTTCCTATTTGTTAGATCTGCAAACTTTTTAATCAAATATTCATAAGCTTGTCCTAAAACATCTGGCTCAACATTTTTCTTAGAAAGATTCTTGGTTGAGAAATGTTCAATTAAGTTAATTAGTAATTCATCAGAAAGTCTATTTTTGTTTGACCAATTTACATCACCAAAAATCCCATATAATAAATCAGGATTTTCTTTTTCAATTGATCTAAAAGCATATTGGATTGCTTGTCCAACATTTTTAGTCTTCAACCTTACATCTTTCCAATGTGCATCTTCTGGAATAATAAATGTATGATTCTCAGGAAAAGCAGCATATTCTTCATCTCCTCCAGATTCTTCTAATGCTTGATTAAACTCTTCATCATAAACATCAGATATTCTCTTGAAAAAAAGTAATGGGAAGATATATGCTTTAAAGTCTGCATTATCAATCGGACCTCTAAGTAAATTCGCAGCTCCCCATAAATATTGTTCAACTTC
>CAZEWH010000025.1:0-1182 GCA_964515785.1 uncultured Gammaproteobacteria bacterium
CGTTAGCTGAAATAAATAAATTCTTTTCTGCTATCGCAGAAAAATTGTTCGGGCAAAATTATTTTATGAATCCAGAAATATCTAACAATATCGAAAAACCAAAATCACAAAAGGAAGGACGGATTAATATAGATGCTCTATCCTTCGATTTTTGTGATGATAATGTAGTGCATACTTTTTATGATGAAAAACTTCATTCATTAGGTGATAAAGAAAAATGGTTTGAGAAAAATAAGGAAAATTTAGAACAAAACAAAGATAGAATTACAAAAGCGGTAGAAGACGGTTTGATTAAAGATTCTCAACCTGAAACCATTTGGCAATTTCAAGTTGATAAAGCAAGAGATGGGCAAGAAAAGGTTGTAGAGATTAAGAGAGAATTGGAAAGTAAGATAGATGAAATAAAAGACGAGGTGGTTAAAAGATTGGGTAAATTTTTGCCCAACTGGTCTTCCGATAAAGCAAAAATTGTTTTTACTATGAACGAAAAAGCCGATTTTTGTATTGACAACGATACTATAACCGTAGATTTGGGACGATTATTGTTTGAACAAGATCCAATTGAAAAAATTAAAGAAGGTGTAACACATGAAGTTTTTCATCATTGGATGGCAGAAAAATCAGAATGGTCGGATTCAAAACAAAATGAAATGTCTGACCAATCTCTGAAAGACCAAGTTGTTTTTAAAACAGTAGATGAAGGATTAGCCGTTTTGATTAGCAATCAATCGTTAGAAAAACACCATATTAATCAAGGACGGAATTTCACAGAATACACAAAACGATCTTTCGATTCATTTAACTCTTTCTTTTCAGAAGATAATCGTGATAGATTAGAAAAGTATAAAGATGAAGAATTTAAAAATATGGGACATTTTTATGTCGTTGGTAATAAAATTGTTGCTACTGTTTTGCAAAATGATGGTATAGAAAATTTTAGAAAACAAATCGTTGAGGCAAGAGATAATCCATCAGTATTCTTACAAAGATACAAGAAAATTTGTGAAGAAGATATCAAGCTTCCTAAAATTGATTCATAAAATAATTTTACCCGAATAATGCTCGCTATCGCTCGCGAATTTATTTACATCAGCTAACAGCGTGTATGAGGCTACGGCTTTTTACAAAAACCTCCGCCCAAATTTACTTCGCAAACTTCTCATACACGCGAACGTTAGGCGA
>CAZEWH010000026.1:0-1179 GCA_964515785.1 uncultured Gammaproteobacteria bacterium
ATAACCCAGGAACAAGCCCAAAAAATGCTTGCTGATGTAGATCAGAAAAGCAAAGAAGAAAGGTCGAATAAATTCATTGTGGCAATTTCTACAATCGGAGCAATATTGCTTGGCATTGGTGCAATTCTATTTGTCGCCTCAAACTGGAGAGAAATACCTGATTTAATGAAAGTTTTAATTTTACTGGGCAGTACCTTTGGGGCATATTACTTAGGGTATCTATTTAAGTACGATAAAAAGAATCTGCCCAAAGTCGGGGTTTCTCTATTTTTTCTCGGGGCTTTACTTTTCGGAGCAAGCATTTTTCTAATTGCACAAATTTACCACATCAACGCCAACGCACATTCGCTTGTCTTGATTTGGCTTATTGGAGTACTGCCGCTTGTTTACGCATTTAGATCAGAACCAATTGCTGCCCTTTCATCTTTACTATTTTTTATCTGGACTTTCTTATTTGTAGGCATAAAAGAATTTTATCATATACCAATAATATTAATGTTTTCTGGGGCTTTATTATTTAGTTTTGGAGGATTACATTATTACAAAAAACAATTATCAAGAGTTGCAAGAATATTTAGAATATTTGGAATAAAAGTAGTAATGTTATCATTATTTTTGCTTACATTTAGCTTATTCTCTACACAAAACGACGGCATTATATTTGGTATTTTCGCAAACGAATTAAATTATTCTCAAATAACCTTCCCAATAGTGCTACTTTCTATTGTATCTATAATTGGATTAGTAGTTAACTTATTATTTAATCCTTCTCAATCAAAAACTAATTCATTTGAAAGCGGGGCTGCCTTAGGACTTCTTGGCTTTACACTTCTTTTCTTTTTCTTTCCAGCCGAATCAAACGTCTACACTGTTATCTACAACTTACTTTTTGCTGGATTAACAATATTTTTGATTTACATTGGCTATCAAAGATCAGATATCAAAATAGTAAACATCGGAATATTTTGGCTTTCAGTGTTTATATTTGCCAAATACTTTGATTTCTTTTGGGATTTAATGGATAGATCTCTATTCTTCATTGTTGGTGGTTTAATATTGGTTCTTGGCGGAATCGCAATGGAAAGAAAAAGAAGACAAATCAAAGAAGATTTTATAAAACTTAACGCATAATACTATGGACAAAAAAAAGATTTTTATCATCATCGGCATTTTTTGGAT
>CAZEWH010000027.1:0-1158 GCA_964515785.1 uncultured Gammaproteobacteria bacterium
TCTTGATTACTCAACAGCTCCAATAAAGCAGAGGCCAATGCAGAAGGATTCTTTGCATCCACTACCAAGCCGGAATCACCAACAATCGCGGCCGAATCTCCCACATCCGTTACAACACAAGGCACCTCTGAAGCCATCGCCTCGCCTACCGCATTGGGAAACCCCTCACCCCAGGCAGACGGGGAGACTGCCACATCCAGCGCACGCATTATGTCTGGAATATCCGATCGCTCACCTAATAGTAACACCTTCTCTGTAACCCCTAAACTGGCAATCAACTCACTCAAATTTCCCTCTTCATTCGTGACCCCTCGACCGACCAGCAGAAAAACCACTGGCAGTCCAATCCGTTCAGAAGAATCTGCGAGAAGTGCACCAGCCTTCAGCAAGGTTGCATGATCTTTCATCGGATGAAATCGAGAGATATGGCCAACCAGCAATATGTCCTCAGGAAGGTTCAGACTTTCCCTGATCTGTTTGCGCATTACAAGTTTTGGCCGAAAACGATTCAGATCAAATCCATTGGGAATCAATTGCCGTCTGCGGGAAGAAAATCCAATCTGCTCATGTTGCTGCGCACTCAGAGAGGAATTGTAAACAATCCTACTAGGCCACCAGGAGAACCATCTGCTCAGGATGATCAATGATCGTGTCAAACCTTTTTCGCTGGAGAGATCATAAAGTGTCTGTCGAACATTCCAGAAAAACGCAACTTTTCTAAAAGACAAGCTCAAAAAAAATGCCGCAACGGTAGCAGCAATATTTCCATGATACATCCACCCCTGAATGACTTGTGGTTTTATCATTCGGACATATCGAATCAATTGTAAAAGCACCCCAAGACTAGGCCTCTCACCCTGTCCTAGATTCAAGCTATACACCTCTACGCCAATGTTCTCAATTCTTTCAGTGATTGGGCCGTGCCCCATGAGTGATACGACGAAGCTCTCAATTTCTCTGTTAGCACACTGCTCAGAGAGCAACTTGTAGAGCATCATCTCGGCACCACCTGTATCGAGATCAGTGATGATATGAACCACTCTCATCACTCTTCTTTTCAATCTTCTTCAAGCCACCGCTCAAATTGCCTTACAACTTCTCCCAGCCGATATCGTGGTGGCAATAACGATTTTACCGGTCGATTCTTAGCAGGACGAA